>CAKPGL010000008.1 GCA_934154785.1 uncultured Bacilli bacterium | reverse complement strand
AGAGGCGCCCCTGCTAAGGGTGTAGATCGGGGAAACCTGGTGCGAGGGTTCAAATCCCTCCTGCTCCGCCATTATGATTTGAACCTTAAAATCAAGGTTTTTCTTTTATAAAAGAGTTAACATTTTATTTTGTTAACTCTTTTGCTTTGTTATTTTCTAAATAAATATTATATTCTTCAATAACTTTATCACTTAATTTAACTATCTTACTTAATACTTCTTTATGATTATCTGTTTCATCTGGATAAGGTAACATTATAGAAATTATATAAGGTGTAATAGTATCAAAAACAATACCATGATCATTATAACCACGTATACTATAGCCAGATTTATGTGCTATATCTTTATTAGGTAAACTATTCTTTATAAAATTATATTTAGCATTTAATAAGTCATCAAAAAATATTCTACCATATTCAGTATCTTTATAATTGTATATTTCTTGCCATACTAATACCATTTCTCTAGGAGATGCAAATCCCCACTTAGAATAAGGTGTTAGTTTTAAATAATTACATCCTAAAGATTCAATCATTAAATTATATTCTTCTACTCCAAAATGATTATATAACATTCCGTAACCAATATTATCACTATAATGAATTGTATTATATAAAATATCTCTAATTGTATAACTTTTCTGTGATACATTTTGCATTATTCCCGTACCAGTAGAATAAAACTCATTACCATAGTTTATTACTTCATCTAAACTGCTAACACCTTTTTCAAGTTGCTTATAACAAAATAAAGAATAAGGCCCTTTAATAGAACTTGCACAAGAATACTTTTGATCGGGGTTATAGCCAAAACTTATTTTTTTATCCATACTAGTAACATAAAAAGAAAAACCTTTTATACTAGAATTAATTACTGCATCAAATTCATCTTTCAAAGTAGGACTTATCATAAAATCTGTACTATGAACCTCAAATATATCTTGCATAAATGTATCATGAAGTATATATTCCTTTTGGCGAAATTTGTTAAACTCTCTTAAATCAACATTATCAATACTAATTTTCAAACTAGAATTGAACCAATTTGGATAATGAATATCCTTTAAAGAAGAAAATTCAATACTAATATTATCATCATTAACTTCCTTACTTATTAAAGATGCTTGTAATTTACAATTATTAAAAGTTATCATTGGTACTAGTAAAGTGATAACACCTAACTTAGTTACAATTTTCATTATTATTTTCCCCCTAAGACTATTTTATTTTGTAATACTTATAGTCTTTATTTTCAATTTTTTTACTAAAACCATTATTTTCTAAAACTTTAATACCTGCGATATTTTGTTTTTGTACCTGGGCGATTATTTCCATATCACTAAAAGCCATATTATTTATACAAAATGTTTTTAACATTTTTAAAGCTGTACTACCAATACCTTTATTTCTATAATTTTCCTTTATACCAACATCTACTTCTATGTAGTTTTCTCTTTCATTATAAATCATATTAATAAAACCGCAAACACAATCTTTATATAATATTTTAAAAGCATAAACACTATTTAATTGTCTTGATACTAAGTTTTCTAAAGAAAATATGTTCTTTAGTGGTTCATCAGAATAAATTATTCCTGTGATAATAGTTATTTTATTACTTTCAATTGGTACTAATTTAATACTTTCTACCACTCGCATTACCTCGCCATATATAATACTTAAACTAACACCATTTGTCAATAAAAAAGGAATTCTATTAGAATTCACAATTTTTTGGTGTTCTAGGATAAGGTATTACATCACGTATATTATCAACACCCGTTAAATAAATTAATAATCTTTCAAAGCCCATTCCAAATCCAGAATGTGTACATCCTCCAAAGCGACGTAAATTAATATACCATTCCATACCACTTTGGGACATACCTAACTCATTCATACGATTTATTAGTTTATCATAGTTTTCTTCACGTTGTGAACCACCCATTAATTCACCAGCACCTGGTACTTCAAGGTCTACTGCCGCAACAGTTTTACCATCACTATTTTGTTTCATATAAAATGCTTTTATATCCTTTGGCCAATTAGTAATAAATACTGGGCCATTAAAGTGTTCAGTAATATATTTTTCATGTTCTTTAGCAATATCTTCTCCATATTCTGGAGTAAATTCCCATTTTACATCAGCATTCTTTAAAATTGTTATTACATCTTCATGTGAGATACGAGTAAATTTACTATTTACTAATTTAGTAAGTTTTTCTTTTAAACCTTGTTCTACAAATTTATTAAAGAACTCTATTTCTTCACTACAATTATCTAAAACATATTTAACTACGTATTTTAGCATATCTTCTTCAATATCCATTAAACCTTCTAAGTCACAGAATGCTATTTCTGGTTCAATCATCCAGAACTCAGAAGCATGGGTCTTAGTATTAGAGTTTTCCGCTCTAAAAGTTGGACCAAAAGTATAAACTTTTTTATAAGCCATAGCAAATGTCTCTGCTTGAAGTTGTCCTGATACAGTAAGAGAAGTTTGTTTTCCAAAGAAGTCCTTAGAATAATCTACCTCTTTAGCATCCTTTAATCTATTTAAATCAAGTGTAGTTACTTGGAACATTTCCCCTGCTCCTTCACAGTCACTAGCAGTAATTAATGGAGCATGAAAATAAACATATCCTCTATCTTGAAAATATTTATGAATAGCATAAGCCGCTACACTACGTACTCTAAATACAGCGTTAAATAAGTTAGTACGTGGACGAAGGTACGCTATTTCTCTTAAAAATTCTCTTGTTGGTCTACCTTTTGATTGAAGTGGATAATCATCTGGACAATCCCCTTCTAAAGTAACAGAAGCCGCAACTAATTCAACTTCTTGTCCTTCTTTAGGTGACTTAATTAATTTACCTGTAACACTAACCGCACTACCTATATGTATTTTAGCTATTTCATCAAAAGTATCTAGTGAATTATCATAAACCACTTGTAAATGTTTTGGTGTTGTTCCATCACTAAAATCTATAAAACCAAATTCTTTTTGTTTACGATGATTTCTAATCCATCCTTGAATAGTTATGTCTGTATCTATATACTTATCTAATTCTTTATAAATTTCATATAAATCTTTCATGATTTACCTCTTTTCTATTTCTTCTTTAACTATCTTAGCTGTCATAGCGGGATTAGCTTGACCCCTAGTTTCTTTCATAACACTACCAACAAAGAAGTTAAATACATTCTTACCTTTTTTATAATCTTCAATTAAATCTTGATGTGCATCTAATAAACGAGTGACAATCTCTCTAATAGTATTATCATCACCTATTTGTTTTATTCCTAATTCATCTACTACTAAAGTAGGATTTTTCTTTTCTTCTAATACCTTCTCTAAGACTTCACGAGCTTGTTTAGAAGATATTTTACCATCATTCTGTAAATTAATTAATTCATTTAATAATGTTGGTGTTAAATAAATATCATTAATACTAATTTCTTCTTTATTCAAATAACTAATTATTGGACCAGTAATCCAATTAGTCACAATCTTAGGATTAATGCCTAGTTTAATACATTCTTCAAAGTAATCTGATATTTCTTTTTCACGAGTTAAAGTATTTGCTTCTACTTCAGTTAAATTATATTCTTCCTTATATTTAACTAAACGATCATATCTTAACATAGGTATTTCTTTTTCTACTTCTTCTAAAAATTCTTTAGTAAGAGGTACGGGTGGAATATTTGGTTCAATAAAGTATTTATAATCAATAGCGTCTTCTTTAGAACGCATTAAATGCGTACAATCATTTACTTCATCATATCGTCTAGTTTCCTGTTCAATTTTTCCACCATTATTTAAAATTTCTTCTTGTCTTCTTATTTCACTTTCAATAGCAAGTTTAACATTAGCAAATGAGTTAATATTTTTCATTTCTGTACGTGTACCTAAAACAGTACTACCTTTTGGTTTTAAAGAAATATTAACATCACATCTAATTTGTCCTTGATCCGCTCTTGCATCACTTACACCTAAATAAAGTAAAATAGTTCTATAAGTTTCAAGGAACGCTATTGCTTCTTTAGAAGAAGACATACAAGGTTCAGTTACTGTTTCAAGCAATGGAACACCACATCTATTATAGTTAATTAATGAATAAGCAGACATATGCTCCATATTAGCAGTATCTTCCTCTAAGTGAGTATCATGAATTAATACTTTTTTTACTTCACCATCTAATTCAAACATTACGTAACCATTAGTACCAACAGGATCGGTTACTTGTGTTATTTGATAGCCTTTTGGTAAGTCTGGATAAAAATAATTTTTTCGATCAAATATCATTCTATCTGGTATTTTACAATTTAAAGCTTTAGCAACTTTAACAGCTTTCTTTACTGCTTCTTTATTTAAGAAAGGCATAATTCCCGGTAAACCTAAATCAATAGGAGAAACTTGTGTATTAGGTTGTTCACAATAACCATTGGTTGCTCCAGAAAAGTTTTTAGAATTTGACTTTAATTCACAGTGTATTTCTAAACCAATAACAACATCATACATATTATTCATCCTCCTTTACTTGACCCTTATAACCTAGAACTTCTTCTAATTTATATGCCATATTTAAAACTAAATCATCTTCCATAGCACGACCAGTAATATTAATACCTATTGGCATATCATTTACAAAACCACTAGGAATAGTTATACTAGGAAATCCTCCAAAGTTTCCAATTACTAAATGGTTTTCAAGAATTAAGTATCTATCTGATAATTGATCTGTTTTCTGACCAAACTTAGGTGCTATACCACCACTTGCTGGCATAATCATACCATCATATTCTTTAAATAATTCATTCATACGATTTACTACCATACGACGAATTCTACCAGCATTCTTGAATAATTTTTCTTGATTTTCTTTCTGTAAGATATAACTTCCTAAAATAAAACGACGTTTAATTAATTCTGAGAATCCTTTAGTTCTGGCATCAAACATTATTTCTTCAATAGATTTACCTTCACCTCTAATACCAAACTGTATACCAGTAAGATTAGCATAGTTACTAGTTGCTTCAGCACAGGAAATTGACATATAAGTTGGATATAATGCCTCTAGTAAATCTTTACCAAATTCTATTTCATCTACTTCAAAACCAATTTCTTTTGCTTTAATAATTGTTTCATTAAATTTGTTTAATGTTTCTAATAGTTCTTTATCATTTGAATCTTTATAGTTTTCTAAATTACAAGCTTCTTTTATATAAAATAATTTTTTACCCTTAATAGAATTATTTAAAGTATCTACATAGTTTTTATCATCATCATTTAAAGAAGTCATATCATGTTCATCTTTGCCTTTTAAGATATCAGTTACATAAGCAGCATCCTTTACACTTCTTGTAAAACAACCTACATGGTCTAAACTAGATGCGAATGCAAATAACCCAAAACGTGAGATTCTTCCATAAGTTGGTTTAAATCCTACTACCCCACCAAATGCTGCTGGCTTTCTAATAGAGTCACCGGTATCACTACCTAAGGCAAATGGAACTATACCTAGTGCTACACTAGCAGCAGAACCAGCTGAAGAACCACCTATTTGTCTATCTTTATTCCAAGGATTTCTAACTATTCCTGTATGTCCTGTAGTACCAGTACCACCCATTGCAAGTTCATCTAAAACAGTTTTTCCTACTAAAATAGCACCAGCTTCTTTTAATTTTTTATAGGCTGTAGCGTCATATATAGGAACATAATCTTTTAAAATATTACTTGACGCTGTAGTTAAAATATCTTTAGTAGAAAAATTATCTTTTAAAGCATAAGGTATACCAGTTAAAATAGTTTCTTTAGTACCATTATTTTGATAATCTTCTAAAATAGTTACAAATGAATTATAAGCATCTTGATATTTTAAAGCTTTTGTTTTTGCTTCTGTAAATAATTCTTCACTAGTAACACTTTTATTATCTAAAGAAACTCTTATTTCATCTATACTTTTATTCATATATTCCATATTATTCCACCACCTTTGGTACTTTTACTTGTTCAAAATAAACGTCTTTAGCATTTTTAACTACTTCTTCTGGTTTTAAATTGTCATTAGCAATATCTTCTCTAAAGGCTGTACCTTCTTTTTCAAAAGGAAAAGTCATTGGTGCAACACTACTAATACCTTCTATTTTATCAATAATATCCATTTGTTTTAGAATAACATCAAATTCTTGTTGTAATGTCGTATACTCCTCATCATTCATTCTAAAGAATAATTTTTCAGCATACATCTGTAGTTTTTCTTTCTCTATCATATAAATCCTTCTTTCTAATAAAAAAACAGTTATATCCAATTAAGGACGAATAACTGTATCCGTGGTGCCACCTTATTATTATATATTTCTATATAATCACTCATAGTTTTTAACTATTATATTACTAACGAGTTTTATCCCGACTTAACCTACTACTATTTCGATAAGTAACTCCACAGTGTTATTCAAAATTATTTTATTACTAGTTTACACCAGTCACTAGCTCTCTTTAAATAAAAATAAAGTTTACTTCTCTGTTTCTTTGCTTTTAAATACGTTCATATTATAACATTATATTTTATTTTTTAGAATATTTTTTTATAAATTTACATAAAATAATTATGATTATAGTACTAAATAGCAACAAAATTAATTTTTTTTACGTTTTTAACTATTTTTTGTTGACTTTTTTTAGAAAGATACGTATAATTTATATTGCCTACTTAATTTGAGGTCACACAAATTAATTTGTGTTTTATATGCGGATGTAGTTCAATGGTAGAACTCTAGCCTTCCAAGCTAATAACGTGGGTCCGATTCCCATCATCCGCTCCAGATTGATAGGAAACTCGGGAATTAACTTCTGAGAGTAATAAATGCTAACTAGAAATAGTTAGTTTTTTTGTTATGTAAAGGAGTTGATTATATGTTAAATATAGAAACAAAAGAATTAAAAATAAGTGATGGTGCATTTCTATTTGAATATTTAACATTAACAAATTCATCACTCATTATTTTAAATTAACTTGGAATCTTTATTTTAAATCCATTAAACATTTCATATTGCGTTTCAATGTTATTACCCTTATTAGTAGTAATGACAAATGTGTTTTCAATTTCACTTAAATTTTCCGTTTTTGTAATATTTGGTATTGTTATAATTGCCTAAATAATTAAAACTACTACGCTAATTATCAAGCATACATTTAAAATTTTTGTATTGTCTTTGTATTCTGGTATTTTCTCTTCCTTTAAATAATATTGATGTATATTTTTAATATCTAAATCGTTCTTTATATCAAGCACTATAATAGGAAGTGCTACAATAATAATTAAAAGTGTACTAATGATTGTTATATTAAATGGAATCATATTATTTATTGTCAGTATAATATTCGGTATAACTATAATTGCTAATAACAATATAAGGATCATTTCATAAACATAGTAGTTCTTAAATGCCTTATATTCTACTTTGGCACCATCTTTTAACTAATTTCTAATTGGGAACAATAAGACTAATAAAATTATGGCTACTAAAATTATGATTACTTTCTACTTCACTCTTTACACATCACTTCCAAATTGCAATTTGCATTATTATTTATTTTTACTTTTTATTCATCCACTCAACTGTATCCTTTATTGTATCTTTCATATTTCTATTTTTAAATT
>CAKPGL010000007.1 GCA_934154785.1 uncultured Bacilli bacterium | reverse complement strand
CAATTTGATATTGTTTGTCTAGTAACATCAACTTTTTCTGCTAATTGTTCTTGTGAAAGTTTACAATCTTTTCTTAGCTTGAAAATATTATCTCCTAACTTCATTCTTCTTCCTCCTTTCACTAACAATTATATATATGTTAGTAGTGGATTTCTATCAAATGTCTTTGGAAGTTTGTCAAAGACTTTTAACAATTATAATACAAATAACTATTGTTCTGTATCACAAGACCAAAGTCCATGCTTATTACAATAGGCATATAATTTTGATCCCTTCATATATTTGAATTTACATTCTGCATTTTGTTCTGGCAATAATTTAACTTTATAAATATCTTTATCATTAACCAGTGCAATCCATTCAATAAAATGTTCTTTTTCCATAACATGATTTACTTTAACAAGTATTTCATCACCTATATGTTCAAAAGTTGGAATATGTTTTTCAAGCGATGCATCAACACTATTTGAAATTAACTTTACCATAGGTTCACCACAACAAGTTATTCCACAGTCACCACAGTTACAGTCATTGATTACCTCAACCAATGCACCACATTTTAAACATTTTTTAATTATCAATTCATTTTTCATTTGTTTCCTCCTTCTATAACAAAATTATAATTTAACTAAATAATTGTTATTTAATTTTTAGTTTTCTTTATGCTTTTGCTAATAATAATTAAAACGTATACAACCATTAATAATTCAGGAATAATAGCTATTAGGTTAATTCCATTTATTTCTATGGCATCATATATCAAAAATATTATTGAAGCTAGAATAAATAATATTCTAAACAAATTAGTATTTTTTTTACCGTATATTATATTTCCTAAGATAAATGATCCAATAAATATTATAATCCAAAATATTACTATTCTTTTAACTAAGTATTTAACAATCAATAGAGAAAAAATATAATACGATATCAGCATTGATATCATAAATAATAAATAAACAATACTAAATTCTTTTCTATTCTTAGTTTTGATAATTAAAAATGAACCTATTACCAACCAAATAATAACACCTGTAGATATCCACCCAAAATATTTTATTAAATTATCACCAGGTATAACATCTCCCCATTTTGAAAATATGCCTATAACTATTCCGAACACAACTGCTAATAATGACTTAATGATTGTATTCTTCATTTTACACCTACCTTTAAATTATAATTCGTCTTTCATTATATATTATACCATACTTTAAAAATCTATTTTTAGAAGCCTATCTTTGAATATCAAAATTAGAATTTTTTAATTGATTATATGGAAGAGAATTATTAAGAAGCCCCTCAATAAATATCCATCCATTATACAATGAAGTTAATTCAAAATTTGCATTATTATAAACATAAGACGGATTATCAAAGTTATCTAAATACCTCCAATTCATATTCAAGCACACTTATTATTTGTTTCTCTTCTTGTTCTAGTTCATACATAAGATGATTTATATCTTTATAAAAAAACAACTTCTATATTTATTATATTTTTCATAATCATCCTATATACCATAGTGCCACTCCATAAATTAGTTTTATTTTTCTTAATAACAATTAAAACATTATATATATCATTGTCATCAAAATTATGCCATCTTTTAAATAATTACTATAATAAAAATCTTTTTGACTTCTTTTGTTAACTACTCTATAACAATAGACTATCTTTAATATATTTCTATCATTACAATATGAACAACATATTTCTGATATAATTAATATTCCTCCCATTGCAATACAATATAAGTATATGAACTACTTTTAATTTTCTCGCCATACCTGCTATGACGGTGTTATTATGGGAGAATTATTAGTTTCTAAAGAAGGATTAGGATATCTAATAAATTATGGTTCACAAGTATTTAATTTAAATCTAGTTATGACTGGTGTAATATTATTAGCAATAGTTTCCGCTATAATGTATTATACAGTAGTTATGCTAGAACATATAATAATTAAAAAATTAACTAAATAGTGTTTTATTTAAAACGTTAATGAATTATGCAAGCAAACTACACTATAAATGTATTAAGACATAATATATAATGAATATTTGAAGTGGTAATAATGAATGAAGGTTGTAAATAAAACGATTAAAAGAAAATTTAAAAATTAAGAATAAATTAAATAGACTATGAATATATAAAATTGACTATTTTATAACTATAGAATCTCCAACCGATGTTATTTTCACTTTAGCAATAAAAAAAGATCAAAATATAATTACTGGTAGTGACGTAAATGGTGATGGAATTACAGATTATTATACACAATTAAGTGGAACTATAATAACTCAATTGCTTCCAGAAGAAGTAATTACACTAATGTTAAAAGCAAGTAAAACTGTTAATATATCTTTCAATAGCAGTACCAATGCTAAAATGAGTATTATAAAATTAAGTTAGGTAATTCAATCTAGAATAAAAAAATTGATATGAATTGTAATCGTTCATATCAATTTTATATTATTAAAATAAATTATTTTTTTGCTTTACTCTTTTCTAATTCTTTAGCGTCATCTATTTGTTTTAAACCTAAATTTATAAAATATATAATTACTACCCAAGCCGCTACAGTTAAAAATACTCTATATATCTCATATGGTGTACTTATAGGTAAGTCCCAAGCCCAATGAAGCGCAATTGGTATTAAACATATAAGTAAAAATCTCTTATCATTAAAATGCTTCTTATCTAATTTTTCAAAACCTTTTACATACATAAGAGCAGCACCTTCAATAGTGGCCCAAGCAACATGCATACCTGGAGCTAAAATTGCTCTTTGTTTAGCAACTTCTAACATAATAGCAAGGCTATTAGTATTAAGACCATATCGTAATATATATCCAGCTGTTTCAAAAGCACCAAATCCCGCTCCTACTGCAGCACCAACTAATAAACCATTTAATATATAATCACATTTTTTATTTCTAAATAAGAAGAAGGCGACTATACATGCTTTAGCTGTTTCTTCAATTAAACTTACAAAGAAAGCACCCTTGTAATCTAACACCATCGTATTTTGCTCAAAAAATGGAATAGAGAAATACAATATTGCTACAAAAAGTGAAGCTCCACCACCAATAATAAAGTATTTCAATACTTTATGAAAAGGTATATTTCTAAATAAATTTATTTCAAAGAAGAATATCAAAACGGTTACTGGCACAGCAAATGCTGCTAATATTATCATCGCTGGTAAAAAGTTATTATTTTGATATTGAGTATAACCTAAATAAGTAGGTATATAGGCTATTAAGAAAAATATTAATATCCTAAAATATACCCAAGCACTAGCTTGCTTAGGATTAATATCATCTAAAGCAGGTGTGGTATCCTTTGTTCCACATACGAAAACATTATCCAATTCTTCATCAGTATGTTTCTTAAATGTATTTTTAAATAAGTCTTTAAAAGTTACATAACTTTTAGATTGGGCACCAGTTATTTTATCCAAGTTTTCTGTTATAATGTTTGTTGCCGTTTTCTTGTTTATTGGATATCCACAATCTGGGCAATTTGTTTCATCACCATTTAATTTTTTCCCGCATTCTGGACATTTTAATAAAGATATTTTCACGCCACAATGTGGACAAGTCTTTGCGCTTGATGATATTTCATTTCCACATTCTTTACATTTTATCAAAGCCATTAGTTACTTACCTCCTTTAGTGTTTCAATTATTAATCTAGTTGTGTTATTAATTTCATTAGAGTTATAATTTTCTTCTTTTGTTGTTATAAAATACATTTTGTTATTTACTAAAAATGCATATCTATTATCAACCACATAATGTCCACTTGATGTATAAGCATATTGAATACCATACACGTATTTATCAGCAATATAATTAGATATCATATTAATAGTGATAACTGCATCTGGATATTCTTTAGCAAGTGCACTAGTAAAATCGTTAATTAAAGCGCTAGGATCCGTATAATTCTTATATCTTTCAATCATTATATAAGGTATTAAAGCACCCTGTGAATCAATATTTTGCCCTATATAAAGACTACCTTGAGAATCAACATATGTCTTATATGTAGTAGGATACTCAAAATACATTCCACTTTCATTAAATACATAATTACCACTTTGACTAACATTAGGTTTATTATTGTTATTATTAGTAGTATTATTTGTATTATTATTGTTATTATTGTTATTATTGTTATCAGTATTGTTTGTATTGTTATTTGACTGATTATTAAAGAATATAAAATATCCTCCTACCAAAACCACTAAAATTATTAGTATATAATTAGAATTCCAAGATATCTTATTATTGTTGTTAAAATTAGAAATTTTAGTTTTTTTCTTTAATTCGTACCCACATTTTGGACAAACATCAGCTTGATCACTTATTTTATTTGAACACTCTGGACATTTTATTAATGCCATACACTCACCTTCCTATTTAATATTATGATATATGAATAGTTTCCTATACGCACAATATTACATCATAATTATAATATAACTGTACCAAAAGTTTAATAAAACTTGTCAAAAAGGCAATGACATTTTGGCAATTGAAATTATAACACTTTTCTGATATATTATATATGGTGATATTATGAAATTTAATGAAGTTTTAAATAAATACATTGAACTTATCGGTTGTAGTTCAAAATTATTAGCAGAAAACTCAGGACTATCAGACTCAATAATATGTCGATATAGAAATGGTAATAGAATACCAAATGAAAATAATTTAAAAAAAATAAGTTTAGCGCTTGAAAAAATATCTAATCAAAAATATGAACACAAAAAAATTCTAGAAGATTTTTATAAATCTGAAAATATTTATGACATAGATTTTTCTATTATTAAAAACAATTTGAACAAGTTAATAAATGAGTTAAATATTAATGTGAGTGAAATGGCTAAATACTTAAATTTTGATGCTTCTTATTTATCGAGAATAAGAAAAGGAGAAAGAGTTCCATCAAATAAAGAGGAGTTTGTTAATTCATTAGCAACCTTTATTTACAAAAAATACTATGTTAACAATCAAAATAAAGTTTTATTAAATTCAATAACAAATAGTGAGAATAAAAATATTACTATCGATACACTGAAAAAATGGTTAACAAATAATTCTAACAAGGAAAATAGTTCTGTAGAAATAGATGATTTTTTAAAAAAATTAGACGAGTTTGACTTAAATGATTATATTAAAGTTATTAATTTTGATAAACTAAAAATTCCTACTATTCCTTTTTATAAATGCAAAAATAAAAATTATTATGGAATTGAACAAATGAAACAAGGTGAACTAGATTTTTTTAAAACTACAGTCCTATCTAAAAACAAAAATGATATTTACATGTGTAGTGATATGCCAATGGAAGATATGGCTAAGGATATTGAATTTGGGAAAAAATGGATGTTTGCTATTGCAGCCAGTATAAAAAAAGGATTACATCTAAATATAATTCATAATTTAGATAGACCATTTAATGAAATGATGTTAGGTCTTGAAAGTTGGATACCTATTTATATGACTGGACAAGTTTCACCTTTCTATTTAAAGAATACTACAAACGCTGTTTATCAACACTTAAATTATGTTTCTGGGGTTGCGGCTCTAACAGGAGAATGTATTAGTGGACACCATGATAGTGGTAAATATTACATAACAAATAAAGATGAAGAAATTAAATATTACCAAAAGAAAATTACTAACTTATTTAAAATTGCAAGTCCGTTAATGGAAATTTATCGAAAGGAAAAAAGTAGTGAATATAAAAAATTTCATTCTAATCAAAATCAAATAGAAACTAATAGGGAAAGAATATTATCTTCATTGCCTTTATTTACAATAAATGATGACATCCTAATAACTATACTTAAAAACAACAACATTAATGACGAAGATATTAAACTAATTTTAGATTACAAAAAAGAAGAAGAAAAAGCAACCGATAGCGTACTAGAAAAAAACACTATAACTGATATAATACCTAAAATTAATAAAGAATACTTTCAAAATAATGAACTTTACTTAAATTTAAATGATATTTTTTACGACAAAAAAATTAAGTATGATTACAATAGTTTTACTCAACACTTAAATTTAACTAAAGAATATGCAAAAAAACAAAAAAACTATATTTTAAAAATAAACAATCAAGAGACATTTAAAAATATAAATATAACTATTTTGAAAGGTACACTAGTAATTATCACAAAAAGTAATGACCCAGTTATACAATTTGTTATTAAACATCCTAAATTAGTTCACGCTATTGAAAATTTTTCTCCATTAGTTAAAGAATAAACTAAAAAGGTCTTAGCAATAAATCTAAGGCCTTTTAATTAATTTAATTTATCAGTGGCTTTTGCAACAAAATCTAAAGATGTTGCTCTACCAAGTTTGTAAGCATAATAACCAGCCGCACCAATCATAGCGGCATTATCAGTACAATATTTCATTTCTGGAACAGTTAAACCATAACCGTTTTTATTACATTCCTCTGTTAATCTAGCTCTTAATCCCTTATTAGCAGACACACCACCCGCTACAATAAGATTTTTGACATTATATTCTTTCATGGCGTGCATTGTTTTTTTTACTAAAATATCAATTACTCTATTTTGGAAAGATGTAGCCAAATTTTTTTGATTAATTTCGTTACCTCGTTGCTTTTCATTGTGAACAAGATTAATAACTGCACTTTTTAATCCACTGAAACTAAAATCAAAAGTATCATCATTTAAAGGAAGTGGCAAATTATAAGTATCTTCACCTTCTAATGCCATTTTATCTACCAATGGACCACCAGGATAAGGAACACCAATGACTCTTGCTACCTTATCATAAGCCTCACCAACTGCGTCATCTAAAGTACCACCTATTCTTTTAAAAGAATAGTGTTTATCCATATAAATAAGGTCTGTATGTCCACCACTTACAACTAATGCTATTAATGGAAATACCATTGGTTTTACTAAATTATTGGCATAAATATGACCTGCTATATGATGTACTGGGACAATTGGTTTATTAAACGCTAAAGCAAGTGTTTTAGCAGCTTGTACACCGACCAATAAAGAACCTATTAAACCAGGTCCATAAGTAACAGCAATAGCAGTTACCTCTTCCATCTGCATATTTGCTTTTTTTAAACACTCTTCAATTACTAAACTTATATTTTCAACGTGCATACGGCTAGCAATTTCTGGAACAACACCACCATAATTTGCATGTGTATCCATTTGTGACAACACTACTGTTGCTATTTCAATACATCCATTTTTTATAATAGAAACACTAGTTTCATCACAACTAGATTCAATAGCTAATATATAAACATCACTCATTGTTTTTACCTCCAGAATAAAGCATTAAATATGCATCTTTGTCACCATAGTAATTTTTACGAACTGCAACTTTTTTAAAATTATATTTCTTATATAAATTAATAGCGGGAAGATTGTCAGTGCGAACTTCCAATGTAATAGAATTGCACTTGTTACAAGCATTTAAAAAGAAACTCATAATTATTGATCCTAAGCCCTTATTACGAAAATTTTCTTCAACAAAAATTTGATTTAATTCAGCATTTTCATAAATAATAGAAAAATTTAAATAACCAATTATATTGTTATCAATTCTATATACAAAAAGATGCAAAAATGGATTAGAATTAAATTCCTCTATCTTTATAACAGGTAAATTATTAGTCCCTAAAAATTCATTTAATTCAGATATAGTATTACTTTCAATTTTTTCAAACATATAATTAACCTAATTTTTCTTCAGCTTCAGTTCGCTTTAAATAATTTGGCTTTAAAGTATGTGGATTTACACCTGCATCATCCTTATGTTTATCAACAACTCTTAGAACATCATAATTTGGCTTAATTACAGCAAAATCAAATTCATCACAACTAATATATTGTATATTTTTTATATCCTTTAACTTGTCATTTAACTCATCAATACTAATATAAGTATCTTTAAATAAAGAGCTCAAATTAGTATCATAACAACCCGCATACACATATCCGCGACGTGCATCTAAAATTGGAATATTAATTTTATTTGTATCAGTGGATGCTAACAATTCTAAACTAGAAAAAGGAACAACCTTGATATTTTTTGCCCACGCCAAAACTTTAGCAAATGTTAATCCAATTCTTACGCCAGTAAAAGAACCTGGACCATTAGCCACAAAAATAATGTCAATATCATCGATTGACAAAGAATTTTCTTTTAACAAATCATCAACATAAGATGTAAAATATGTAGATAAATTGCCATCATTTTGTTTGATAATCTTACTCAAAATTTTATCATCTTTAATTATTGATATAATCAAATTAGTAGTACAAGTATCAATTAAAAGATATATCATAATACAGCCTCACAAAGTTCCTCATATTTAGTACCATGTGGGGTAATAATTATATTTCTTTTGTTTTCATCTACAAGGCGAAATTTTATACCTAAATACTCTCTAGGTAAAATATCTTTTATTGTTGATGCCCACTCAATAATAACTACACCACCTTTAGTAAAATATTCCTCTATAGCAACACCATCAGTGGCACCATCTAAACGATAGACATCCATATGATAAAGTGGTAATTCACCTTCATATTCCTTAATTATTGTAAATGTAGGTGAAGTAATGTTCTCTTCAATTCCCATTGCACCAGCAAAGCCTTTAGTAAAAATGGTTTTACCACTACCCAATTCGCCATCTAAACAAATAACCATATTTGGAAATTTTTCTGACTCAATATTTTGAGCTAATTCAATTGTATCTAATTCACTACGTGAAGTAATTTTATATTCCATTTATATCACCATAATCATTATAATAAAAAAAAAGTACTAGAGCAAGTAGTTTCTTGTTAAAAAAGCAAAAAAAAAATTGGCAACTACCTATTTTCGCATTCACTATCTTCGGCGTTAGTGAGCTTAACTTCTGTGTTCGAGATG
>CAKPGL010000006.1 GCA_934154785.1 uncultured Bacilli bacterium | reverse complement strand
AAGATCTTTCATGCCTTCTCTCGTGAAAGCACTAATAATATATCAAATCGTCTTTTCGAAGTCAATACTTTTTTTACATTTTTTTCACTTTTTTTTAGTTTTTTAGATTTTCTTTGAAAAATAACGTTTTTAAACGTCTTTTGTAACAACTTTTAAAGCATAATACTTAATACTAAAGTCTAAGTTATCCATTTCAAAAAGAGATTTAATTTTTTCCCTATCAACATATAGCGATAGATTTTTACGAGCTTGATTAATTCTAGTAAAACCTTTCATATTGCCTGTCGTTAAATAAAGTTTTACTGCATTAATCACAAATGATAAATTATTGTAACGTTTGAAAGTTTCAAGTATGGCAGCGTTAAAATAATCAACACTACTATTATATGATACTTCACTATTTCCATGCTTATTAATATAAGATGTTTCTTGATATTCGATAACATAGTTAGCAAAATCTTGAAGATTCGTATCTTTATCTAAAGCAAGAGATGTTAAACTATAAAGTTTTCCTAATTCATCATCAACACATTTTATTGATAATTTGGTAAAAATATTCCTTAAATAAATAGTTGTTAGTTTTTCTAATTCATTTCTTGTTCGTAATTCTTCTAAAATAGATGCTAAAACTTTTGTTACCTCTACATTATATGTATAATTGTTATCAACAATGACACCCAATTTATAGCAAGGAATCAAAAAAGGATTAGTGTTTAATAAACCACTGGATATATAATGATTATTTTTTATATATTTAACTATTTTATTAACATCTTCTATAGATGATACTCTTATAATAACATTATCATTACGAACCGAACTAAGTACCTTGGATATATGAGCGATTTTTTCAAGCGATAAAAACTCAAAAAGTTCTAACACTCCATCCTTTATATGTGTTGCATCCATTGGTACATAAATTTTAATTGTCCCCTTATCAGTTGGTAATTCTTTTTTACTAACGAAATGGCAAACAAAAGGATTAGTGTGATCACGATAAACATCTATAAGAGGATTAGGTTTAAAAGTAGTAATCCAATTACGGAAATATTTTTCTACATTTTCAAAAGGAATTGAAGCATTACCTAATCTAAAACTTACGAGTTGAGCATATAAAAGCCTATCAGTTATTTTTAATGAAGGATTAGCACGAACTAATTCGAGCATCATATCCAAAAATTTTTGTGTAAAATTACCAGACATTCTAATCCTCCTTATCTAACCTAGCTTCCGTAGCAATATCAGTAGCAATATTGCTTAAATCTAATGTATCACTGTCATCAGTATTTACCCCAACATCAAGGTCATTGCTTTCGATAAAAACATCATCTAAATCTACAACCACCTTTATATTTTTACCATCATACATTAAATTTTCAAACTTCATACTACTACCACCAAACATATTTTATCATAACAAGCACAAAATAGAACAAAAAATTAGAAATATTATAATTTATTATTTCTAATTTTCGCTTTTTCTCACACTAACCCCTATTCCATCACCAATAGAATAGAAATTTGTTTTAAATTCCCTATTATCCTTTAAAAATGCTACATACTCATTAATCTTTCGCACTAAGCCACGAACATTGCGACTAAGACTAACATTTTCTTTATTCTCAACTAAGCCATGAAACTCAAGATTATCAGATATAATCGTTCCAGTCTCGTTTAAGTTATGTTTAAATTTTTCAAAAAATTTTATATATTGACTCTTAGCAGCATCAATAAATATTAAATCAAATTTTTCGGTCAAATCAACATCAAAAGCATCAGCATAAATAACATTGATTTGATTTTCTAAAGAAAAATCACTTATATTTTTGATTGCTTCATTATATCTATCAATATCTCTTTCAATCGTCGTTACCTTTATATCACTAGATATTAAAGCCATCCTGATTGCTGAATATCCTATGGCTGTACCAATTTCTAATATAGTCTTTACGTTATTTTCTTTTATATAGTTTAACAAAAATTCTATACCATCTGGTAACATTATTGGAACATTGTTGTCTTTAGCATATTTTTCAATATCTAATAAGTGTACCATAAACCCTCCGCTTTCAAACGCGCTATAATTTCTAAATGCTCAGCATAAGTTTTACTAAAATAAGTTTTCTTGTATTTATCGGCAACAAAAAAATAATAATCTGTTTGTTCTGGTTCTATTGCAGCAACTATACTACTTAAGCTAGGAATGCAAATTGGACCAACTGGTAATCTTCCAGCCATATTAGCATTTCTTGTATTGTAAGCATTATAATCGTTTATTTCCGACTGATACAAATCTCTTTCATTTAAATCGATTTTAGCAGCATAATAAGTAGTTACATCACTACCTAAAGAATCATGATTATTTAAACGGTTATAAAATACACCTGCTACTTTAGGTCTATCAACACTACTAGCAGATTCTAACTCTACAATAGATGCAAGTGTTAATAATTGATGAGCAGAATATTTTGATTTTTCTATTTCTTCTTTATAAGGCTCTAATTTTTTATTCATCTCTGCTAACATAACATTAAATATATCTTTAACAGTTACATCTTTATTTATAAATTCATAAGTATCAGGAAATAAATAACCTTCTAATGAATAATAAATATTTTTATTTTTTATCTCATCAGTTAAAAACCAATATTTTTCGATAATACTATCTAAATACGTTGTATCTTTTAAGGTATCGTAAACAACATCTATTGTATTATTCGTGTTTTCACTTATTATTTTAGCAATACCACGCATGTTAATGCCTTCTTTAAAAGTAATCCTAATTGCGTCTGGATTATAATTACTTCCTTTAGATAACTTATCAACAATATCTTTAACACCCATTGACTCACTCAAATAATATTTACCAGCTTGCAAAGAAGCAGGTTTATGTAATTTTACATATAACTTATAAAACCATTCTGATTTTATCAAATTATTTTCCTTTAAGTTACTAGATATAGAATAATAATTCTGACCATTTTCAATAATAATCTCTTTTAAAGAATCATTACTACTTACTCGACCAGTTTCTACTTTATAAATTAAAAAGCATGATACTACAAGAGCTAAAAATATCCCCCCGATTATAGCACTAATTTTAATAGTTAACTTCTTCATATAAAGAACTATTCGTCTGCTTTCATACTTTCTTTAGCTTGTTCTTGTAAAGTATTTAAAATTGTCTCAATAATTTTCCATTCCTTTTCTGTTTCGATTGGAATTAAATTCATAGGTTCTTCATTTGGTGTATATATAGAAGCATACACCTTAGTATTACCATTTTCATCTATAGTATTATCTGTATATGCTATATAACTTTTCTTTGTTTCATCAGAATCAAAAGTAAATAATACCTCACATTCTGTTTCTTTTCCTTCATCATTTATAACTTTAAATGTCATTTTTTCGTTAGTATTTTCCATTATTATCACCTTTCTCTTTATCTAAATATGTTTGCAAAATTATATTAGCGGCTAAACCATCTATTTTTTTCTTACGTTTTCCACGTGACATATCAGCCTCTAACATATAATGTGTTGCTTCAACTGTCGTTAAGCGTTCGTCTTGCATAACTACAGGAATATTTAAAGATTCACTAATTTTTTTGCCAAATAATAAACAACGTTCTCCACTCTCACCAATAGTATTATTCATATTTTTAGGAAGTCCTAAAACAATCTTTCCTACTTTATATTCTTCAACTATTTTTTTTAGTGGCATAATTAGAGAATCAAAGTCCCCTTCATTAAAACGTAATGTTCCATAAATTGAGGCAATTGTACAAGTCGCGTCGCTCAAAGAAATACCTAAAGTTTTTGTACCTAAATCAAGGCCTAAGCATCTCATTTTTCAATAAAACTCTTAACTAATATTTCTAGTAATTTAGTACGTTCAAATTTACTTATTTTATTACGTACTCCTTTATAATTTGAAATATAGCCAGGATCTCCACTCATTAAATAACCAACTATCTGATTAATTGGATTATAACCACGTTCTTCTAAAACTTGTATTACTTCTTTTAATGTTTCAACAGCAAGTGCATCTTGAAACTCTTCAGTATTGTATATCTTAGTTTCGTCCATATCATCACCCTCTTGCAAATTCACCTTCATTTTATCATGAATTACTATTTTTAGCAACTATAAAAGCATGACATAAATGTTAAAATAAAAACTGATAAAATTTATCAACTTTTAACTTTGACATTTTATCAGTTTTTATTTTACTTTTGTAGAAATCCATTCTACTACTTTTGCATAGCAAGATTTCAATCATCATTGACCAATATTTTGCAAACCCTATAGCAACAATTTTGGGAGCATTTATCATTCTTCAAATGTAGAGTTCAGGTACTGCCTGCTGTTTTTTTCAGCAGGTTTGTCAATATTTTGGATTTCTGTAAAAACAGTATAACATTTCCCTTTACGTCATTAGAACCTAAACTAATTGCTACAAGACTATCATTTGACCTAGTTAACGCATATAAATAGCTGTATTGCGACAGTTCCTTGGTAACAATATTTATCGCAATGCTTATTTTTGCCTGTACCATACAAATTACTTATAACAGTGAGTAAATTAACAATAGCAAACATAAATGCTGTCAGAGAGACGGTTGCTTCAATTACTACTCTGTTTTGTACGTTTTTCTTACGGATTTCATCATTGCATCGACAATATCGGTTAATTCGTCAATTTCTTTTTGTGGTTGATCTAAATCTGTTACAACACCTATTATCGCACAAGGTACTCCTTCGAAAATAAAACTATAACCATAAAGGTAGCAATCATATTTATCTAATATACCATATTCAACAGTTCCTATAACTCTTTGAACAGAAATACCATTGATTTCAACATTCTCTACGGATGTAAAAGTTTCATCATTTATACTATGCCAACTTGAAACATTATTTTTAAACTTAGGGTACAAACTATCAAATACTTCTTTTACGTTTTCAAAAGTATTGTCGTCCGAGTATGTAATAGTAACATATTTATTTTCTCTATTCTTGAACAACTCAGTATATCCACTTTCAATATGGCTATAATCTGGAATATCAATGTATAACTCCTTTTCGGGAAATTTATATGTGTTTGGTAATAGTTCCCTATTTTCGTTTGTTTCAACTGTGTTTGTATTGCTTTTTTCATCAACATTTTCACCAGTTCCATTTTTAGGTGAACAAGCCACAAGCGTGACAATTACAGCAAACGCAAGTAATAAAGTCTTTAGTTTTTTCATGTTTTTTTTCGTATAATTAATCTTATAGAAATATTAATTAATTTCTATTATTGATTAACCCCTTTCTATTTATATTTTTGAATTATTATACAGCTAATTGTATAATTGTTGATTCGTAAATTAAAATATATAAGTTTTCACGCAAATACTACCAAGGTATTTCTTTACCTTACGTATTAATGATATCATTTTTTTTGTTGTCTTGCAATAGTTTTTGTAGGTTATAAGATTATAACTAAAAATCAAATAAATAAAAAAGAAGCCTACTCAGCTTCTAATTCATTTTCATCTAAAATTGACAAATCTTCCATATCATCGTCAGAATCTTCTAAGTCATCCTCCAAAGTAGAGTCTAAAGAATCATCTTCAACATCCATTTCTTCATTTTCTTCTTCATCTGTTTCAGATTCTTCTGTTTCTTCTTCGTTTTCCTCTTCATCGACGATTTCGTCTTCAAGATTTAATTCTACAGAATGGTTTTCTCTTAAATCCCATTCACCAGTTTCTAACATAATAAATCTTTTATCAATAGTAAGAGAAGTATAATAATCTCCTATTTTATCTTCAAATTCTTCATTTGAATATCCTAACAAATCACAAATATGATGAAAAATAGTTGGCGTATTTAAAGGTTTCTTTTCTTCCTTTAAAATTTTATAAGTTAAATCTGTATAAGACATTAATTCTAAATCTTCTAATTTCATATCTTTTAATCCCATTGTAATCCTCCTACATTTTATTTAATACTTCAATTCCAAGTAGACGCATACCTTCCTTAATAACTATTGCAGTGGCTTCCGCAACTAACAAGCGACTCTCGGTTTTTTCTATATCATCATCTATCATACGTTCTAAAGCATACCACTTATTAAAGTCTTTAGCAAGATCTATTAAATATTTTGCAACTTCGCTTGGATCATAATTTTCTTTAGCACGTCTAATAACGTCTGAAAATTGATATAAATTAAATATTAAATACCACTCGTATTCATTAAATGTAACATTATCAAAAGAAACTTTAATACTCTTTTTATTTTCTAGAAGTGACATAATTCTAGCATAAGTATATTGAATATAAGGACCTGTTTCACCTTCAAATTTCAAAATATCTTCTAGATGAAATTCAATATCATTAATACGATAATTTTTTAAATCATTAAAAATTACCGCACCGACACCAACTTTCTCACTTACATAGTCAATATTATCTAAAGAAGAATTTCTATTAAGCATATATTCTTTAGAAAGACTAACAGCTTCTTCTAATACGTCTTGTAATTTTACTGATTTACCGTGACGGGTAGACATCTTTTTACCATTTTGAAGAATAAGTCCAAATGATATATGATGAATATTATCACTCCAAGGATAACCCATTTTACTTAAAACTTGTTTTAATTGATTGAAGTGTAAAGATTGCTCATTGCCAACTACGTATAAAGCTTCAGTAAAATTGTATTCTTTCTTTCTGTAAATAGCAGCAGCTAAATCACGAGTTATATATAAAGTTGCTCCATCACTACGTTTAATTAAAGCTGGAGGTAAATCATTATCTAAAGCAACAATCATTGCTCCTTCACTCTCTTCAAGTAAATGCTTATCCTCAAGTTCTTTTACAACTGGTGCCATTTTATCATTGTAGAAAGACTCACCTTGCCAAGAATCAAAATCATCTACTCCTAATAATGAATAAGTCTTCTTAAATTCAACCAATGATTCGTCACGGAACCATTTCCATAGTTTTAATGACTCAGGATTGCCATCCTCTAAAGCTTTAAACTCTCTACGACCAGCGTCTTCTAAACTAGGGTCTTTCTCTGCTTCTTCATGAAACTTTACATATAGATTTTTTAATTCATCAATAGGATTAGCCGCTACTTTTTCCGGATCACCCCAAAGTTTATATGCACAAATCATCTTACCAAATTGTGTACCCCAGTCACCTAAATAGTTTATACCAATAACATCGTAACCATTTTTCTTACAAATGTTTTTTAAAGCATTACCAATAACAGTACTTCTTAAGTGTCCTACACCAAAAGGTTTAGCTATATTAGGAGAAGAATAATCAATAACTATAGTTTTACCATTTCCTAAATCACTATAGCCATAATTTTCTTTTTGTTCTATTATTTTATTAATAACCTTATCCGCTACTTCTTTTTTATCTAAAAAGATGTTAACGTAGCCTCCAACAGCATCTACCCTTTCTAATATGGAACAATTATTATCTAAATATTCCTTAATTTCATTAGCAATAACATTTGGTGCTTTATGAAGTATTTTAGCATAAGTAAAACAAGGTAAAGCCAAATCACCTAATTTTCTTTCTTTAGGATTTTCAATAATAACACTACTAGAATCTATTTCATTATTAAAATAACTACAAATAGTACTTTTTATAACTTCTTTTAAAACCATTATTTCACCTCAAATTCTAAAGAAAAAGTAAAATGTCCAATAAATTCTTCTGCCATAGATAAATTATAATCTAAAATAATCTTGTTATCTTGATTACTTGATGATAGAGTTTCTATATTAAGATTAATACTATTTTTATATTCTATTAAATGATAATTGCCACTTGTGGCTTTACCATCTAAGAACATTAATTCAATAATATAGTCACCTGTTCTTCTTTTCATTTCTATTGTATTATTATCTAAAAAAATAGTTACATTAATATCGTTTTCTTTATAGACAATTTTGTCATTAGTTTTTATTCCTTTAATAGGAAAATTACTATATATAATTTCACCATCTTTTTGTAAATTTATACAGCCATTTATCTTAGACATTTCCTCTCTCCTTTTAACTGAATGTAATTATAGCATAACTTTATATTTTTTTATACATATTTTTTTAAATTTATTAATAAATTTTATTTTTTTGTAGAATACTAAATTTAGGATGGTGAGAAAATGCGAAGATTTAAGAAGTGGATTACTATTTTTTGTTGGATTATATTTGTCGGAATAATTATATATAGTGGTATTTATTTATATGCTAGATTTACACCAAAACTCGCTATTAACTCCGCTAATAAATTTGTTTTTTATGATATAAATGGTAATACATATAATGCTGATACTACTGATAAGTGGATAAAACTTGAAGATATCTCACCATATTTAGTAGACGCCACTATCGCTATTGAAGATAAAAAATTCTATAGACATCATGGATTTGACTTTCTAAGAATAGTAAAATCACTTTATATAAATTTTAAAAACAAAGGCAAATTACAAGGTGCTTCTACTATTACACAACAATATGCTAAAAACTTATTTCTAACATTTGATAAAACTTGGGCAAGAAAAATAGAAGAAGCTTGGTTAACTATTCGTCTAGAATCACATTATAGTAAAGATGAACTATTAGAAGGTTATTTAAATACCATTAATTATGGTGGTATATTTGGTATAGAAAATGCTAGTAACTATTATTTTGGTAAAAGTGCTAGTGACCTTTCTTTAGCAGAAGCAACAATTTTAGCGGGTATTCCTAAGAACCCTGGTTATTATTCTCCTTTTGCTAATGAAAAAGCCGCTAAAAATAGACAAGCAACAATTTTATATGCGATGGAACAAAATAATTATATAACTGAAGAAGAAAGACAAAACGCTAGTAATGAAATTCTTACTTATTTAGGAAATAAAAATGTAAACAATAATACTACTATTATGTATTATCAAGATGCTGTTTTAGATGAACTTTATAAGATTAAAACTATCCCCGCTACTTTCTTAGAAACTGGTGGTTTAAAAATATATACCTATTTAGATATGAATGCTCAGACTATTTTAGATAATAGTATTAAAAAGAATATGAAAGATGAAGATGAGCTACAATTAGCAAGCATTGTAATGGATCCTCAAACTGGTCATATCTTAGCTTTAGCAGGTGGTAAAAATTATGCTACTAGTCAATATAATAGAGCGACTATGTCTAAAAGACAAGTTGGTTCAACTATGAAACCATTCTTATATTATGCAGCCTTAGAAAATGGTTTTACACCATCTACTAAATTCACCAGTGAAAAAACTATTTTTACATTTTCTAACAATCAAACTTATACACCAAATAATTATAATAATACTTATCCTAATAAAGATATTACTCTTGCAACAGCAATTGCTTATTCTGATAATATATATGCTGTTAAAGCACATATATTTCTTGGAGAAGATACTTTAGTGGATACTGCCAAACGTCTAGGAATAAATGCAAAATTAGAAGCTATACCTTCATTACCGTTAGGAACAAAGGAAATAAATATTATTGATATGACTAGTGCTTATGCTACTTTTGCTAATGAAGGATATAAGATTGAACCACGCTTAATTAGTCGCGTTGAAGATGAAAATGGAAATATTTTGTATCAAGCAGAGGAAACAAAGGAAAACGTATTAAATCGTGGTATTGTTTACGTGTTAAATGAACTATTAACTTGTACTTATTCCAAAGAACTAGTTGATTATGATTACCCTACTATGATAAATTATGCTGCACAAATGACTAACAAATATGCTGTTAAAACAGGTTCCACTGATTACGACCGTTTAATATTTGGTTATAATAAAGATTTGATTGTAGGTGTTTGGACTGGTTATGATAACAATAGAAGAATTGAAAGTGATAAAGGTAAAATATCTAAAAAAATTTGGATAGAAACCATGGAAGGTTATTTAAAAGATAAAAATAGTGAGTGGTATGAAATGCCAAACAATGTAGTTGGCGTATTAACCGACCCTGTTACCGGCGAATTAGCAACTAATGACTCTAAAAGAAAAAAGATAATGTATTATATAAAAGGAACAGAACCAAGAAATGATAACATATCACTAGATGATGTAATTCCTACTATAAAAGAAGATGAATAAAAAACTTTATACCAATTTACTAGTATAAAGTTTTATTTTTATTTACTTAATTCTTCTTTTATCTTTGTAATTAATTCATCTTCATTTTCCGCAACAATGGGTTTATGATTACAAATAACAAAAGATTTTTTAGCACCAATACCACAAAAATTTTGACATCCAATAACAATTTCTGCAGAACTATCAATTTCTTTTAATCTTGGTATTAAAGTTTTTAAATTAGTTGCTTTGCATTTGTCGCAAACTCTAAATTGATTCATTGTCTTCACCTATAATAGTTCCAACATTATTACTTTTATCTATTAAATGAGCATTAGCGTCATCTGTATCAACATGCATCTCAAAATAATATTTATCACTTACTTTAACAGATACACCACCAATGATACCACCTTTAATACCACCTATCTTAACTAGATATTTTTTATTCTCATCAAGACCATACTTTCCCATATCTTCTTTTGTAGCGTGTATATGTCTTGTTGCGATAATACAGCCTTCTTTTTTTTCAACACTACCATTAGGACCAATAATAGTTATTTTTTCACTTCCTGCTATATCACCAGATTCACGTACTGGAGGTTTTAATCCTAATTTATAAGCATCAGTTTTAGAAATTTCTATTTGTGTATACTTACGGATTGGTCCTATAACACGAACATTATCTATACTGCTCTTTTCTGTTTTTAATGTAACTAAACTATTAGAAGCAAATTCACCAGGTTGTGTTAAATAACGATTTACTTCTAAAGTACTATCACTTCCAAATAAAATAGCAAAATCTTCTTGTGTTAAATGAACATGACGATTTGATACACCAACATTAATATTAATTTGCATTTTTCATTCCTCCCAAATAATTTTAACATAGTAAGTACCTAAAGTACATATTTTGAATAATTATTTATTAAAAAAATATACTTTATAGAGAGGATGATTATAAATGAATAATAATAATTTTGCAAATAATAAAACTTATTATGGAAAACAAGATTTTCCAGGTACCCCCCTTTATGTAGGAGGAAATGTTGTACCCAATCAACAAACTGCTGCTAATTACAGCACAGAACTACCTATGGAGCAATCCTATATAGAAAACATCTTAAGACTTAATCGAGGAAAAAAAGCACGCGTACATATGACATTCCCAGATTCTAATGAATGGCGAGATTTAGAGTTCAATGGAATAATTGAACAATCAGGCCGTGATCATATTATACTTAGTGAACCTAATACTGGTACTTGGCAATTACTATTTATGATTTATGTAGATTACGTTTCTTTTGATGAACCTATTAACTATAGTCCAGAATTCTATCCAAACAATTGATTTTACATGAATAGTTTGTTATAATTATTATAGGTGATTAAGATGGATTTTATATCTAACATTTTACTTGTTGTAATAATAGTTTGTTTAATATTAATTGTATGTGCAAATATCTATAATAACTTTCAAAAGTATATTATTAGAATTAATGAAGCAGAAGCTAACATCGATTCAACATTAAGAAAAAGATTCGATTTATTAAATAAGTCTATCAGCATAATTAAAGCAAATTGTGATATTGATGAAAATACAGAAGTACTTGGTAGTATTAATAAATTACGTTCTAAAAAATTATCCAATTTTGAACTTGACCGTAGTTTATACGATGTAATCAATGAATTTAATGCTTATAAACACAATTATGAACAATTACAAAAGTGCGAAGATTTCATTAAAATAGAAGTAGCACTTAGTGAATCAGAAGCAGAAATTACAGCATTCAGAAAATATTATAACGATATTATTACAGATTATAACAAACTTGCTAAAAGTTTTCCTAGTATTATAATTGCTAAAATTCTAGGTTATAAAATTAAAACATATTTTGATGGTAAAAATATGGAAGATGATATTGTAAATGATTTTAAATTATAAAAATAAGAATCTAACCGCAAATTAGATTCTTTTATTTTTCTTTATTTTTTATCTTATTCTTCTTAAAGACAAATAGAATAAATAACAATATTAAAGTACTAAAAATAACAATTATATAAATATAATTACTTTCTAACATTTCTAAGAAAGTATTTTCTTTATTATCAGTTGTTTCTTTAGGTTCTATTTTTAAAACATATTCTCCATCTTTTGAATATAAAAAGTTTTCTCTAGCATAGCGTGCTAAGTACTCCGGATTTTTAAATTTTTGAATATCATTCTTTAACCTAGATTCTTCTGCTTGAAGTTTATATAAATCATTATTTAATTTAACTTGTTGATTTTTTAAACTTATTAATTTATAGCCATAATAACCAACGGTAAATACAAAGTAAACCGTTATAAATAGAATAAACGGTGTTAAAAATACTAATCGACGTTTTGAAGCTTTGGGTACTCTTTTTGCCATAGTTATTACTCTCCTATAATGTAATTATATCATCTATTAGTTTTTTTTACAATATAGGTATTTATCACTATTTCTAATGTATAACCAACAATAATACTTAATACTTCATAAACATGAAATATAGCGTTATTAATTTTTTTCAAGATTAAAAAATAAACTATAACACCAAGTAGTACTAGTATTAAACTAGATATCAATCTCAGAAAATTATTTTTATTATAAATAAGTTTATAAAATAAACCTATTATAAAGGCAAAGATAAAACCAAAAATAAAAGAAAAAGATAACGACTTAATTTGTAAAATAATATTCATTATTTAAATAATTTACCAAAAATGCCTTCATCTTTTTCTTGTTTTTTATTATTATCCATATAAATCATGCTATTAACTTTGCCTTTAATAGAAACATTTCCTTGATAAGTATCTAATTTAATAATTTCTAAACCTTCACCTTTTATTGCTAAATAACCCATTGTTGTTTCAAGTAAAAATTCTTCATTATCAAAACTATCTATTTTTTTAACTCCTGTAATATTAATTGTCTTTCTTTCACTAATACTAATGCTATGACTACTAGTAACTATCATATCCTTGTCCATATTATCACCTAATAAAATATATGAAAAAAAATTTAGAATATGAAAAAAACTCTTACGAGTTCTTATTCTGCTTCTTTATAAGCTTTCAAAATAGTATCTTCAAACATAGCTCTAACTTCTTGATTAATAGGATGAACTATATCTTTAAATTTACCAGTTTTTTTATCTTTATGATTTGGCATAGCAACAAATAATCCTTTTGTGCCATCTATAACTCTTAAGTTTTTAATAACTAAACCATCATCAATAGTTACATTAACAAAAGCTTTTAAGTTATCTTCTTCTCTTTCAACCTTTCTAATATCTACAGATGTAATCTTCATGCAAATCTCTCCCTTCGTGTTCCCATTATAATTACAATTTAAGTATATCTAATTTTCATGATTTTTTCAATAGGATAATGTCAAATTATGTAAATTAATAGTCTATTTTTATAACTTTAGTTAACACATCAGAATAAGAAAAAGATTTAATTATATGATGTTTATTTGTCTCTACTATAAATACATTATTATATAGTTTTTTTATAGTAGCGGCATACTTTTCATACTTATTTCTTCCTAAGTTACACTTTATTGTCACTGATTCTCCTAAGTAATCATTTAATTTATTTTTTACACTATCTATAGTCATATTTCCCCCTATCTTGGATACCCTATATACATTGTTCCTTTTGTAATAATGCCTCCTAAGCCATCACTACCATATTTTGTTTGTGAAAGAATTTTCTTTAAATCTATATCTTTGTTAATATCTGATAAACTCATACGTGTCGCTATGATTGCAGGGTCTAAAGCATGAATATTTATTCTTTTGGGACTAGATGCAAAATTAGCACCAGCTTTAATAAGTTCATCATAATCTGATTGACAAGCACCCGCTATAATAATTAATTTATCATGACTCTGTTCATATTTTCTTGCTTCTTTAATGGCACTAACAAAATTAGCACTATTTTTATATGCTTTTAAACTAGTACCTTGTTTCTTATAGTATGCATCGTGACCTGTAATAACTACAATATTAGGGCGATATTTTTCTAACCATTCATTCATATACACATTCATATTTTCTTCTTTTTCTTGAATACCCATTGCCCAAATATTAGCGTCTTTATAATAGTCTAAACACCTATTTAAATAATCACTATCACCATCAATATGTAAGATTTTACCTGGTAAATAAAAATAGTCTGTCCTATCTAAATCTAACTTCGGTTTAGACCTTTCAACAAATGCTTTTTCTTCTGAGTCATCCCCATTTTCATATTTATTTAAATCTTCAATAGGACTATCAGCACAAAGTCTAATATTTGAACCTTTTAAATAACATATTCCATCGATTATATCAGTTATCTCAAATACTAAATCATTATTATAAGATTTACGGGTTACTAAATCACCAATATCAAAATTCATATTATCACCAATTAATTGTATGAAAAAAAGTGCTATAAAATAACACTTTTATAAAAACATACCAATAAAGAAATAAGGAATAGAAATAATTGGTATTACACCTATACACTCAATACAACTATATAGTAAGAAAATAACAATAACAAATATTTTTGACCAATTATTATTTTCACTTAGTTTTAATAATGACTTACAAAAAATGCAACAATAAAATATAGACATTAATAATCCTGATCTTATTACCATGTAATAATACCAATTATTTAAAGCTGTATTAGCAAACTCTGATGCCAATATACTATCAACTAATGTAAATTTTTTACCAAATAAACCAGCTCCGTACTCCAATAAATATCTCTTTCCAAATAATACCCTATTATTTAAAAATTCATTTATCTTAGAAATAAATTCACCAATTATATTATCTTGACCAAAAATAATTAATGAAAACCAAGATATAAAAATGCATAATAGAAATGTAAGGCTAACAATAATTTTGATAGATTCTTTATTAGTTAACTTTTTATTTTGAAAGACGAAATATAAAATCATAGTAATGAAATAAAATATAGTTGTGCTAATAAATCCTGTAAAAATATAAGTTATAATTGCCAACAATAAACCAATAATATAAACTTTTATAATTTGTTCCTTATTATTAAAATTTAAATAAAACCACATTAACCAAGAACAAAATAAAATATTAACAAATATTCTTGGGTGGCAAAAGTAAAAACTATGTATGCCATTTTGAATAAATTGTGCTTGATACTTCAAAACCAAAGGGTGTAAATTGTAGTCTATAATATATTTAGCACAGTGATAGCCAATAGTTATAATGTTTAAACATATTATCATTTTTATTACCTTATTAGAATCAATATTACGAGAAGCAATAATTAATAAAACTATAAATAAAATGTCAAAACTTAATCCTGTACATAAATCACACGTTATCGCTATAGAAATTAATATCAAAAATAACAAATATTTAAATAAATTTTCTTTATTAAATAATATTTTTAATATAAAAATAGTTGATGTTATAACCTTGAGTTTTATAACTATTAAAGAATCAATAGAAATAGCTTTAGAAATATTATTAATACATATAATATACAAAAGTAATACAGCTATATAAAATAGCAAATTTGCAAGTTTATTATTATCTTTAAAAAAGTTTTCATAATCTTTTGAAAACTTTTTATTTAACTTATCTAACATCTCTCACCAACCAACTATATCTTCAAATATTTCTTAACTGCTCTAAGACTTCCAAACATACCAACGGCCATACCAATTAAAATTAGTATTAATGATATAGAATATACAAATGGTTCTGGAGTAATTAATCTAATAAATGGTGAGAATAATTGTCCATCGAATTTAGTATACAAAGTTATATAACCAAATATAGTTACGCAGATTGGTATAATAGAACCCATTATTCCTAAGAATAATCCTTCAAAGATAAATGGAACTTTAATGTTAATATTAGATGCTCCAACTAAACGCATTATTTCAATCTCTCTTTTTCTTGAAAAAATAGTTATTTTAATTGTATTAGCAATTAAAAATGCTGTTACTATGATTAAAGCAATTACTAGACCAATACTAATTTTTCTAACGATATCAAATACTGATACCAATTGTTCAACCATACCTTCTCCATATTTTACAACTGATACATTATCCATTTTCTTTATTTCATCTGCTACATCTTTTATTTTTTCAATATCAACAACTTTGACTAAATAAGTATTTTGAATAGGTGTTGTTTCTTCAGTCCAATTGGACATAATATTATTAAACACATCCGATGATTCCATCATTTCCTTCATAATGTCCATTTTAGAATTAAAAGTAACCGAATCTACATTGTTTAATCTTTTTATTTTATCACCAAGAGTGTTAATATCATCATCAGTAGCGTCATTATTTATAAATGTAACAATTGTTACATCTTTTTCTACTAAAGTAGCAAAGTTATTAACGTTGTCAGAAAGAACTATTGCAATTGCTACCACTATAAGAGTTATAGTTATACAAGATATAGACGCAATAGAAAGTGAAAAATTTCTAAAAACACTTTTAAATGAATCTCTTATATTTCTACCCAAAATTCTAAATGCTTTCATGCTTATATGTTCCTTTCTCATAATCTTTTAATATTCTTCCTGAATCTAATAAAATAACTCTCTTCTTCATCTTGTCTACTATCTCAGTATCATGAGTAACCATTATAACTGTCGTACCTAGTTTATTGATTTCTTCTAGGACATTCATGATTTCCATACTAGTTACTTCATCAAGATTTCCTGTCGGTTCATCACAAATTAATAATTTTGGTTCATTAACTATCGCACGTGCTATAGCAACTCTTTGTTGCTCACCACCAGAAAGTTGATTAGGATAGTTTTTAGCCCTAGCCTTTAGCCCAACTAATTCTAGTGCTTTAATAACTTTAGCGTGTATTTCAGCTTTAGATAATCCTAATACTTCTGCTGCAAAAGCAACATTTTCATAAACGTTTAAACGTGGAAGTAATTTAAAGTCTTGAAAAACCACACCTATTTTACGACGTATTTTGTAAACTTTACCATTTCTTAACTTAGCAACATCAATACCACCAACAATAATCTTTCCACTAGTTGGCTTTTCTTCTCTATATAACATTTTAATCAAAGTACTCTTACCACAACCTGTAGAACCTATTATAAATAGAAATTCTCCCTTTTCAATAGTAAGGCTTAAGTCATATATTGCTGTAACGCCAGTTTTATAAGTTTTATTAACATTTTTTATTCTTATTAAATCCACTCTATTCACCTCCATATACTTCATAAGAGTCAGTAACTAAGAAAAATGCTTCTGGATCTATTTCATGTATACCTTCTTTTACAACAAAGTATTCTTTTGTTGGAACTATACACATAATTACTTTCTGATTATTACCAGTATATCCTCCTCTACCTTCTAATACAGTTACGCCATGCGATAAACCATTTAAAAGGAATTTTTTGACAGAGGTTTCATGTTCTGTAATAATGTAGAAAGCTTTAGAATTAGAAACTCCCAAAATAACTTTGTCTGTCATAACACTAATAATATACATATTAACTATAGAATAAATAAATTTATCCCAACCAAATACAAATAAACTACTAAAGATAATTAATCCATCAGTACATAAAATAGCGTTACCAATAGACATTTTAAAGTATTTAGCAAATATTTGATTTAATACATCTGTGCCACCAGTAGTAAATCCTGATTTAAAAACTAAACCACTACCTATACCACTTAAAACAGCACCAAATAAAATCATAACTATAGTTTCTAAACTACCTAAGTCGACATATTTAGCAAGAGGAGCTGTTAAAGTTACAAATATGGGATATATAATTGAACCAATAACAGAGTTTTTTGTCTTATCCCATCCTAAAATAAAATAACTTAGAAAAAGTAATAAAATAGAACCTACCATTATTGTAACAGATGGAGTTATACCTAAAGTCCTATATAAAATAACCCCTAAACCACTTACACCATATACTATATTATTAGGTAGAATAAATATATTAAATGAAATAGCTAAAATAAGCACACCTAGAATAAACCACAAATAACGAAGTAATCTATCTTTTTTATATATGCTTTTAATTAAGACTTTATTATCTACTTCCACTATTACAACTTCCTTTCAAATAACCTTCAATAAATAAATCTATATCACCATCTAATACTTTGTTTACATTACTAGTTTCCGTACCATTACGATGATCTTTTACAAGTGTATAAGGGCACATTACATAACTTCTTATTTGTGAACCAAAATTAATATCCATACTAGTACCTTTTAATTCCGCTAATTTATCACTTCTTTTTTCAAGTTCTAGTTCATATAATTTATTTTTTAACACTTCCATAGCACGTTCTTTATTTTGAATCTGACTGCGCTCATTTTGACAAGTAACAACTATCTTAGTAGGTAAATGCGTAATACGTACAGCACTATCCGTAGTATTTACTCCTTGTCCACCACAACCACTACTACGATATACATCTACGCGTATGTCAGATGGATTTATTTCAATATCAATACTACTTTCTTCAAAAAGAGGTGCAACTAATACTGAAGCAAATGAAGTATGTCTTCTAGCATTAGAATCAAATGGAGAAATTCTAACTAATCTATGAACACCTTTTTCCCCTTTTAAATAACCAAAAGCATTCATTCCTTTAATTAACATAGTTAAGCTTTTTATACCAACTTCTTCACCAGGTTGAGAATCAATTACTTCTATCTTATAGTTTTTCTTTTCACACCAACGAGTATACATTCTATAAAGCATATCTGCCCAATCACAAGCTTCTGTACCACCAGCACCAGAATGAATTTCCATAATTGCCCCTAATTTATCATAAGGACCATTTAGTAGCATTTCTGTTTCTAAATGCGATAGTTCGTTTTCTATAGGTTTGATTTCTTCTTCTACTAAAGATAAAAACTCACTATCTGGTTCTTCTTCAGTAGATAAAGAAGCAATTATTTCTAAATTATTATCTATTTTATCTTTTAGTGAAGATACCTCATTTATCATTCTTTTTAAAGCGTTTAACTCTGAAATAACACTTTCACTCTTATCACGATTATCCCAAAAATTAGTACCTTCCATAATAGCTTCTAATTCTTTTATTCTTTTATTTTTATTATCAAAGTCAAAGTAACCTCCAAAGTTCTTTTACTCTATCACTAAATTTTAAATATACACTATTTAACTCATTTGTTTCCATATAGCACCTCTATCTATATAAATACATAATAATTATACCATTTAGTGAACATATTCGCAACTAACAAATAAATATAAACAAAGATGTAAAATAAATTGTAAATAATTATTTGGCATGATATAATTGTTTCGTAAAGGTGAAAAATAACTATGAAGATTTTAATGATTAATAAATTTTTCTACATAAAAGGTGGAAGTGAAACTTATTACTTCAACTTAAAAAAACTTCTAGAAAATAATGGTCATACTGTTATTGATTTTTCCATGCAAGATAAAAAAAATCTTTATTCACCTTATAGTAAATACTTTGTAAAAAATGTTGAATACAATGATAACAAAAACTTTTTTATTAATGTTAACAATGCTTTTAAATTAATATACTCTTTAGAAGCAAAACGTAAATTAAAAAAGTTAATAAAAGACACTAAACCAGATATAGCCCATCTAAATCTTTTTCAACATCAATTATCTACTTCAATAATTGACATTTTAAAAAAGAATAATATACCAATTATATATACAGCCCATGAACTTAAAATGATATGTCCTAATTATCAAATGTTATCTAGTAATGAAGTTTGTGAAAAGTGTAAAAAGCACAAATACTATCATTGTACTTTATCAAAGTGTATTAAAAATTCATACATAAAAAGCTTCCTAGGAACAGTTGAAGCCTACATTAATTATTTTAGAAAAGTTTATGATAAAATAGATTATATAATTACCCCAAGTAAATTCTATTATAAAAAATTTGAAGAATTTGGAATAAATAAAAATAAACTAACATATATTCCTAATTTTATTGATAATCAGGAAGAAAATTTTAAACCTGCATTCAATGGTTATTACATATATATTGGAAGATTATCAAAAGAAAAAGGCTTATTATCCCTACTAGAAGAATTTAAAACTTTCAATAAAAAACTTATTATTGTTGGTACTGGTCCTATTGAACAAGATTTAAAAAACTACGTAATAAACAATAAAATAGATAATGTAACATTTATAAATTTTCAAAATAAAGAAAATTTAAAAAATTTGATTATAAATGCAAAATGTATTATTATTCCATCAATGTGGTATGAAAACTGTCCTTATTCTATAATTGAAACATTACAATTAAAAAAACCAATTATAGGTGCAAACATTGGCGGCATACCAGAAATGATTATTCATAATAAAAATGGATATTTATTTAAACCAAACGATACTAAAGATCTTGATAAATGTTTAAATAAATTTGAATCATTAACCGAACAAAAATATAATGAGTTCTGTAACTATTCTTACAATATTTACTTAAAAAATTTCACTCCAGAATTACACTATAAATCATTAATAAAAATATATAAAAGTGCTATAAAGAATAGGAATACTACAAATTAAGTATTCCTATTTTTACTTTGGTTATTATAATATAAAAATGGCAAACATTTCTTTATAATTATTGTAGGACAAATTAAAATAGTAGCGGTTATAAAAGTAAGAATTACCAAGAATATTAAACAAAAAAAGTAATTATTAATTATATTATAATATATATTACCAAAAAATTTTATTATTATATTTTGAAGTAAAGATATTGCTTTACCATGAATAGCAAAATAAGTAATAGTATTCTGTCCTATAAAAGATGTATATTTATTAGATTTCATCATTTTGGAAACATTAACAATCATCATAATACCGACAACCGCCGTTAATTTATCAAAACACGCTACGAAAAAAGTATTCTTGAATATCATATATTTAAAAAATAAAGCAATAATATATATAAATAAAACAATAATAAAAGATAAAAATCTATCTAAAGATAATTGAGATTCAAAATAATTTCTATAATAGTAACCAATAATCATAAAAAACACAGCTATAAAAATATACTCAATATGCCAAGGCAAATTAACATTATTCCAAGGAAAAAATGTAGGATTCATAAAACAACTGTAAACTAAACTTACTATTAATAATACTATAGATAAAAATAAAGGCATATATTTTCCATATTTATGTTCCTTAATATACTTTAATTTAAATAAATTGATTACAAAATAAAATGGAATAAACGCTATAAAAAGAGCAGAAATAAACCATAATCCATCCCCATACTCTCTAATTTGAAGCATATTTTTTATTAGAGATACACTTAATTTATCTTGAATATTAAAAGAAAAGATATGTGATAAAAGAATATTAAAATTACTAAAAAATAACCAAGGTATAAATAAACTTCGAAATTTATTATATAAAAAAGTTTTAAAACTACATTTATGTTTATAAACATACCCAGCACAAAAGAAAAATCCTGGCACTGTAAAACTACCTATAAAAATTTCTACGCTAGACGGTAAATTAAACAAATGTAATAAAATAACACACATAATTAAGATATACTTTGCATTATCTACCCATTTTATTCTAGATTTATCAACTTCAATCATGATATATCTCCTATTTTCTCTAAATATAATTTTACATTATTCCCCAAAATTATTCAATAAAAAATAGGAAATCAAATTCCTATTTTTAATATTAATTTACTATCCTTGTATATAAGGTAATGATAATTCAAATTTCATTGAAGCATTTTTTGAACTAACTGTCGTAGCAGTTTCATCGTATACACAGCTCATATGTATTGTTTTTGTTGTTGGTACGTTATTTTTAGCAGCAGCTAAAGATAAAATTGAACTATTAGAAGACGTAATCTTTGTACCATTATAAGTAAGAGTACAAATTATATCCTTTAAAACTTTTGATGATTCAGAATCCGAGTAAGTACCTCCATCTGCACCATCTGATTCTATAAATCTTGGTCCAATATAATAAGGGGAATTTATTTTAGCATCTATAGAACCACCATTTGCTACTGTAAAATCAAATGATACCGAATCTCCTGGTTTCGCTAACGTTGCAGTAAAATCTATTTTCACAGTAGAATTACCGGAAATAGTAGTAGGGTTCGTAGTTATTGATGCATCGCCTGTTTTTGTTACATTTGAAATTTTACTAATATATATATTCCAAGTTCCACCCTTTTTTGTTACAGTACCACTAACTTGTAAAGTTGTAGATAAAGCTGCATATGCTACTGTTGTTGCTATTAAAGCAATTGCTAAAGCAAATATTGCTAATGTTCTTTGTTTTTTTGTTTCCATTTTTATTCTCCATTCTATCTTACCTACCCTTATAGGTTACAAATATATTGTATAAGATTTTTATTTTTTTTTCAATAGTATTTTGATATATTTTTAATTTTTGTAAATAATATTTACTGGTGAACAATATGTTTTTATATATTATTATATTTTTATCAAAAGTAGTTGAAAATATGCTAGCTACTTTAAGAATAATTGTTGTTGCTAATGGAAAAAAATTACTAGGTGCTATATTACAAGGCTTAGTAGCGCTAGTTTGGGTATGTATTACTGGAGTAGTAGTTACTAATATTTTAGAAAATCCATTTAAAATTATAGCGTTTGCTCTAGGATCTATAGTTGGTTCTTATTTAGGAGGTGTCCTAGAAGAGAAAATTGCAATTGGAAAAAAACTTCTATTAATTATAATTAACAATAATAACGAAGAAAAAATAGTAAAGAAAATACGTGAAAATAATTTTGCAGTTACTTCAACTATTGGTAAGGGAAAAGATAACAATAAAGCAATTTTATTTACTATGATACCAAGGAAACAAATTAAAAACATCATTAAAATAATTAAAAGTATTGATACTGATGCTCTTATAATTTCTCAAAATGCTTTTAATATATATGGTGGTTATATAAACTAAATTAATAAAAGAAAAATCAAAGTAAGCACTACTTTGATTTTTAACTACCAAGTTCATAGTTAACTTTAACATTGCTTCTAGGTATAACTATTACTCCACGAACACCACGTTCTGTATTTGTATCCATAAAACGTCCACAGGAACCACTTAATTTATTGCCGGTAACGCAAACATGATAATAATTACCTTCTTCACTTGATGTAGTAGCATGAGAATATTTTGTAGTAAGCCAATATGATGAACCACTTGCTTCAGCAGCCCAAGTAGGTACTTGTACACCAACACTACTACTAAGCCTAATTCCTATATTAGCAAAATCACTGGCTCTAGGCAATCTTATTCTAGCTGTCATAGGATTACCAGAAGTTGGATATTGTGGTTCATAGAATCCTTTCCCATCATCGAATTTGTAGGTAAATTCTGGAAGATTATCCGTTGGCATAGCTCCTAACGTTCCTAAAGCCACATTAGGCCAAACTGGATAATAATCGTTATTACCATAGCGAGAAGTAACAAGAACACGCCCTGACAACATAGTTAAATTTGTTCCATCATCACCCAATATATAAAAGTCAATTGGTTCTAAAGAAGCAGAATATTTAACTTTACATCTAATGCCGTAGTCAGTTGCTATATCAGTGCTAGTACAAGTTTGACCAGAACCGGTACAACTATGATTACACTCCGCAATTATTGATGTATCGCCACCAGGTGTTGGAATCTCGCCATCATACTGCATATATACAAGTGTAACTTTTATTGTAAATTTATTATCCGTAGAATATATGTAATTAACATCCTTATATTCTATTTTTAATTTAAGATTTCTAGTAACACCAGCAGCTAAGAAATCACCTTCTTTTATTTCTGTGCCATCATAATAAGTAAAGGTAGTTCCTATATTTTTATTAGACGCGGTAGTCACTCCAGAATATGTAATAGAATCTAACTTAGCATTAATAGTCCCAGAATTAACTACATCAAAATAATATGTAACTGAATCTAACGGTTCAGATAATTCTATTGTAAATTCAATATTAGTAGATGACAAAGTTGCACTAGTAGATTTACCATTTCCGGAAAAACTAGGTGTTTTTAAATTAGCAAAATATATGTCTAATGCTGCACCTTTTTTTATTATTGTACCAGAGACATTTAATGTTGTTTGCATAACAGCATACGCTACTGTAGTTACAGCAAGCGCTATTGCTAAAGCATAAACAATAACCCTTCTTTTATTAGTCCTCACACTATCACCCATCTATCATAGTAATGATATCACAATTTTAATATTTTCTCAATAAGTAATCTTATTTTTTTAGTTTATCTAATAAGTAATTCATTAATTCCTTGTGTATCTCATCAATGCTTTTTATTTTATCGTTACTTGCACATTCTATAGTTTTAAAACTATATTTATCAGCAAGTTCTAAGTAAGCAGATTCAGCTGATTTTAAATGTTTAGCGTCTTTTTCATGTTCATCAGGTGTCTCTTCCCTATTTTGTTTTAATATAGCAGACTGTTCAAATGGCATATGTAGAAATATTTTAATATCAGCATGCGGTAATTCTAATAAATCAAATTCTAAAGTTTCTAGCCAAGTGTATAGTTTTTGTCTTTCTACACTATCAACAATCTTACCTCCTTGATGAGCCATATTAGAATAAACATATCTATCTAATATAACATTTACACCATTTTCAAGTAAGAAAGTAATTTTATAAATATTATATTTTCTATCTGCTGCATAGTATAATGCCGCTACTTTAGGATCTACTTTAGTAGCACCTTCATTAAACCAACTATCACCAATGTAACTTTTTCCTAAATAAGGTCCACCAATTATCCTTCCAGTTGGTGATTGATAATTAGGAAAACTAAACTTTTCTACGCGCATACCTAATTTAGTTAATTCATTCATTAACAAATTAGTTTGAGTTTCTTTACCAGAGCAATCAGTTCCTTCTATAACAATTAATTTACCTCTCATAACTTTTTCACCTTTTGTTTCTCTCTTGGTTCTTGTACTTGTCCACAACTCATTTTTCCTTCTTTACATTTACCAAATGCACAAGCAGGTCCAGCTTTAGAAAATATATTAGGTGCGACATCTAATACTAAGTCTAACATTTGATTAGCAACATCTCTAACTTCCCACTGAGCACGCATACAACATCTCTCTTCAAAAAAATGAATTAAGTTTCTAGCATCCATAGTCATTATTAACTTAGTTTCACAAGCATTAGGTAAAGCAAATCTAGCATCTTCTAAGGCTTTTTTAATAGCGATTTTTTCATTAATACCTTCGTTTATATACTTTTCTACTAACTTAAGAGTTATTTCTTTATAAGCATCATAATCTCTATAAATAGAATCTATGTATATTTTTTTAGCTTCTTCGCAATCACTTATTTCTTCAGGTATTATAAATTCAAAACTATTATCTAAATTAACATATCTTTGACTTTGTTGTGAATAACTACCAGTTCTATGTCTTACTATTTGATGAGAACAAGTCCTACTAATTCCTTCTATTCCAAATGTAAAATTAGCATGTTCAAATGGACTATAATGTCCAAATCCCGCTAACATATTAATAAATTTAGCAATATCTTCATCAGTTAATCTTTCATTTAAAGAAGTAATATCTGACTTAGAATAACATAACTTCCCAGCCGTTGCAATTATAGCTTCTGGCCCTTGTCCATTCATAGTTTTTGTATATCCTAATAATGTAACTTTAGCACTAGCTATTTGTGGTTCTTTTTCCATTTTTATCTCTCCCCCTCGCAACTATAAATATTATACCGAAAAGAAAAAGAGTAATCAATGTTTTTTTACTCTTTTTCCATTTACTATATCCATAACTTCTTGTTTAGAATATTCTCTTTTATGATATTCACGAAATAATTCTTTTAACATTTCTTTACAACTTAAATAATCATTAGTATTAGAAAATTTAAATCCTGAATGAAGTGGTAAATTAACTAATAATGGTAAAATCAAATCCTTTATACATTCTTTTCTAAGTTTAAGAAAAGTAGTTTTTTTATCATTATCACGCATACTTCTTATTTCAAATAGATTTAAATCAAACCATTTATAACTACTACTATTCATAAGACTATTCTACTATTTCATTATTATTAAATTTAATATCTAAGAATTTTTTACTTGCTAATAAATCACACATATGGACAAATTTTTGATATTTATTAGAGGGTAAAGGTAAAACTGTATTACCTTTAAAGTCTTTATTATAAGGTCCCATATGTGCTTCAATCATACCACAAATTAATTTAAGTTCATCTTCTTCTAATGTTAATTTTGATGCATTATCTCTAATAAGTTTAACAACAATACTAGGATGATTAACTACAGTATATTCTCCTTTAGTTAAACCTGATTTGCATCCATCATGCATTATTAAAGACATAATTATCATATCTTTTTCATCATTAGTAAATACGTTACCAATACATTCATTTTCAAGTAATTCATGTCCTATTCTAACCGCGGCCTTTGTATGTCTTACTAAACCTCCTTCACCTAATGCAAATGAAGGATGATATTTACCAGTAGAAGATGCTGGTATTTCAAAGAAATAATCTGGCAATAATTCTATCATCTTCTTAATATTATCCACAAGTCTAGCGTTTCTTATATATCTAATTTCTGTTCTAAAAGTATCTACTTTATTCATAACTACCTCCAACTAAATCTACTAAAATAGAATTAGAAATATATAAATATTTTTCGGGAATAAAAACATATTCATCATTTTCTTCTAATCTACCTAATTTTAATAAATTCTTAATTTCTATTATATCACATATTTCTTTATTATATTTATTTTTAAATTCATTTTTATTAATACCCTTAATTTTCCTAAAACCTAAAATAAATTCATTTTCAATAGTAGCATTCTTATCAAGTAATATTTCATTATCTAAATATATGCCTTTTAAATAAGTGGTTATACTTCTAGTATTATCATATCTAATATTATTTATATATCCACTAGCACCTACTCCAAAGCCATAATACTCTTCATTATTCCAATAAGTTAAGTTATGTTTTGATTCATATCCTTCTAAACTAAAATTACTTATTTCATAATGTTTAAAATTATGTTCTTTCAAATAAGAACATATAAATTTATACATATCACTATCTAATTCTTCATTTATAGGTTTAATATTATCAATGTATAGTTTAGTATTAGGCTCTATCATTAAAGAATATGTAGATATATGAGTAACACCTAGTTTTAAATATTCATCCAAGTCTTCTTTTAAATCTAAAATACTCTGATTTCTTAAAGCATAAATTAGATCAATATTTATATTACTAATACCATTTTCTTTTAAAAGAAAAATTTTATTAATAACCATATCTTTAGTATGATGTCTACCTAAAAATTTAATGTTTTTAATATTTAAACTTTGTACACCAATACTAACACGATTTACTCCGTACTTTTTAAATAATTTTATTTTATCAATATCAAGACTTTCTATATTACATTCTATAGTAAACTCTATATCTTTACTTTTTTTAAATATACTAATTATGGAAAATAATTTTTCTAGTTCACTTAGACTTAAACAACTAGGTGTACCACCACCTATATATAAAGTACTTATTGTTTCTCCTTTATATTTAGTTTTTATTTCTTTTTCAAGTTCATCTAAATACTTTAAAACAAACTTATCATTATAAAAAACTTTGCAAAAGTCACAATAAGTACAAATAGTTTTACAAAATGGAATATGTATATATACCGATTTAACCATACAATCACTTCTCTTTAGTAATTTATATTATATAACATTAATGTTCAAAACAAAAGAAAAAGATATATTTCTATATCCTTTATCCACATAACCAAACTTAAAATATTAAGCTTGGGCAAAAGGAAATGAAGCAGTAACAGTTAATTTTTTATCATTAACAGTAGTAATTTTAGTGCCTGCATTCCAAGTTAAGGTTAATTTAAATGTTTTAGTATTAGTACTAGTGTTCTTATCACCTAAAATAATATAAGCCTGATCGTATGTAGAATAAAATTTACCATCGGAATCTTTAATTTCAAGTAAGTATGTAATATCGTCACTAACTACTTTCATCTCGGACAAAGATGCAAGGGTTCTAGAAATACCATTAATAGCCATTTTAGCACTACCCACATCCATTCCTGCAGTTACAGTACCACTGTTTACAATATCAAACGTAAATGATACTGAGTCACCAGGTTTTTTTAAGTTCGCATCAAATGATAAAGTTGTACCACTAACACTTGGAGCTTTAGACATTGAACCAGTCCCCTTAGTAGATACTGAAGATAAATTTGTTATACCTACACTCCAACTACCACCTTTTTTAGTTATGTTACCACTAATATTTAATGTTGTAGATAAAGCTGCATACGCAACTGTTGTTGCAACCAACGCAACTGCTAAAGCAAATATTGCTAATGTTCTCTGTTTCTTTTGATTCATATTAATTCTCCTATCTTTTACTATATAAATAATATAATATTTACAAAAAAAAAGCAATACATTTTTTGCTTTTTATAAAAGGTTGTATAATTTTTAGTGTGTGTAATGTGTAAAACATTATATGCACTTTTTCTCATAATAAAAGACATATAAGTTTAACCTTGATACAATGTAAGTGAAGAAACAAACATGAAAGAAGGTACTTATATGTCTGAATTAAATTATATTATAGAAATGTTAGAATTAAAAGATAATAATATTAAATTTTATGAAAATTGTTATCATAAAGAAAAAATCAAAGGAATATTTCATAAAATATTTGAAGGTACTCTATCCTATCAACCTATTTGTTGTGAAAAATGTGGAGTTCTTTTTGATGATAATTTTGAAAAACATGGCTTTATAACTTCTAATATTAAAATCCCTGATGTCGTTAGATTTAAAACTATTCTTAGATTAAAGAAACAAAGATATCTTTGTAAACATTGTGGTAAAGCTTTTACATTAAGAGATAATGTTACAGAATATGGATGTTTCATATCAAAAAATACTAAGTGGAAAATAGCTAATGAGTTAAGAAATAAAATTTCTGAAAAAGATATAGCTAAAAATAATAATGTTTCTCCTAATACAGTTGAAAGGATTATGGATTCTTATTATGATACTCAAAAGCTTTATAAAAACTACTTACCACAAGTACTATCATTTGATGAATTTAAATCTGTTAAATCTACTGATGGTGCTATGAGTTTTCATATGTGCAATGGTGAAACTGGACAAACTATTGATATTGTCGAAGATAGAAAGTTATTAAGTTTACTAAAATATTTTGGTTATTACTCTTTTAAAGCCAGAAAATCTGTAAAATTTATTATTATTGATATGTATTCTCCTTATGTTTCTTTGATACAAAAAATGTTTCCTAATGTTCAAATAATCATTGATACTTTTCACTTAGTTCAACTAATATCTAAATCACTTAACAAAACTAGAATTCGTGCTATGAAAAGCAATAAAAATTCTTATAATAAAATGAAAAGATATTGGAAATTAATTTTAAAAGATAGAAATGAATTAGATTGTTCAAAGTGGAAAAGATATACTTGTTTTCCTAATTTAATGACCGAAATTGATGTAGTTAATTATATTTTAGATCAAAGTATTGAACTAAAAACTACTTATTATAAGTACCAAGAATTACTTCAATCCATCAGAGAAAAAAATTATGATGTTTTTATATATGCAATAAATAATGTTAATAGTTTAATATCAGATTATATGAAAATATCTATTAAAACTTTAATAGAGTTCAAGGATAAAATATATAATACATTTAATAATAACTATCACAATGGTTTTGTTGAAGGAAATAATAATTTTATAAAAGTATTAAAAAGAATAGCTTTTGGATTTAGATCATTTAGAAGATTTAAAGCTAGAATTATGATATGTAAAGGATTAATTAAAATTAATAGAAAAAAAGCCAACGCTTTTGCGTTAGCCTCATAAGATTAATCATCACTTATTGTGTCTACACACACTATTTGACAATCAACCATCTTATATAAATAAATTAAAGGTATTAAGCTTGTGTAAATGGGAATGTTGCAGATACCGTTAGTGCTTTATCTGAAGCAGATACACTTGAAGCACTAGGGTCATATTTTAATGTTAATCTAAATGTAATTTTATCTTTAGCATTTAAAGTTAAAACATAATCATTTGCTGAAGTATCAAAAGTACCAGCACTATTTTTTCTAGCAAGCTCATATATGATATCATCACTTTTTATAGACATTTCTTCTGAAGAAGAAACGAGTCGCCTACTAACACCATTCATAGTCATTTCTGCAGATCCTGCATAAATCATTTCTGCATCTAATGTACCATTATTTACAATATCAAATGTAAATGATACTGAATCTCCTGGTTTAGATAGTTCTGCAGCAAATGATAAAGTTGTACCACTTACTTTTGGAGCGGTAGTCATTTTACCAGATCCAGTAGTAGTTACAGTAGATATATTTTGAATATTTATAGCCCAAGTACCACCTTTTTTAGTTACGCTACCACTTACTTTTAATGTAGTAGATAATACTGCATAAGCTATTGTTGTTGCTACTAAAGCAATTGCTAAAGCAAATATTGCTAATGTTCTTTGTTTCTTTTGTTTCATTCTAATTCTCCTATCTTTTACTGTCTAAATAATATAATATTTATAAAAAAAAAGCAATAGTTAATGAAAATTTTTATTATCTTTTTCATCATTGCTTTTTAACATATTAGAATACTTTTGTTGTAATGCAAATAGTGAAACATTATTTGTTATGTAAGATTTGTTTTTATGGTGATTAAATAAAGAAGTCAAGTCATCATAAATAATTTGGTATTCCGTATTCTTTAACAATTTAAAATAATCAGAAATGGTAGAAGTAGGAATACTATATTTAGTTGATAATTCTTCTATAGTTAAATTATTTGCTAAAGCGTTAATAGCAATATCTACAATAAAAGTTATATCTACATTTCTTTTTTTACCACTATTATTAGATAAACCACCTGTATGTCTACCTTTTTCTTGGTTAACACTTATAGTAGTTAGTAAACTATTTTTTATTTCTGAATCATCATTTAATTCATCTTTAATACTAGCTAAACGTTTTTTTATAGTACTTAAACTTACACCATAATAATCTGCTACCTCTTTAGCAGTAGCGCCTTTATTAATTATATAATTTATTATATCTATATCTTCGATTTTTTTCATAACTATTCCTCGTCCATAGAAAGAACTGCTAAGAATGCTTCTTGTGGTATTTCTACACTACCAACCATTTTCATTCTTTTTTTACCTTCTTTTTGTTTCTCTAGTAATTTACGTTTTCTAGACACGTCTCCACCATAACATTTAGCAAGAACATCTTTTCTTACAGCTTTGACATCAGCCCTAGCAATTGCTTTATTTCCAATACAAGCTTGAATTGGTACTTCAAATTGTTGTCTAGGTATTAATTTACGTAATTGTTCTACTACTGCTTTACCACGTTTATAAGCAAAGTCCTTATGTACTATTACACTTAAAGCATCAACAACTTCACCATTTAATAGAATATCCATTTTAACTAAATTACTACTTTTATAACCAATTAATTCATAATCAAAAGAAGCATAACCTTTTGTCGTAGATTTTAACTTATCAAAGAAATCATATACTATTTCTGATAATGGTAACTCGTAATGAATATTAACTCTTGTAGGATCTAAGTATTCCATAGATACATAGTTACCTCTTTTATCTTGGCATAATTCCATAATAGCACCAATATATTCACTAGGAACAAAAATGTTAGTTCTAATATAAGGTTCTTTTATATCAGCAATTTTTTGTCTATCTGGTAACTTAACTGGTGAATCTATAGATATAGTACTACCATCAGTTAAAGTTACTTCATATATAACAGAAGGAGAAGTAGCTATTAAATCAATCTTGAACTCTCTTTCTATTCTTTCTTCAATAATTTCCATATGAAGTAATCCAAGAAAGCCACATCTAAAACCAAATCCCAATGCTTTTGAAGTTTCTGGTTCAAATTCTAATGAAGCATCATTAAGTTTTAATTTTTCTAAAGCTTCTCGAAGTTCTGGATACCTAGATGATTCTACTGGATATAATCCACAAAATACCATTGATTTCATTGGTTTATATCCTTCTAATGCCGTACTTGCTGGCATATCATCTAAAGTTATTGTATCACCAACTTCAACATCTTCAATACTCTTAATACTAGCACTTAACATACCTACTTCGCCCGCCACTAATTCTTTTACTGGCTTTTCTTTAGGTGTTGCAACAGATAACTCCACTACATCATAAACACTATTTGTAGCCATCATACGTACTTTATCGCCAACTTTTACTTGACCATTCTTAACACAAATAGATGTTACTATTCCACGATAAGGATCGTAATAACTATCAAAAATTAAAGCTTGTAATCTATCTTTTCTATTTCCCTTAGGACTAGGAATTCTATCTATTATTGCCTCTACTAATTCTTTAATACCTACACCAGTTTTAGCACTAGTTAATATAATTTCATCTTCACTAAAACCAAACGTATCTACTAATTCTTTTTTTACTTTATCGGGATTAGCATTAGGTAAATCTATTTTATTTATTACAGGTATAATAGTTAAATCATTTTCTAAAGCAAGATAAAGATTTGCTAAAGTCTGAGCTTCTATTCCTTGAGCAGCATCTACTACTAATATTGCTCCTTCACATGCAGCCAAAGACCTACTTACTTCATAAGTAAAGTCTACATGTCCTGGTGTATCTATTAAATGTAGATAATATTCTTCATTATTATATTTATATTTTAATTGAACAGCATTTAATTTAATAGTAATTCCTCTTTCACGTTCAATATCCATATTATCAAGTAACTGTTCTTGTTTTTCTCTTTCACTTACAGCACCAGTTATTTCTAGTATACGATCCGCTAATGTACTTTTACCATGATCTATATGAGCTATAATAGAAAAATTTCTTATATTTTCTTGTTTCATACTTATCACCTTTTTTTCTTTGTTTATTATATCAAAAGTAAACTAAAAATAAAAGTGAAAAAATCACTTTTATTCATTAGAGTCTTTGTTTAATTCTCTACCTACAAGCATACCCATTACTACAAAGAAAAATGGTGCCACATTATATACACTAATATTAACAAATGCTTGTATAGCATACCCAACAAAACTAAATAATAGAACCCAAGTTAATGTATCTTTACTCTTAACTCCTTTAATGAAAATTAATAATAATAAAGTTAAATATGTAATAAGAGCAAATATGCCTTGAGTAATTAATAAATGTAAATACTCATTATGAGCTCTATCAAATAAAGAATTTGCTAAATGTGGTGTATCCCTATCTTTATCAGTTAACACTCTACTAAACGGAACAGCAAAATTATCTATACCCGTGCCATGTAACCAATATTTAGGAAATAACTTTAAGCTTCTAGACCAAATCCAAATTCTATTAGATCCATATTGTTCAATTACATTAACTGGAACATCATTATCAGCATTTGATTTATCAACATAATGATTACCATTTGTTAATACTTCTTTAATAGTCCCAAAAGTATCTTTAATGTCACCTGTTATTGTAAAGTCATCTCTGAACCTATCATGAAACTTTTCTGCACACCAAACTCTGGAAGTTATTGTTACACCAAGTAATCCTATCACTACTAACATACTTGTAATTATTACAGAAGAAAAATGTATTTTCTTCTTTTTTAATAAATATACAAACATAAATATTAAACCACAAATAAATCCATAAAAAGGTCCTGTAGATTCTGCTAAAATAAGATTTATGTATAATAATATAGATGATATTAAATAAAACTTCTTATTCTTATCATAAAGAAAATACATACCTAATGCTAATAAAAGAGTTAATACTACATAACTACCTAGCATGTTAGGATGACCTATAAATCCACTAGCACGATAATAAACATATTCATACTTAACATAGATATATCTTCCTCTTACAAAAACTTGTAAGAAAGAATAAATAAACTGTAATATACCTACAATAATTAAACTGTTTACAATTTTAACAATTAATTCTTTCTTATCTATAAACCTGCTATTTAAAAATAACATATAATAAGCACAAATTTGAACTAAGCCTTCATACCTATATATAGAACCCCAAATTGCTAAATGAACATCTTCGGCATATATCGTAGATATAATACCAAATAGAATTAATAAATATATTAAAAGATCAAATATATCGATGCGGTGCCTTCTAGTAAATAATTTGTAAAAATATATGAAGATTTCTATTGGTAATATAAATGTTAATACTTGATGTATTTTAAAAGTAAAGCTTGAGCCAAAATGAAATAAACTAAAATAATTAATAAGGAAAGTTATTGGTACTAACACTATTAAACAAATTATAATAATAAAATTTATTTTATCTAAAATAGAATTTACTTTATCACTATCAATTTTATTTTTCACTAGCGTTATCCTTTTTAAATACAAATAATTTACTAAAAATATAATTTGCTACAATAACTACTACTTGTGACACCAATTTAAATACTTTATCATTTAAATTCAACTGTGTTACAAATATAAACATAATAGCCATATCCATAAATAAAGTTACAACTCTAGAACCAGTAAATGAAATAACTTCCTTTAATATATCTTTACTTTTACTTTTAAATACAAATACACGATTAGTAATGTACGCAAATGCTACACTAATTATCCAAGAAATTATATTGGCAATCTGTAGTTGTATAGCATCTTCAGGATCTAAAAATGTTAAAGTACAACCATAATATACAATTAAACTAACTACTGTAGTAAGTACACCTATTATTAAATAGCGTATAACTTCTTCATATTTTTTTATTAAATCTAAAACCTTACTCATTTTCTCTTTGTTTCCTCAGTTTCTTTTACAATGTAAACAGGTCTTTTTTTAACTTCTAAATATGTTTTAGATAAATATTGACCAATTATACCCATACAGAATAATTGAATACCACTTACAAGTAAAATAATACATACTAATGAAGGCCATCCCGCAACTGGGTCACCTACAGTTAAAGTTTTAATGATAATTACTATAATCATAATAAACGCTATTAAACAAAATAGAATACCTAAAACAGACGCTATTGCTAAAGGTACAGTGGAAAAAGCTACAATACTTTCTAAAGAATATAAGAATAACTTCCAGAAATTCCATTTAGTAGTACCCGCTACTCTTTCAACATTTTTATATTCTAACCATTTAGTGTTATATCCTACCCAACTAAATATACCTTTAGAAAAACGATTATACTCTTTTAATTCTAATATAGAATCAACCATTTGACGAGTCATTAATCTAAAATCTCTAGCCCCATTAACTATTTCAGTTTTAGAAATCTTATTAATTAATTTATAATAAAGTTCAGCAAAGAAACTTCTTACTGGTGGTTCACCATCACGTGATACACGACGTGTTGCGACACAATCATATACCCCTTCTTTTAAAGTATCATACATTTCCTCTACTAATGCTGGTGGATCTTGTAAATCAACATCCATAATAGCAACGTAATCTCCACGACTAGCCTCTAGCCCTGCTAACATACCAGCTTCTTTACCAAAGTTACGTGAAAAAGAAACATATCTTACACGTTTATCTTTGTCACTTAACTCTCTAGCGACATCTAAAGTCTTATCTTTAGAGCCATCATTTACAAAGATAAACTCAAAGTCTGCTTTCTTTTTCATCTTATCAGCTACCTTAGTTATTTCTTTGTAAAATATAGGCATAGCCTCTTCCTCGTTATAACAAGGAACAATAATTGATATTTTATCCATAAAACATCCTCCTTAAATATACTTTAATTATATCATAGTATAGAAAAAAAGAAAATCATTTCTGATTTTCCTTAGATTTTAATTACTTTATTTTGTACAAGTCCAACTTCCATCAGAACTATTACGTTTACAAGTATAGTTATTAACCTTTATACCTGTAGTATTCCAGTTAATAGCACAGTTGTCACCAACAGTAAATGCTGTTGAACCACCTGTAGGTTTAGTTCCTGTCATATTTGTTGTAGCAGAAGTATCTATTTCTGATGCTGATGGTAATGTTTTAGCACCATTATTTACCCAAATTCTCATACACTCTTCAGATACCTTTGAAGCATAATTTGATGCTGTACTAACAGCAGAATTTCTTCTAGAATCTTCAATAATAGGTCCTACAGCACCGAAACCGATTAAAGCAATAATGGCAAGTACTACGATAACTGCTAATAATTCTACTAAAGTAAATCCCTTCTTATTTAATTTCATTTATTTTCACCACCTTACTCTATTTACAAATAAATAATATCACAAAGTTAATCGATAGTCAATAATTTGAAAAATAAGTTAACAAATTTAGACATATTTTTGCTTTATTTAGCATTAGAAGTTACTGTACGATTTTTATAACTATAAAGTGTTTCATAATTATCAAATTTACAATCTTCTAGTGTTACTTCCCCTAATTCATCTATATAGCCATATTTACAAGTTATTGATTCATCATAGTTTATCATCTTTTTGCTATCTAGTTTATTAAAATCTATTTGTCTAGTATTATAATTAAGCCAATCTAATTGTGTTTGCTTCATTTCAGATTCCATGTAACTTAATGATAATTTTTGAGAAAAACTTAACATTGTTGATCTTCGAGCATTTTCCTTTGCATAATCGATAGTAGAATTAGTAACCCTCAAACCAGTAATAAATACGAAAACAAAATACAATGAAGCCAAAACCCCTAACACAATTAAAACTATAATTACCCACCAAGGTAATCCATTGTTTTTCATTCTTAACACTCCCTACTATATTTCAATTATAACATATTTTTTTATAAAACTAAATCTTATTATTTCATTAAATACTTAGCAGTTCTTACCATTTGAGCACTATAACCAAGTTCATTGTCATACCACGCTACTACTTTTACTAATTGACTTCCATCAACATCTAGTACATCTGTAAGTAATCCATCTACTAAAGCACCAGTAGTAGTACCTATAATATCACTAGATACAACAGGATCCATTGTAAAATTTAATGTTTCATTAACATTATTTTTTAATACTGTATTAATTTCTTCTTTAGTAACATTTTTATTTAATTCTAGTGTTAAATCAACAACAGAACCATCAGTAACTGGAACACGTAAAGCATTACCATCTAATTTACCAGCTAATTCTGGAATAACTTGTCCCAAAGCACTAGCAGCACCAGTAGAAGATGGTATTATATTAGCAGCACCTGCTCTACCGCGACGTGCTTTAATACCTTTTTTGTGAGCCACATCAAGAATAGTTTGGTCATTAGTATAGGCATGAACTGTAGTCATATAACCTTTTTTTATGCCAAAATTATCATTAATAACTTTTGCAACTGGCGCTAAACAGTTAGTTGTACAGCTAGCGGCACTAATAATTTGTTCACTACCATCTAAAGTATCATGATTAACATTATAAACAATAGTTTTTAACTCTCCTTTAGCGGGAGCAGAAATAATTACTTTTTTAGCACCTGCTTCTATATGAGCCATAGCGGAATCTTTAGTAGTAAATCTACCAGTACATTCAAATACTTCATCTATACCAAGTTCACCCCAAGGTAAATTTTTTGGTTCTGTTTCTGAATAAACGCGTATTTTTCTACCATTAACAATTATGTTATTTTCATCAAATTCAATAATATGATTACTATATCTACGATGTGATGTATCGTATTTTAATAAATACGCTAATTGTTCAGCATCTGTTAAATCATTTATTGCTACTACTTCAAAACTAGGATCTTCTTCCATAAGTCTAAATACTAATCTTCCGATTCTTCCAAATCCATTTATTGCTACTTTTATCATTCTATATCCTCTTTTCTAATTTTCAAATCCACTGCCACCAATAAATTCCCTAAGTATTGAATCTTTTGGTACCTCATCACTAGGTATTGGCAAAAAATTTCTTAAGAAATTTATTAGTCTAATTGCTTCTGGGTACATTTCATCAGTTTCATTTACTGAAAATAATAATGGTTCAGCATATGTTTTTAAAATACCCAACTCGTACATTAAGGCTGAATTTATAATTGCATCAGCATCACTTTGATAAGGGAATATATATTTTTGTTCTCCCTCACGAATTTTTTTCCACATTCTTAGTGTATCTGCGGCATTATGTCCACGATATTTATTATCCCTAACTATTCTACGTAATCTTCTAGTATCACTGGTATGAATACGATTATGATTATCAATATTTAATTGTGTAAATGGGCAAATAAATATTTTAAATTTATTCTTTCTATCTACAGCCATAGTAAGTTCTTCATTTAAGCCATGTAAACCTTCAATAATTATTAAATCATTTTCGCCTATAGTTAAATATTCTTTATTATATTCTCTCTTACCAGTAACAAAGTTATATCTTGGTAATAAAACTTTCTCTCCATCTAAAAGTTTTGCTAAATGACGATTAAATAACTCTGTATCTATTGCTTTTAACGATTCAAAATCATAATTACCTTCCTCATCTTTAGGAGTATTATCTCTATTAACGAAATAATCGTCTATAGAAATACTATGTGTTTTAAATCCCCTACTTTGTAAATATACATTTAATTTTTTAGAAGTTGTTGTTTTGCCACTTGAAGATGGACCCGCTATTAAAATTAGTTTAACGTTTTCTTTATTATCATAAATAGTATCCGCTATACGTGATAGTTGACTTTCATAGTATGTTTCAGAAAGACGAATTAATTCATTATATTTACCTTGAGATACTATATAATTTAAATCTGCTGCAGTACTTACTCCAATCATTTTACCCCATTTAGCGTAATCTGAAAAAGTTTTAGCAACTAACGGTCTATGACAATAATCCATTGTATAATCTGGATTATATATATTAGGATAACTAAGTACAAAGCCATCATCTTTGATATAAGTAAGTTTAAAACTATCTATATCTTTAGTACTATACGCTAAGTCACCAAAGAAATAATCATACATATCATCTAAGCGATACAAATTTACATAAGTATTACTTATATATTTTAAAACATTAACTTTATCTAATAATTTCTTTCTTTTATAATATTCAATAGCTTCAAGTCGTGAAACATTTAATTTAGTAAAAATGTAGTCATTTTTACAAATATTAATCATTTCTTCTTCTATTTTTTTTAATGTTTTTTGAGTTATCTTAGTTCCTTCTATCTCACAATAAACACCATTATCAATAGAATTTTGAATCATAACATCACTATTTTTACCTAAAATGTTACGAACTGCTAGTATCAACATAAATTGTACACTACTAGCATAAGCCGTATTACCTACAGTCATGCTACGATCATAAAAATCAACATTACAATTTTTTTCCATTTCTTTGCTAAGTCTAGTAAGTTCATTATCTACTTTTGCTATTAAAATAGGAAAGTTATAATATTTTTGAAACTCTTTAGAAATATCTTTAAGAGTAGTTCCTTTAGGAAACTCTACTGTTTCTAAATCTCTAAAATTTACTTTTATCATAGTATTCATTAATCATTCTCCTACTCTCATATTAATTTTACCAAATATTTACTATTTTGTCACAACATTTTGTGAATAAATAATATAAATTAACACTATTATAATTATAGGAGCGTGATAAAATGATTATTCCAACTGTCGTAGAAAAAAATAATAATTATGAAAGAAGTTATGATATTTACTCTAGATTGTTAAAAGATAGAATTATTATTCTAAGTGGTGAAATTACAGATGAGAGTGCTAATATTGTAGTAAGTGAACTATTATACTTAGATTCTATTAATCATAATGATATCAGTTTATATATTAATTCCCCAGGTGGTAGTGTTACTGCGGGAATGGCTATTTTAGATACTATGAATTTTATTAAAAGTGATGTTTCAACTATTTGTATTGGTATGGCAGCATCTATGGGAGCTTTTTTACTTTCCTGTGGCGAAAAAGGAAAAAGATATTGCTTAGAAAATAGTGAAGTAATGATTCATCAACCATTAGGTGGAGCACAAGGACAAGCAACAGAAATAAAAATAGCTGCCGAAAGAATAATAAAAATGAAAAATAAATTAAATAAAATTTTAGCACGTAATACCAATCAACCTTTAGAAAAAATAGAACTTGATACCGAAAGAGATTATTATTTAGATGCTAAAGAAGCACTTGACTATGGTTTAATAGATAAAATTTTGCAAAAAAACTTCTGATTTTTTTATTCAGAAGTTTTAGCAATTTATTTATTAATATAATATTGTTCTCCTAATTTAACTAAACGTCTAGTCATTTCTCCACCAACTGTACCATTTAATCTACTAGAAGTATCTGCTCCTAATGTAATACCTAATTCACGAGCAATTTCATATTTCATGTTTTCTAAAGCTTGCTTACTGCCAGGAACTATTAATTTATTATTAGTTGTCATGTTTCCACCTCCATTAATATTATTCCCTAAAATGATAATAATAGATTGGAAATATTATCTAATTCTTTGACAAAAAAGTTTAGTTATGATATTATGTATATGTCAAGGAAACTTGAATATATTAAAAATAGGAAATACTTAACTTTAGCGAGTTGAGTACTTACCTGATTAAATGTTGGTGTACTTAATCTACGTAAAGTAAATTGAGTACTATTTTTTTATACATAGTATCATTAAAAAGACTATTAATAAAGTAATAATTCCCACTGAAATAATAGTGGGAATTATTTTATACTTTTAAACCTATTTTTCTGTAAATTATACCAGCAGTAGGTAAACTAAACAAACGTGCTATTAAAAGGTTATATATTTCATCAAATAAAACAATAAAACATAAAGAAAAACTAATTGTTAAAAATAATTTTTTATTTAATTTTTTTGCCAAGGAAAAACAAAGTGGAATAATTGCATATATTAGAATTAATCCTGAAATACCAAAGAATAATACACTTCTTAAGCAAACAAAACCTTGAATATTTCCAAAATTTAATATTTCAGTATTATAGTCCCAATATCTAGTACCATTACCAATAATATATATACCTAAGCCCGAAATATATTCTAATATACCAGCAGAAATAAAGCTAATTAAAAATACTTTCCACCAACTTTTACGATATTTATAAGTTAATAAATATATAATTACGGCACCAATAGCGTAAATATTTATCCAAGGAAGAAAATTTCCTCCTTGCCAATTAAATCTCCCAATACCATCATTAAAATAATAAAATATTAGTTCATAAACAAATCCAAAAGTTCCCGCTATTACTATTAATAAACTAATTATTCCTGCCATAGTTAATTTATCAAAAGAATAATTTTGATTTAAATAATCATTATATTTTTCTTTCATACATCTAACCTCTACTATCTACTATCATTTTTATTATAACAGAAAAATAGAATATTTCATCTACTTTTATACATTAATTATTGTTCATGAATTTTCTTTATTAATAAATTAACTTCCGCTATATTAACATTTGATGTATCATGTTCTCCAAGTATACTTACCATACTTTGTAATATAGTTGTATCTTCAAATCTAAAAACTATAGTTTGAGAAAAGTGCATTTGACGAGTATTACCGGCAGGTAATCTAAAAGATAGACCTTTAATAGCGGAACCTTTATCATCCATTAAATATACTTCTGCTCCATGGGTATCATCGGCTTCCTCTATTAAACCTGACAAAGTTATTTCATAAATACCAGGTTGAACTTCTATTTCAGATGTACTAGGTAAAGAAAAATATGGAGATGAATTAGGTATAAACCAAGGTGTATCAATTAACATTTCCCCTTGAATTCTTGTATCTAAAAAACTAGTAAAAAACAAACCTTCATTTGAAGAAATCGCTATTGGTCCAGTTGGTCCTGTTGGACCTGTTCCTCGATAAAATAAATCATCTAATAGAATTAATTGTAATTTCAAGCTACTAATTCCTTATTATTAAAAAATGTA
>CAKPGL010000005.1 GCA_934154785.1 uncultured Bacilli bacterium | reverse complement strand
GAGCGAAGCCTTATTTAATAAGGGAAACGGTAAAAAATAAACGGTAATTTAATTTAGGGCTTATTTTTCATACCCGGAAGGTCGTGGGTTCGATTCCCTCTCTCGCTACCAGAGTAAATCCGCTTGATTTGTTCAAGCTTTACGAACTAATTCTGTAATGAATTAGTTTTTATTTGAAAAAAACCACTTCCTTTAATAGAAATGGTTAATATTTATTTTTGCTTTTTATATACTAATAAGTGATCGTTAGAACAATCTTTGACGGTACTATTATCAATTATCCATTCTTCAAATTCATCCTTAAAATGTTTTTGCCTAACTGTTTTTCTATTAATAAGAGGAATGCTTTTTTGTTTAGTTGCATTAGCCCAGAAAAGGTAAGCTACACAAATAATGCCTTCGTCGTTTAACAAATTTGTTAACTCTTTTAATATATATTTTTTAAATTTTTCTGCGGGCATAATCTTATATGTTTCATTTAAATAATCAGCTATATTTGATAAGAGTATTATATCAAATTTCTTACTGATTAAAGATTCTAATTCTTTCATATTACAGTTATAAAACTTATTTTCAAAGTCTATATTTATATTTTGAAGTTTTCCTTTGATTGTTTGGTAGTTATTAGGATTTAGATAGCTGATAAACGTCCTTAAAAATAAATAAGTTTCTTCTGTTCTATAAAATAGTCTAGAACTTCTTATTATATTTCCAGAATACTTTGTATAAAGAGCATCCCAAAAAATTAAGTCATTTTCATTTAAATATTTTCTTATCTTCAAGTAACTATTTTTATTAAAAGTATTTAAAAAGTTTCTTTCAAGAAAAAAGTAACTAATAAATTCATTATAATCAAGAGCTTTGATTCCTGCAACCTTTAAAGCCATATAGTATTTTGTTAAAATGTTTATATCAAATATTTCAATATTTTTACTATTGCGAATTAGTAGTTCTAAATAATGATCTCCCGAACCCGCTACAGTTAGAACAGATTTGCTATTGATACTTAATTTATCAAAATAACCATTTAAGTTTTCATTAGTAAATGGGTAAATACTACTATATTTTGTAAACTCTTTATCAAAGATAAAAAATTTAAATTTAATTAAATCTAAAGCAGCTTCTATATCTTCATCAATGTTGTTATTCATACAATCACCTCGAAACTTTTACTATCATAGCAGATTTAACTACTCCTGTCAAACTCGTATTGACTAAAAACAATTTCTAAACTATAATAATTACGTTAATTAAATATATGTTATTATGTTTAATATTTGTGAGGTTTTTATGAAAGAGAATTATCAATTAAAAATGGAAGAAATAATAAATAGTATAGATAGTGATAGAGCACCTAAATTATTATTACAAGCTTGTTGTGCTCCTTGTAGTAGTTATGTACTTGAATTACTTAGTAATTATTTTCAAATAACAATTTTATATTACAATCCTAATATATACCCATTTTCTGAATATGAAAAAAGATTAGGAGAAGTTCGTAAACTAATTAAGTTGGTAAAAGGAAAAAATCCTATTAATATTATGGAAGTAGATTATGATAGTACTTCTTTTGATTCAATTAGTAAAGGTTTGGAAAACGAAAGAGAAGGTGGCACTAGGTGTCATAAATGTTATTATTTACGTATGGAGAAGGCAGCTAAGCTAGCTAAAGAATGTAATTATGATTTTTTTACAACTACATTAAGTATTAGTCCTTATAAAAATGCCCAAGTATTAAATAGAATAGGGGAAGTCTTAGAAGAAAAGTATCACGTTAGATACTTGTATGCTGACTTTAAGAAAAAAGAAGGATATAAAAGATCTATTGAGTTATCTAAACAATTTAATTTATATCGTCAAGAATATTGTGGATGCAAATATTCTATACCAAAAAAAGAAGAAACATTATAAATTTTTGTTTCTTCTTTTAGATTAATCTAATTTCCCCCTCATTATAAAAAGGTTTCTTTTTATCAATTCTATCGTAGAATAAAATGCCATTTAAATGGTCTATTTCATGTTGAAAGGCAATTGATAATTCTTCTCTAGCACGAATTCTAATCATATTACCATCTTCATCATATCCTTCAACTGTAACACGAGCATAACGTGGTACGTGTCCTTCTACATCACGGTTAACACTTAAACAACCTTCACCAGCTTCAGCAGCGATAATTTCACTAGAATTACTTACAATCTTAGGATTTATAACTACATAATTATCAAATTTACCATCATCATATTCGTGAACTATTATTATAATACGTTTACTAATTCCTAATTGTGGGAAAGCAAGTCCCATACCAGGACGTAAATCATATTTTTTTTCATACTCTTCAATTTGACTATATGTTAAATGATCAATTGACCTTTGAATTAAATCTTTTTCTTTTTTTGATAGAGGAAATTCTGCTTCTTTAGCAGTTTCTCTTAATATTGGTTCTTTTTCATCTAATATATCTACTTTTTTAAACATATAATCCCTCCAACAGACAATATTCTATCATAAAATTCAATATTTTGAAAGAGTAAAATTATTTAGTTTTACTTTATATGTAATTAGAATAAAAAAAGAGAAAGATTATCTTCCTCCTTGATTAAAAGCTCTAGCGCCAATAACTATAACAAGTAATATAAATAATACTAAGATAACAGCTGCTCCATAACCAGTTCCGTATCCATAGCCACCTTGATATCCACCATAGCCTTGATTACAGCAAGCGTTGCCATATCCTTGATATCCACCATAGTAATACATATTGATACCTCCATTCTTTCTAATATAGTTTATTGTAATTCTAACATTATGTTTATGTTTTTTACCCAGTACTTAAAAAATAATCTAGTTTAATACTTAAAAATAACATTGTTGAAAGTTATTTTTTGTGATATTATATTTATAGTAGGTGGCTTATGAAAAAAGTTATAAAAAAAATTAGAAATATATTTCACGATATGGATAAACCACTTTTCTATATTACAGTGTGTTTTTACATATTTGGATTACTGGCTATAGTATCTGCTTCTAGTAGAGAAGCTGTTGTTAGATATGGTGCCACATTATATCACTATTTCTTTAAACAAATTAGTGCTTTAACAGCAGGTTTTATAACGTTTTTATTTATCATTAATGTTGATACTAAAAAATATAAATTATTTGGACCACTAGCGTATTTCGTGGTAGTAGGGGCATTGTTTTATTTACTTATTTGTGGTCATGAAATAAATGGCGCTAAAAACTGGATCCGAGTACCAGGCTTAGGTTCACTACAACCAGGTGAGTTTGCTAAACCCGCTATGATAATTGTTTTAGCATTGGTATTTGAAAGGTTTTATAAAGAAATAAGAACTTCAAAGGATAATTTTACTAAGATAAAAATATTTATTCTTATTTTAATGATTGTTATGGTGCCAGCAGGTTTAATATTTTTAAGTAAAGATTTAGGTACCATGATGATATTATGTTTTATATTTGCTATTATGTTTTTAGCAAGCCCTATTCTTAGAATAGATAAGTTACGTATTACTCTATCTTGCGTTGCCTTAGTATCAGTTGCACTTCTTGGAATGTACGCTATTAAAGGTTATATTTTAACACCAGTTCAAAAGGCAAGATTTAATTATATTGATCCTTGTTCTAATTATGAAACTGGTGGTTATCAAGTATGTAATGGTTTTATTGCTATTAACGATGGAGGATTACTTGGACTAGGAATAGGAAAAAGTAAACAAAAATATTCTTATTTAGCAGAACCGCATACTGACTCTATATTTGCTATTATAAGTGAAGAATTAGGCTTACTTAGATGTTCTATTATATTTATAGCGTATATAGTAGTACTTTTAAGAATTTTACTAATTTCCACTAAGGCTAGCACTATTCGTGGCAGATATATTAGTTTAGGTGTAGCAGCTTATCTATTTATTCATGTTTTCTTAAATCTAGGTGGTATTTTTGGTTCAATACCATTAACTGGTGTACCACTACCATTTTTATCATATGGTGGTTCTTCAGCCTTATCGACAATAATATCTTTATCAATTGTCCAAAGAATTGCTATTGAAACTAAAAGAAAAAAAATAACTGTTTAGGTTATTTTTTTAAGTATTTGGTAATTTTTGTTAATCACTAATTTACTTCCATTTTATAAAAGTGTATAATAATTCTAGGTGGGAAAATGAAATTAAGTGAAGTAAATAAAGAGAAAATAACTCCTGCAATGCGACAATATGTAGATATAAAAGAGAGTAATCCAGACGTAATTATATTGTTTCGCTTAGGAGATTTTTATGAAATGTTCTTTGAAGATGCTATTTTAGCGTCACATGAACTTGAGCTAACACTTACTGGCAAAAGTGCTGGCTTAGAAGAGAGAATACCGATGTGTGGTATTCCTTATCATGCTGTTCAAATATATATTGATAAGTTAATTGAAAAAGGGTATAAGGTTGGTATTTGTGAGCAATTAGAAGATCCTAAAACAGTAAAAAAGGGTATAGTAAAAAGAGATTTAATTCAGATTATTAGTAAAGGAACAGTTATCAATGCTGACAATTTAAACGAAAAAGAAAATAACTACATAGGTAGTTTAATCAATTTCGAGCATGCTTATGTGTTATGTTATTCAGATATATCTACAGGGGAAATATCTGCTATTATACTTGAAAATAATATATCTAAAGTAGTAAGTGAAATAGTAAGCATTGGTATTAAAGAAATAGTTACTACTAGTAAGACAGATACAGTTATTACCTCTTTACTTAAAAATCAATTTAAAATTACTATAAATATTGTTGATAAAATAGAAGATAATACTTCTTATTCTTACATTTATAATGATATAAAAGATGTTAGGTATATTGAAACTATTAAACTTTTACTTACTTATATAACAGATACTCAAAAACGTAACTTATCACATATGCAGAAAGTTGTTATTAAAAATTTAAATGAGAATTTAAAAATGGATATTCATACTAAACGTAATTTAGAATTAACAGAAACATTACGTTTAAAACAACGTAATTATTCACTTATATGGTTACTTGATAAAACGAAGACCGCAATGGGTTCAAGGTTATTAAAAAATTATATTGAAAATCCAATTTTAGATAGAGATACTTTAAATAAAAGATATGACATGGTAGAAGTTTTACTTAAAGAATTTATTTTAAAAAGTGATTTACAAGAACTACTTTTTGAAGTATATGACTTGGAAAGATTAAGTGGACGAGTTGCTTTTGGCAATGCTAATGCTAGAGATTTATTGCAACTTAAAAACTCTTTAAAAACATTACCAACTATTAAAGATATTTTAGAACAATTACACTTTGATAAAAATATTTCTACTTTACCTGAACTATATAACTTATTAGAACAAAGTATTTATGAAAATCCACCAATAACTTTAAAAGAAGGATATTTAATTAAAGAAGGTTTTAATGAAGAATTAGACGAATTAAAAGATTTACGTAAAGGTGGTAAAGATTTCGTTGCACGTTTTGAAAATGAAGAAAAAGAAAGAACGGGTATTAAAAATCTTAAGGTAGGATATAATCGTGTTTTTGGTTATTATATCGAAGTTAGTAAAGGTAATACTAATTTAATAAAAGATGAGTATGGATATGAAAGAAGGCAAACACTAAGTAATTGTGAAAGATATATTAGCCCTATTTTAAAAGAGAAGGAAGCTTTAATTTTAAATGCGGAAGAAAGAATAATTGATTTAGAATATCAATTATTTACAACTATTCGTGATAAAATTAAAGAATATATTCCAGAATTACAAAGAATATCTAAAATAATTAGTGAAATAGACGTATTACAAGCCTTTGCTACAGTATCAGAAGAAAATAACTACGTTAGACCAACTCTTACTAGTGATAGTACTTTAGAAATTATTGAGGGAAGACATCCAGTGGTTGAAAAAGTCCTAAATGATTCTGTATATGTTGCTAATGACATTGTTATGGATAATAATACTAGTATTTTATTAATTACGGGCCCTAATATGGCGGGTAAATCAACTTATATGCGTCAACTTGCTATTACTGTTATAATGGCCCAGATTGGTTGCTTTGTGCCCGCTAATAGCGCTAAAATACCAATATTTGATGCTATATATACAAGAATTGGTGCTAGTGATGATTTAGTTAGTGGAGAATCCACATTCATGGTAGAGATGATGGAAGCTAATAATGCTATTAGTAGTGCTACTAAAAATAGTTTAATTTTATTTGATGAACTAGGGCGTGGTACTGCGACATTTGATGGTATGGCCTTAGCACAATCTATTATTGAGTATATTCATGATAAAATAGGTGCTAAAACATTATTTTCAACACACTATCATGAATTAACTGATCTAGAAAATAATTTAAAACATTTAAGGAATGTTCATGTAAGTGCAACTCTAGAAAATGGTAATTTAACTTTCTTACATAAAATTAAAGAGGGAAGTATTGATAAAAGTTATGGTATTCATGTAGCAAAACTTGCAAATCTTCCTGATGAAGTAATTAAAAGAGCTAACCAAATTCTAGAAGTGTATGAAAATAAAGAACAAAATCGTGATATAAAGATTCAAGAATCTTTACCAATTGATGAAATGATAGCGGAGACTTCTGAAGTAGAAGAAGAAATTAAAGGTATTAACTTGCTAGAGACAAGTCCAATAGAAGCACTTAATCTTTTATATAAAATTCAAGAAAAAATAAAGAATAAATAGGAGGATAGTTATGAATATATTAAAACGTGAAAATTGGTGGATATGGTTATTATTAACACTATTATCTAATGGAACAAGTACTTTAGTGTTAGGAGCATTACTTGGTGTATTTGATAAAAATGCTTGGTATGCTAAATGGTATTATTGGGCAATTGGTCTTGCATTATTTGTATTTCCAGCGGCTATAATGTATATTATTTTTAATATTGAAATATTATGTAAAACTTGTGCTAAATTAAATGTACCAGGAAAAGAATATTATTTAAGCCCTTATCTATGGATAATAGCAATTATAGTTCCTTTTATAGGTTGGATTGCTATGATTGGTGCACTAGTTTATTTAGAAATTTATACTTTAGTAGCACTATATCAAGGCAATGGTGAAAAGTATATAAAATAAACAAAAAATCTACACAAATTATCGTGTAGATTTTTAAATACTTATTTTTTTGTACCATAAATAGCTTTTTCAAATTCTGGTAATACCCCAATCCCATTAGTACGATGTGGTGGTAATTGGTATATATCATGTCCTGGGAAATCATTTGCTTCAACAATAACAGGACCTTTATCGGAAATACCAATATCCCAACCAACAAGTCTTACTTCAGGAATAACTTTCCCTGCTTTTTTTACTATTTTAATAACGTCTTCCCACATTGGTATTTTAAAGCCAATTATTTTAGTATTGGTAATAGGGTGATATTCATATAAATTATGGACTTTATCTAAGGCATTGTATTCTATAGTACCTGTTTTAACATTAATTGGTACTACCATGCCACCACTATTAAAGTTATCCACGAATGAACCATTACCTATACGAAGGTAGGCTGCAACAATATAAACTTTATTATCTCTTAGCACACTAATAATACGACAAGTATTAATGGCACCAGCATACATTTTATTCATGTCTTTGTGTTGTTTAATTACTTCTTCTAAAATAACATTTCTTTTAGTTTGAATATATTCGTATAATTCATTTTTTTTATATTTTTTAGAATTTATTTTTTCAATACCGTGACCACAAGTACCATCTACTGGTTTTAACATAAAAATAGGATGTTTTTTTATAAAATTATTAAATTCTTCTTTACTAACGTTATTAAAGTCTAACCAGTCACGATTTAAAAATTTAGTAAATGTTTTATTAAATTCTCTTTTGCTAGAAAACTTATAAGTATATTTTTTATCATTTAATTCTTTTATGAAAGCATTATTTTTACCTCTGGTTAAAATAGTTTTTCTTTGTTCATTATTTAAATTATACATTTCAAATAGTTCATAATCCATATAACCAGCCTGATATTTTATACCACAGTATACCATATCTAAGAATATTAGAATTTTATTTTTATTAGTTTTTTTATGAATTTCATCAATTTTATTAAACATAGATTTAAAATTCATATGAAATATTCTTTTTATTAAATATTTAACTTTATTCATTGTTATTCTCACTTTCTGTAACAGTACTATTTTTAATCTGTTCCAAGGTGTAAAATAAATTCTTATAATAATTATTTTTTTGAATTAATGATGAAACTAGTATTTTTTGCTTAACTAAACTGTTAATATTGTCAATATAATTTTCATCTATTTCAACGCCACTATTTGCGGGAATAAAATCTTTGCCATCGTATTTACCCATTTTAGTAATCCAGCTATAATCAGAGAATATTACTACATTGTCTTCATTTGATAAAATATCTTTTCCCATTAAAAGACGTGAATCATAATCTACTCCCATTAAATTAAGAAGAGTAGGTAGAACGTCTATAGAAGATGCTAACTTATTAACTTTTACGCTTTCTTTCATTGCACTATTATAGATAAGTAACGTATTCTTATGAATCTCAAATTTATCATAAATACGATTTCCCGTTAGTTCTTCTAGTTCGTCTAAATAAGTTTTAAAGTAGTATGGCCAGTGATCGGGTGATAAAACAAATACAGTATCATCTAATTTCCCTGCTTTTTCTAATTCATTCATCATATAACTTAAGGCTCTATCTAATTCGATAGTACCTGCTAAGTAACCTTTAACTTTATCAGAGTAATCTAAGTCTTTTACATAATCCCAATTTTGTCTAATAATAAAGTTAGAATCATAATCATATTTACCGTGACCACTGATAGATACGTAGTAAGTAAAGAACTTATCTTCATTAATGTATCTATTTATACTATTTTGTATCATTTTTAAATCACTGGCATGAAAATATTCGCAACGCATATTTAAATTAGTATCACAGAATCCGTAATCGGCATATCCTTGACTTTTAAAATAATCTTCACGATTATAGTAATAACCAGCAAAACCATGGTATGCAGAAACTTTATAACCTAAATTTGAGAAAGTATTAACAAATCCATAAGGATGAAAATTATTTCTCGAATTATATAAATTATAAGCATTGCCAAGTACAGGGTATAAACTCCATTCTAACATATATTCACCATCGGCTGTACTAGTTGGATATAAAGGGACGTAATAATTTTCAAAATCAAATCCTTCTGTAGCCATTTTATATAAAGTAGGAGTAAGCTCTTTACTAATTGCGTCTTTATATAAAGACTCTCCTAAAATAAATACTACGTTTTTACCTTTAAAGATACCAGTATATTCATTTTTGCTAGTAGGAGAAATATTACTAAAGTAAGTGCTAATTTGTTTTATATTTTTATCACTTTGATTATTAATTACCTGTTCCCAATTTATATCAGTTTGATTATATTCAACTTTATTATCGGTATTATGATCTAAAGAGTCAACTTTTCGTTCTAGTAAATCTGATTCATTAGTACCAAAAATTCTTTTTTGAACATCAAGTCGCATAGTTGTAATTATGCCAAAACGGTCAGCACTAATAGAAGGAGATACTGTATTATTGTAAACTTGATAATTTGAGTAAACTCCATTTTTGCTTAGTGTTATTGTAAATAGTGCAAAACTGTGAATTATTAATATTATTCCAAATAAAGATAACTTTGTTTTATGACTTAATTTTTTAAAGTCAATATGTTTTGAAAATATAATTGATAAAATAACAGGAATAAAAGCAATAACTAGCGGTAACAAGTTATGTATTGTTACTGTTGCTACTTGGTCGGCACCTTCTGTAATTTGGGCTGCCATTAACATTGCTGAAAAAGAGAAAAATGATTCATACATTTTATAATAAATAATTTGGGCACAGTAAAGTATACCAATTAAAATACTTAATACTATAGAAATTATTTTATTAATTTTTTCTTTTTTAAACAAACTACAAAGGAGTGTTAGTACTAATCCAAAACTAATAGAAAATAATACTGTAACACCAATATTTATACTTTTAAAGCATGTTACATGTGTTACTAATTCTAAAAAAATCATATAGAACATAAAAAAATAATATAATTGAAATTTTTTCTTCATACAATCACCACTTAAAATATATTTTACGTTAAAAAGTATAACATATTTTTAACAATAAGGCAAAAAAATATATATTAAAATAGGAATTTGTGATAAAATGTTTGTGGTGAAGAAAATGGAACAATTAAGTAGAAGTGAATTAAGAAAAAAGATAATGACAATTTTATATCAAATTAACGTTTATGACAAAAATAAAATAACATATAATATAGATGATGTGATTAAAGAGGTAAGCGAGATAGATAATGAATTTATTAAAGAAATAGTATACGGCGTTGTAACTTATAAAAATAAAATTGATGAAGTAGCCAATAACTATTTAAATGGTTGGACTATAGATAGATTAGGAAACACGGATCAAGCAATTCTTCGTATGGGTATTTATGAACTTTTATATACTAAGACTCCAGAAGTAGTGTCTATTAATGAAGCAATTGAACTTGCTAAAATATATAGTGATGACGATGTTAGAAAAATGATCAATGGTGTTTTAGATAAAGTATATCATAATAAGGAAGAAATACATGAATAATGATAAGTATTTAACTATTACAGCAATTACAAGATATTTAAAGTATAAATTAGATTCTGATGAACATTTAAAAAATGTTTTTTTAAAAGGTGAAATATCTAATTTTAAAGCCCATAGTACTGGACATTTATATTTTTCTTTAAAGGATGAAACTAGTAAAATAAACGCTATTATGTTTAGTGCTAATGCTAAAAAGTTGAAATTTCATCCACAAGATGGTTCAAAAGTATTACTTGTTGGACGTATTAGTGTATATGAAGCAACGGGTAACTATCAAATATACGTAGAAGATATGATTGAAGATGGTGTAGGTAACCTTTATATAGCTTATGAAAAATTAAAAGCAGAACTTGCTAAAGAAGGATTATTTGATGATAGTCACAAGAAAAAAATACCTAAAATACCAAGTAAAGTAGGCATTATTACGGCTCCTACTGGTGCCGCTATTAAAGATATTATATCAACTATTAGAAGACGTTTTCCTTTGTGTGAAACCATTTTGTTTCCAAGTTTGGTGCAAGGAGAAAATGCTGCTGTAGATATTGTTAAAAATATTAAACTTGCTGATACTTATGATCTTGATGTTTTAATAGTTGGACGTGGCGGTGGATCTATTGAGGATCTATGGCCTTTTAATGAAGAGATAGTAGCACGTGCTATATATGAAGCTAATGTACCTATAATTAGTGCTGTAGGTCATGAAGTAGATTTTACTATAGCAGACTTTGTTTCTGATTTGCGTGCTCCAACTCCAACTGGTGCCGCAGAACTTGCTGTTCCTAATCAGACAGACGTTTTAAAACATATTGAACAATTAAGAATACGTGCTAATGAAAATATATATAAAAAGATTAATTATCAAAAACTATACCTAGATTCATTAAAGAACTCTTTTGTTATTAAAAGTCCAATGATAATGTATGAAAATAAAAAACAGAAATTGGATATGAATTTAGAAAAAATAAAAAATTTAATTAATAATATTTTAGAAGTAAGAAAAAGTAAATTTAATTTATTAAAAAGTAATTATTTATTAAATAATCCAAATGAAATATATAAACATCAACAAATAAGACTTGAAAATATTATTGATAAATTAAATATAATTAATCCACTTAATACTTTAAAACGTGGTTATACACTTACATATTTTGATGACAATATTGTTAAAGATATAAAAGATATTAAGGTAGGAAATGTTATTAAAACAAGATTTACAAATGGTACTGTTGAGTCTACAGTAACTAATATTAAGGAGGTAAAAGATGGCAACAACTAAGAAAAAATTTGAAGAAAAAATGAATGATTTAGAAAAAATTATTAATGAATTAGAAAACGGCAATATCGATTTAGAAGATTCTATTAATAAATATACTGAGGCAATGAAATTAGTTAAAGAATGCGATGAACAATTGAAGAATATTGAAAAACAAGTAAGTAAAATTGTTATCGATGGTGAAGAAAAAGATTTTGATATAGAGTAGTACTAAGTTACTGCTTTTTCTTTAGGAAAAAATTGACATGAAATATCTTAATACTTTTTATTAATAAAGCTATACTAATAATGTAGCCTATGTTAAAGAAGGAGATGTTTTATGTTTTTTAAAAAATTTAAAATTAAAAGTCTTCTTTTTCTTCTGGCACTATTTATTATTCCCACAAACATATATGCTTATTCTGATAAAATTTTAGCAGGTGGTCAAAATATTGGTATAGAGATAAAAACTAGTGGTGTTATTATAGTAGGAACTTATAAAACTGGTAACAATAATCCCGCTATAGAAGCTGGATTACAAATTGGTGATATTATAACATCTATTGATAATAAAGAAGTAACTACTATAGAAGAAATGGTAAACTCTATAAACACTGGTTCCAACGATCACATTAAAATAGGTTATTTAAGAAATGGTAATACTTTATATACTGATTTACAGTTATATAAGGAAAATGACACTTATAAAACAGGATTATATGTTAAAGACACAGTAAGTGGTATTGGAACATTAACATTTATTGATCCAAGTACTAAATTTTTTGGTGCCTTAGGTCATGAAATAACTGAAAGAAATACTGGTAAATTATTAGAAATTAAAAATGGTAAAATATATACCTCAACAGTTACTAATATTGTTCCTAGTAACTATGGTAGTCCTGGTGAAAAAAACGCTAAAATTAATAAGCAAGATGTAATAGGAAATATAGGTGAAAATACTATAAAAGGTATATTTGGTGAATATAGTAGCGAACTACCAGACTATAAAACTTATAAAGTTGGTCATGCTGAAGATATTCAAAAAGGAGAGGCTAAAATATTGACAGTAATTAAAGATAATGAAGTAGAAGAATTTACAATAAATATTTTAAAAATAAATAAAAATCAAGCTACAAAAAATATTATATTTGAAATTACTGATGATGAACTACTTTCAAAAACTGGTGGTATAGTTCAGGGAATGAGTGGATCACCAATTATTCAAGGTGAATATATAATAGGTGCTGTTACACACGTAGTAGTTGATAGTCCAAATAAAGGTTATGGAATTTTTATAACTAATATGTTAGAAGAAGCAGAAAATTAAAAAGTCTAGTTTAGCCACTAGGCTTTTTAGTTTACTTAATTTTTTAAAACAAATAAACTACTTGTACCTGGTAGTAATGTTAGTGTAGATTTTAAACAAAATACTGTAAATAATGTTAGTAATACTGTTATAGGAGCATTAAATATTAACGAGGCATTAACTTTAATGCTAAGATCTTCTACAAATACTACAATAACATTTAAAGAACTTGCTAATGTAGTACTTACTATTGTAAAAATGATAAATGTTTATTATGCATTTATCTGTTTTTGTTTTTGTACATGGTGTATAATAATATTGCAAAAAGTAAAGGAGAATGATATTTATGAGAAAAAATTTAGGAAATAAAATGACTTTTTTACCATTACCAGTATTAATGATTGGTACTTATGATGAAGAAGGTAACGCTAATGTTATGAATGCTGCCTGGGGTGGTATATACGATTATAATAAGATACATATAGCATTATCAAAACATAAAACTACTGCTAATTTGGAGTTAAAAAAAGCTTTTACAGTAAGTTTTGCTACTAAAGATACAGAAGAGATATCAGATTACTTTGGAATAGTATCAGGTAATCATGAAGATAAAATAAAAAAAACTCAAGTTCATGTTACAAAATCTAATTTTATAGATGCACCAATTATTGAAGAATATCCTCTTACATTAGAGTGTAAAGTAGATTCATTTATAGATGGTACATTAATAGGTACTGTGGTAAACACTTCTGTAGATGAAAAATACTTAGATGAATTTGGTAATATTGATGTAGATAAATTACAAATAATTACTTATGATATGATTGATAATTCTTATAGAGTCTTAGGCGAAGTAGTAGGAAAAACTTTTAAAGATGGTCTAAAACTAAAAGATTAAAATAAATAGGTCCTTAAATTATTTAAAATTTTAAGGATTTTTATTTTAATTTAATTGAAAATTCTAGTACTTTTTAGTATAATTTTTTATGTAGTATACTAAGTAGGAGAGATATATATGGAACCATTTATAGCGGATCTAATAAATAATAAAAAAATTCCTAAAGTATTAAGATATATTTTAGTCTTAGTTTTAAATTTATTTATAATTTTTATAGGAATTTCCCTTATTATTCATAGCTCTTTAATAGTAGGTAAAATATTTGGTGGAGTTTTAAGTGCTATATTTATAGTATTATTATGTTATTTATTAAATAAAATATATAAAAATTAATAGGAGATGTAAAATGTTAGAACGTATTAAAAATATAATAGTTGTTAATTATAAATGGTTAATTTGTTTTATTTGTTTAATATTATTTCTTGCCCTTGCTGAAGATGTATTTAATCATGAAATAATGAATGGAGATATTATTGGTTATAAATTTATTTCCAAGTATTTAATTAATAATTCTTTGACACCTATTATAAAATTTATTACTTTTTTAGGTAGTGCTGTTTGGTTAATTGCGTTAACTATTATTCTATTTGTAGCAGTAAAAAACAAAAAAACTGGTTATTTAATTGCTATAAACTTAGTATTAGTTACGGTTTTAAATCAGACATTTAAATTTATCTTACAAAGACCAAGACCAACAGAATATAGAATAGTTAATGAAACTGGATATAGTTTTCCTTCTGGTCATTCAATGATAAGTATGGCTTTCTATGGATTTTTAATATATTTAATTTATAAAAATATTAAAAATAAATATTTAAAGTTTACTTTAATAGGTCTATTATCTTTCTTAATTGTATCGATAGGTATTAGTAGAATTTACTTAGGAGTTCATTATACTAGTGATGTATTAGCGGGTTTCTTAGTATCTATTTCGTATTTAATTTTATATATTGGTTTAATAAATAAGTTAGGTTTTAATAAGGAGTTGCAGTATGAAAAATAAAAGTTTAATAAATAGTTTTAAATATGCCTTTTCAGGTGTTGGTAGTGCTTTTAAAACAGAAAGAAATATAAAAATTCATTTAAGTATAGCTTTACTAGTAATTATTTTTGGTATTCTTTTAAAGATAAGTGTAACTGAGTGGTTAATTTGCATTACGTTATTTGCTTTAGTAATTGGCGGTGAATTATTTAATACCGCTATTGAAACAGTTGTTGATATAGCAGAACCCAAAATAAGTGATAAGGCTAAACGTGCTAAAGACATATCTGCAGGTGCAGTATTGGTATTTGCTATAGGATCTGCTGTTATAGGATTAATAATATTTGTTCCTAAGATTATTAGTTTGTTATAGAAAAGAGAATTAGTATGCGATATAAGATTACTAAAAGAGTATTAATATTTTGGTGTTTATTTATAGGAATAGGTGCTTTAATAGGTAGTACTAGTATGTTTATAGACCATACAGGTGAAATTAATCATTTTATAATTAGTCATAGAAGTTCCTTGAGAAAATACATCTACAGAATGGTGTGAACCAGTAACTGATATGGAATATGATAAACTAAGTTAAAACATAAACGATAAAAATAGAATGGGAGGTTATATGAGAAATGAAATAATTTTATTTGAAAATCAAAAAGTAAAACTAGAAGTTAATGTGAGGGATGAAACTGTTTGGCTATCTTTAGAACAATTAGCAAAACTGTTTGATAGAGATAGAGCAGTAATAAAAAGACATATTAATAATATTTTTAAATATTAAAGATTATACTTTAGAAGTTATAGAATTACCATCAAATACAAATGATAAAAAATTTATGTATGAAAAAAATGTATTTAGAAATAGTGGTAAATTAAATTTAACAAAATAACAAATTATAATTTAAAATTTATTAAATAGATAGTGTAAGTAGTAACTGAGAATAAAGAAATTTAAATGTTTATTATTAGAACTAAATTAACTTTTATAGGAACTATACTACGCTAATAATGTATATTTTTATAGAAAATAAGTGAGGTGTTTTGTATGTTTACAATAATTGATTATTTAAAATTTTATAAAGATACATCATTTGATGATGTTAGATGGAATGATTTAGATAATTTACTAGGTGCTATTTTAGTTTATTTACCTGTTCCATCATTTAAAGAAGGCAAGAATCTTAAAGAATTATACGATTATGCTCTTTCTAAAACCTTAGCAACCTCTAGTTTTATGGCACCAAAAGCTATGGAAATATTAAATATGGTAAAGGATAGTAAAAGATATGCTGAAATTATTATTTCAGATTTTACTAATATAAAGAATGAAGAAGTTCAATTTGGAGCTTGTATTATAAAAACAGAAACTGAAAAAATAATAAGTTTTAAAGGAACAGATGGTTCACTAATAGGATGGCTTGAAAACTTTAGACTTGCTTATGAATATCCTACTTATACTCAAACGTTAGCAATAGATTATTTAAAAAATAATATTTCTTTCTTAGATAAAGATGTATATGTTGTTGGTCATTCTAAAGGTGGAAATTTAGCAATGGCGAGCGTTATGGAATTAACAGATTCAAAATTTAATAAGATTAAGAAAATATGTAATTTTGATGGGCCAGGATTTAAAAAGAAAGAGTATGAAAGCGATAAATTTAAAAGATTAAATACAAAGCTTTTAAACATAATTCCAACTGGTTCTATTGTTGGAACTATTCTTTATAATGATAATTATAAAGTTGTTTCAAGTAATGAAATCGCTATTGATGAACATTCACCAATATCTTGGAAAGTGTTTGGGCAATATTTTATAGAAGGTAAACTTTCAAGTATAAGTAAACAATTTCATATAAATACTTCTGAAGGACTTGAAACTCTTGATGAAGAAAAGCTAAAGAAAACTATAGAAACAAGCTTTAAAAGTCTTGAAAAAGAATACGCAAGTGATTTTAGATTACGATTTGAAGATATTAAAAACTTTTATACCAATATGAAAAATGTAGATCCAGAAATAAGAAACTATATTGATGTAATAATGGAGGAATTAATTAAATATAAAATTTAAGTTAATTATGTTAAATTAAAAATTTTGCAATATTTAATGTACACAACAGCGTGTCAGTTTATATTGCCCCAATAGTTTTAATTATTATTCCTCTTAGTTACGCTATGTTTATAAATAAAATTATTAAAGGGGAAAATTAACATAAACAATAATTTTTAAGCAGATTTAAGTCTGCTTTTTAAATACTATTTTATAAATTTTGATAAGCACATCACACTTAGTATATGGTATAATTTAGTTAAACGAATGTTTTGTCGTATAATTACTAGTCAGTGAGGAATAAAATGAAAATTGTTAAACCTAAAATAAATAACCCAATGTTACAAGACATAAATACTTGCCTTAAGAATAATGAATTTTATAATGCTATTATAAAAAATAAAATAAGGAATAATGTTGTTATAAAAGATATTACTTTTGATAGTTGTATTTTTGAAAATGTTGACTTTAATAATATGAAATTAGAAAGAATTGACTTAATTGATGTAGTATTTAAAAATTGTGATTTATCTAATCAGGTTTTTGATAAAAAATGTCTAAATCGTGTTATATTTGAAAATTGTAAAATGATTGGTACAAGTTTTATTGAATCTAGTTTAAAAGATGTATCAATTATTAATTGTAACTCTAAATATTTAAATTTAATTGGTAGTAAAATTAAAAATTTAGAAATAATAGATAGTAATTTTACAGAAAGTAGTTTTTCAGAAGCTAATATTAAAGATATAGAATTTAATAATGTAAATTTTACTAAGGCAGAATTTTTAAAAGTAAATTTAAATAATATAGATTTTTCTAATTGTGATATAAATTCTATAGTAATGGATATTTACTCTTTAAAAGGAATTATTATTAATAGTTGGCAGTGTTGCGAAATAGCGGGTATAATAGGTGTTAAAGTTAAAAATTAAAAGAGGTAAATTATGAATAAAGATAAAATATATGAACTTATTAAAGATAAAAATATTTGGTATGAAATTACTGAACATAAAGCAGTGTATAACATGCAAGAATTAGCGCAAATAAAGGTACCTTACCCTGAAAGAGACGCTAAAAATCTTTTTATTCGTGATGATAAGAAAAGAAATTATTATTTAATTACTGTAAAAGGAGATAAAAAAGTAGACTTAAAAGAATTTAGAAGAAATAATAACACTAGACCTTTAACATTTGCTTCTAGTGAAGATTTAATGGAGATACTAAATTTGATACCAGGTGCTGTTACACCACTAGGAGTACTTAATGATAAAGAAAGAAAAGTAATTGTATTTATAGATGAATTTTTTAAAGAAGAACCATCTATAATTGGTATTCATCCTAATGATAATACCGCAACCATTTGGTTATATACTAAAGATTTAATTGATATTATAAAAGAACATGGTAACGCTGTAGAAATTATTAATATTTAATAATTATATATGTAAGGAGGTATTTAGATGCGTTATAAAAAGACTTATGAATCACAAATAGGTACTATCTATATGCGAAGTGATGGAACTAATTTAACAGGATTGTGGTTTTTAGATTCTAAAGATGCAATGAAACATGTTGGTGAATATGAAGAAAAAGACTTACCAATATTTGATGAAACTATAAAATGGTTAGATATATATTTCAGTGGTAAAAAACCAGATTTTATTCCAAAACTTAAATTAGAAAATTTAACACCATTTAGAAAAATGGTTATTGATATAATGTGTAAAATACCAATTGGTAAAGTAATCACTTATAATGATATTGCTAAAGAAATAGCGCAAACTAAAGGTATAAAAAGAATGTCAGCTCAAGCTGTAGGTGGAGCAGTAGGATGGAATCCTGTTTGTATAATTATACCCTGTCATAGAGTAGTAGGTTCTAATAAAAGTTTAACTGGCTACGGTGGTGGTATTCAAAATAAAGTCAAATTATTAGAATTAGAAGGTATTAATATTAATGATTATATTATTCCTACTAAAGGTACAGCACTATGAAAAGATGTGTTTGGTGTAACTTAGATAATCCTAAATATATAGAATATCATGACAAAGAGTGGGGTATACCTAATTTTAATGATGAATACTTATTTGAAATGCTTATACTAGAATCTTTTCAAGCTGGTCTATCTTGGGAATGTGTACTTAATAAAAGAGAAAGTTTTAAAAAAGCTTATGATAACTTTGATATAAATAAAATTTATTTATATGATGAAAACAAAATTCAAGAATTACTTAGTAATAAAGATATTATTCGAAATAAGTTAAAAATTAAAGCCAGTATTAATAACGCTAAAATATTTAAAATAATAAAAGAAGAATATGGATCATTCTATAATTATTTAAAAATATTTACTGAGGGGAAAATATTTTATGAAATAGGTTTAACTAGTTCTAAATTATCAGATGATATTTCTAAAGATTTAACAAAAAGAGGAATGAAGTTTGTTGGAACAACTATAATTTACTCCTATCTTCAAGCTATAGGTATTATTTATTCCCATGATAAAGAATGTTTTATGTATAAAGATGCTAATATCAAATAATAGATTTTTATATTTTTAATAGAAGTTTATCTTAGAGGTAAACTTTTTAATTTGGTTAATTATAAGTAGACTAGAATAGTTATTTTTAGTATAATTAAGTTATACTTAAGGAGGGTAAAAATGTTAAAACTAAAAAACGTATCAAAGTATTATTATAATAAAGGTTTAATTACTAGTGGTTTTTCTAAAGTAAATTTAGAATTTAATATTGGTGAATTTGTTGCGATAACTGGCGCTAGTGGTTCAGGAAAATCAACTTTATTAAATGTACTTAGTGGTCTAGATTCCTATGAAGAAGGAGAAATGTACATAAATGGTAAAGAAACTAGTCATTATACAGAAAAAGATTTTGAAAATTATCGTCGTAAATATGTTAGTAATATTTTTCAAAATTTTAATTTAGTAAATAGTTATACTGTTTACCAAAATGTTGAATTAGTATTATTACTTAATGGCTATAAAAAAAGAGAAATAAAAAATAAAGTATTAGAACTCTTAAAAAAAGTAGACATGTATAAATTTAGAAATACTAAAGTAGCCAAACTATCTGGAGGACAAAAACAGAGAGTCGCTATTGCTAGAGCTCTTGCTAAAGAAACACCAATTATAATCGCAGACGAACCAACCGGATCTTTAGATCGAAGTGCTGCTGATAGCATAATTGAATTACTTAGTGAAATTTCTAAAGATAAACTAGTTATTATTGTTACACATAATTATGAACAAGTAGAAAAATATGTAACAAGAAAAATTAGTATGCATGATGGTAAAGTAATAGAAGATATTACTATTCAAAAGTGTAATACTTCTGATAATGATGTTACTTTAAAAGATTTTAAATCCCTTAGTAACGTTAATAAAATTCGTCTTGGTATTAGAAATACTTATAATATTAAATTAAAATTCTTACTTCTTTTACTAGTATTCATATTTGTTATATTTTCTTTTGCTGGTACTTATGCATCGACTAAAAATAAAGAATTTTTAGAAGAAATTGACGGTTATACTAATTATTTTACTTCAGAAAACGCTTCTAAAAGAATAGTTGTAAAGAAGAAAGATAAGACTTATTTTACTGATAATGATTTTAATAATATTACAAACACTAAAAATATAAGCAAAATAGTAAAAAATGATTTAGTTATAGATAAAGAATTTACTTTTAAAATTGGAAATGATTTTGTAATGTGGTCAAAAGTAAAAAATATTAGTGATATAAAAGAGTCAGATATAGATATTGGTAGAATGCCTACTAATCCTTACGAAATAGTAGTAAGTGGTGATCCTAATTACCAAGAGTACTTAAAAAATGCTGAGAAGATTTTATTAAATAAAGAAACCTATCTTGGTACTTATAAGGGAATTTCTTATAACGCAAAAACATTCAAGATTGTTGGTGTTGTTTTAGATGAGGTATCAGTTGTTTCTACTTATTCTGTTTATAACACTATTTATGCTTCTGATACAGTTTCGGATTATTTAAATAATATTTCTTTAGTTAGTAATTATACGAGCATAAAAGAAGAAGTTAATAATAATACTTATAATATTTATGTAAAGCCAAGTAATTTAATAAAGCAAGGTGAAGCTTATATAGACGAAAACCTTAATATATACTGTAAACAATATAACTGTAAAAATGAAGATATGAATATTAAAATTAAGAATATTTATTTTGAAAATAATATTGCTGTAAAAATTACTAATATTTATAATAGTACAAATATTAAAAAACTATTAAATATAGATAACTATGATGATAATGGTTATACTATTTACATAAATGATTCTGATTATGAAAATTTATTTGGCAATAGCAAATACCAAGTAAGTGTAATAGTTGATGATGAAAAAAATCTTTATAAAGTTAATGAAAACTTAGAAGAATTAGGATTTATTACTTTAATTGTCAAAGACACTTTAGTTAAAACTGGGACAACTGAAATTTTCATGCTGATGGAAAAATTCTTTGTAGTGGGCCTTTTAATAGCGTTATTCTTTATTGCGTACTTTATTATTAAATTAATTCTTAAATCAAGAAATGTATATTACGCAACACTTAGAATTTTAGGGGCTAATAAAAAAGTTACTAAAGAATTATTAACTATCGAATTATTTAATGTATCAACTATTGCATATATAGTATTTATAGGTACAGTTACTTTAGTAAAAATGCAAATTCTAAATATAAATATGTCTGATATAATTAGATATTTAAGTGTTAAAGAATACATTATTATTTACTTAATTATTACTTTAATGGCGTATTTAATTAGTAATAGATATTCAAGAAAACTATTTAAAGATACAACTATGAATACTATTAGAGAAGAGGTGTAACATATGTTAAAAATAGAAAAACTAAATAAATATTTTAATAAGGGTAAAAAGAGTGAAATCCATGTTATTAATGATGTAAATTTAGAATTAGGAGAAACAGGTTTAGTTGCACTTCTTGGAGAGTCAGGTTCAGGAAAAACTACTTTATTAAATACTATAGGCGGTTTAGATAAAGTAAAATCTGGTAATATTTACATAGATTCTAAGAAAATAACTTCTAAAAGTTCTTATAAAGTTGATAAAATAAGAAATTTAAATATAGGATATATTTTTCAAGATTATAAATTAATTGATGATAAAACAGTATTTGAAAATGTCGCTATTACATTAAAACTAATTGGTATTAAAGATAAAGAAGAAATAAAAAGAAGAGTTAATTATGTTTTAGAGAAAGTTGGTATATATCGTTATAGAAACCGTTTAGCGGAGTCTTTATCTGGTGGTGAGCGTCAAAGAGTAGGTATTGCTCGTGCTATTGTTAAAAACCCTAAAATACTTTTATGCGATGAGCCAACTGGTAATTTAGATAGCAAAAACTCTTTAGAAGTAATGAATATTATAAAAGCTATTTCTAAAGAAAGGCTAGTCATTTTAGTTACTCATGAACGTAATTTAGCGGAGTTCTTTGCAAGTACAATTATTGAAATTGCAGACGGTAAAATACTAAGTATTAAAGATAATACCCATGAAAATAACTTAGATTATCAAATAGACGGTAAAATTTATTTAAAAGACTTTGAAAATCATGAAAATTTTAGTAAGGATAACTTAAATATTGATGTTTATGGAAGTGACAATAAACCTTTAAATTTAAAAATAGTTATTAAAGACAATAACATATACATTAATAGTAATATAAAAGAAATAGAAGTTGTTAATGAACAATCTAATATCGAATTTATAGATGAACACTATAAGGCAATTGATAAAAAAGAAATAGAAAATTATAGTTATGACTTTAAAGAAACTTTTAATACTGATATTCCTACTAAGTATTCATCAATATTTAACTTGTTTACTCTAGTGACTAATGGTTTTAAAAAGATATTTAAGTTTTCTAAACTAAAAAAAATATTATTGGTTGGTTTCTTTATAGCGGGAATATTTGCTATGTACTCTGTAAGTTCTATTTTTGCTACAATTAAAGTAGATGATATTGACTTTGTTGATATAAATAAAAACTATTTAACTGCTAAAGTAAGTAATATTAAAGTTGATGATTACTTAAAATATGAAAGTAATGCAAATATAAATTATATTTTACCTAGTGATTCTGTTATCAGCGTACAACTATCAACATCAGATTTCTTACAATTACGAACTAGTAATGTTTATTTAACAGGTTCTATAGCGGGCAAGCAATTATTAAGTCAAGAAGAGATTATTTTAGGAAATATTTCTAGTGATGTTAATACATTTGTTATAGATGAAATGGTTGCTCAAAGACTTGTTGACTCAGATGACGCTAAAATGGTGGGAATTACTAAAATAGATGATTTATTAAATAGAAAGGTTGTTATTCCTGCTTTAGGTGAATTTACAATAACAGGTATTTCTGATACTGGTAGTCCTTCTATTTATATGAATAATAGTTTATTTGTAAATATATTATATTTATGTAATAAAAAAGATTCTAATATTATAGATGATGGATTTTATCCTACTGATGAAGTTTATGATGATGAAATAGGTATTCAAAACAAAAAAGAAATATTTGACTATAATTTATTTCTTAATGACATAACTTTAAAAGAGGGTAGGTTACCAGTAGATGATTACGAAGTAATAGTTAATATTAATAATCGTTATGAAATGCCATTAAATAAAGAAATTGATACTAAAATAAATGATAAAAAGTTAAAGGTAGTTGGATACTATGAAAGCCATACTGTTAGTTATAAATTAGTTAACAATAATATGATAAAGTATTCTTTAATAGAAAAAGTTAAGAATATTGCTATATATAGTAAAGATAAAATTAATACAAAAGAATATTTTAGTTCTAATAACATAACTTTACAAGATAGTTACGAATATAGTAAAAATTTATACCTAGCAAATAGAAGTGATACTATTAAAGCTAATCTAACCTCTGCAGGTATAGTACTAATTATCTCTTTAATAGAAATATTTTTTATGATACGTTCTTCATTTTTATCACGCATAAAAGAAGTAGGTATATATCGCGCTATTGGATTAAAGAAAATAGATATATATAAAATGTTTGCTGGAGAAATAATTGCTATTACAACACTTGCTAATGTTCCAGCTATATTACTTACTGCTTATGTTTTAAATACAATATCAAAGGTAAGCTATTTTTCTAAATACTTTGTAATTAATATACCGATAATTCTATTAGTTATTATAGGTATTTATATATTTAACTTAGTAATAGGCTTAATACCTATATTTACAACTATTATAAAAACACCAGCAAGTATTTTATCACGTTACGATGTAGATTAAAAAAACTGTCAATTTTGGAGATTAATCCAATTTTGACAGTTTTTGTATTAGACTCTCGTATAATAAATTTACAATATAATTACTAGGTTCTAAGTTATATTTGGTAGCTAATTTATCAATGATATCGGTACTGTATTCTTCTTCTAAAAAGGAAAGTATAGGTATTAATTCATTTCCTAATTTTTCTAAGTAAGCTTTTGTATAAGTTTCATCTAATACTAAAATAGGTAACTTTTCTGACCATGTTTTAAATTCTTTTAATATAACGTTTGATTTATTACGATAAGTAAATAAATCTTTATCGTAAGATATCCAAGATAACATTTCTGGTATTGGTAGGCTTGCATCATCTAAACGATAATCAAATCTATCTAATAAGGTTAAACCATTTAATTTTAAAGCAGAAATTTGAATTATTTCTCCCTTTTTAGGCGTCACAGCCGTAGGAATGATTTCAACAATGATATATTTACTATTTAATAAATTCATACTATTTTCTTAAAGCCTTTCCATGACCAGATTCTTTAATATCTTTGCTTGATATGATAGCGGGATCAATATTTTTATTAGCGTATCCAAAACATACTTTTAAACCATAAGTCATTCCTTTATATAATTTAATAGCGTTCTCATAGTTTCCTTGTTCTATTTCTATAACTATATTTTTTAAAATATGCTCATATAAGTTAAAAGCTATTTCTTCTTTATTAGAACTATTATATATATCTTTAGCTATTAAAGGACCAATTATATCGTATTCAACTAATAAACTCTTATACATGTTATTTTCTTGTAAATAATTATTACGAAAATTTCTAAGTATATTTAATACGTAACCATTATCTTTATATCCTAATATATTTGATACTATAGTAGTTATATAACATGAAGACGAGTCATAACCATTCTTTTCTCGGATGCTACGATTTTGTAATTCTCTAGCTATGTAATCAGGTCTAGAATATGCACGACAATAATCATAACAATGCTCTGTAGATGCTAAAACATAAGTATCTTTTCTTTCGCAATAAAAATAACCATTACTATATCCTTTGCATTTATCTGGTATTAAATAAGTACATTCACTACAATAATCCATAGTATTCCTTCTTTCATGTGAATTATATTAGCACAAAGACTAGACTTAGTCAATTATTGTTAATGCTTTAGTAATCTGCTATAATTCTATATAGAGGAGTTAATGTATGCAATATAAAAAAATATACTTAGAAATTACTAATAACTGCAATTTAAACTGTGATTTTTGTATAAAAAATAAAAGAAAACAACAGTTTATTACTATAAATGAATTTAATACTATCTTAGATAAAATTAAACCTTATACTAATTATTTATATTTTCATATCTTAGGAGAACCTTTAATGCACCCTAAAATTAATGAATTAATAAGTAATGCTAAAGAAAAAGAATTTAATGTTAATATAACTACTAACGGTTATTTAATTAAGAGGATAAAAGACAATAAGAATATTAGACAAGTTAATATTTCATTACATAGTTTTAATGACAAATACAATATATCACTAGATAATTATTTAAACGATATATTTAATACAATTGATGCTTTAATAAAAAATAAAACATATATATCATTAAGACTTTGGGTAAAAAATAAATATAATAATGAGATAATTGCTAAAATTAATGAACATTACCATACTGATATAAAAGAAAATATAGATAATTTTAAAATAAATAACTATTTATTCATAAATAATTTTCATGAATTTATTTGGCCAGATTTAAATAATAATACTTATTTAGAAAATGGAGCCTGCTATGCTTTAAAAGATCATATAGGTATACTTGTAGATGGTACTATTGTTCCTTGCTGTTTAGATACAGTTGGGAATATTAATCTTGGAAACATTTACAAAGATAATTTAGAAGATGTCATTAATTCTAAAAGATATAAAAACATACTAGAAGGATTTAAAAATCATAAAAAATGTGAAGAGTTATGTAAACATTGTAAGTTTTTAGATACAAAGTAGTTTCTTTATATCTTTTTTTTTACTTATATGATATAATTTTAAGTAGAATAGAGGGTATGATTATGAATGATAGAAACTATTTAGATGATATAAATTTACTGGATAAATATTTTAGGGCTGCTAATTATTTATCAGCATGTCAATTATATTTACTTGATAATCCTTTGCTGAAAGAACCACTAAGTAAAGAACAAATTAAGAAAAAAATAGTTGGTCACTGGGGAACAGTACCAGGTCAAAACTTTATTTATACACATTTAAATAGAGTTATAAATAAATATGATTTAGATATGATTTATTTATCTGGACCAGGTCACGGTGGTAACGCTATTGTATCTAATGTTTATTTAGAGGGAACTTATAGTGAGTATTATCCTACAATCAGTAGAGATATTGAAGGATTAAAAAAATTATTTAAGCAATTTTCTTTTCCTGGAGGAATTCCTTCACATGTTGCACCAGAAACACCGGGTTCTATCCATGAAGGTGGCGAATTAGGATATTCTTTAGCGCATGCATTTGGTGCAGTATTAGATAATCCTGATTTAATTGCGGCTTGTGTAGTAGGTGATGGTGAAGCAGAAACTGGACCACTTGCAACATCTTGGCATCTTAATAAGTTTATTAATCCTAAAACAGATGGTGCAGTATTACCTATTTTACATTTAAATGGCTATAAAATAAGTAATCCTACTATATTTTCAAGAATATCTAAAGAGGAAGTACAATGTTTCTTTAATGGTTGTGGTTGGAAACCTTACTTTGTTGAAGGTAGCGATGAATTTGAAATGCATGAAGCCATGAAAAATGTAATGGATAAAGTTATTAATGATATTAAAGCAATTCAATTAGCGTACCGTGAAAAAAATGAATCTAGACGTGTATTATGGCCAATGATTGTTTTACGTACACCAAAAGGTTGGACTGGTCCAAAGATGGTTGATAATAAAGTTATTGAAGGAAACTTTAGAGCTCACCAAGTACCTATTACTATGGAACGTGAAGAACATTTAAAACAATTAGAAGATTGGTTAAAAAGTTATCATCCAGAAGAATTATTTGATGATAATGGTCATTTATTAGAAGAAATACAAAAACTTACACCAGTAGGTAATAAAAGAATGGGTGCTAATCCTCATGCTAATGGAGGATTATTACTACGTAATTTAATTATGCCGGACTTTAGAGATTACGCTGTTGATTTTAAAAAACCTGGTACAGTTAAAGCCCAAGATATGTTAGTATTAAGTGGTTTTGTACGTGACATATTTAAATATAATAAAGATAATAAGAATTTTAGATTATTCTGCCCAGATGAGGCAATGTCTAACCGTTTATATAAAGTATTTGAAGAAACTAATCGTGATTGGCAATTAAGTACTAAAGATACCGATGAATATCTTGCCAAAGATGGACGTGTAATAGATTCGATACTTAGTGAACACGTATGTGAAGGCTTATTAGAGGGTTACTTGTTAACTGGTCGTCATGGTTTCTTTGCTAGTTATGAAGCATTCATTCGTATTGTGGACTCTATGGCTGCACAACATGCTAAATGGCTCAAGGTTTGCCATGAAATTCCTTGGCGTCAAGATATTGCATCATTAAACTTTGTCTTGACATCAAACGTATGGCAACAAGATCATAATGGTTATACTCATCAAGACCCTGGCTTCTTAGACCATATGGCTAATAAAAAAGCAGATGTCGTAAGAATGTATTTACCTCCAGATGCTAACTGTTTATTATCTTGTTTTGACCATTGTATTAGAAGTAAAAACTATGTCAATGTAATCGTAGCGTCTAAACATCCTAGTTATCAATGGTTAACTATGGATGAGGCTATAAAACATTGTAGTCAAGGTGTTAGTATTTGGGACTTTGCTAGTAACGATTCTGATAGTGAACCTGATATAGTAATGGCTTGTTGTGGTGATGCTCCAACATTAGAATCTTTAGCAGCAGTTTCTATACTAAGAAAACATTTACCAGAATTAAAAATAAGATTTATAAATGTTGTCGACTTAATGAAATTAGAATCGCGTGATGAACATCCACATGCTTTAAGTGACCAAGAATATGACTTATTATTTACTAAAAATACACCTATTTTATTTGCTTATCATGGATATCCTACATTAATTCATGAACTTACATATTATCGTCATAATCGTAATTTACACGTTGTAGGATATAAAGAAGAAGGAACAATAACTACTTCATTTGATATGAAAGTATTAAATGGTATTGATAGATTCCATTTAGTTCAAAAAGTTGTTGAATTGGTACCATCTACTGGTAGTCAAGGTGCTTATTTAAGTCAACTTATGAAAGAAAAGTTAATTGAACATAATAATTACATTCGTGACTTTGGTGTTGATATGAAAGAAGTAAGCGAATGGCAATGGGAAAATAAAAAATAAGAAACAAAAAAATGATATTAGCTCAATATCATTTTTTATATATACATTACAATAACCGCTACAGCTGACGCTATCATAGCGATAAGCATAATCCAAACAGCTATTTTTGTTGCTTTCTTGCTCATTATTACACCTCTTTAAATATTATAATATATTTTTTTACATTTTGGAATATTATTTTTAATTTTTCATAATCTTAACTAGGTGAATGAAATGGACAAGTTAAAAACAATAATCAAAGATAATCGTCGTAGCATTATATTTTTATTTATTTTAATAGCAATAGCGTTAATTTCTGGTTCTATTTTTTCATTAATGTTAAATGATAATGATAAAAAAATAGTTAGTGATTCTATAACTAATTTTTTTGGTAGTATTAATTCATTAAATTATATTGATACATTAAAAAACGCTACTATAGAAGAAGGTTTATTTATATTTATAATTTGGTTATTAGGATTTTCTATAATTGGCATTCCTATTATATTGTTTTCTTTCTTTTTAAAGATATTTTCGTTAGGTTTTTCTATTTGTAATATAATTATTATTTATAAAACTAAAGGTATTTTATTAGCGCTTTTCTATATATTTCCTCATCATATTATAAGCATAATTAATTATAGTTTACTAACAATAGTATCTTTAAAAGTATCAATTAGTTTATTATATGCTATATTTAAAAGAAAAAAGATAGACTTTAAACCTATTATGAATAAATATTTAATAATACTTGGAATATCAATAATTTTATCTATAATTTCAATATTATTAGAAATATATTTAATGCCTATTTTAATTGGAATAGTAATATAAATAGTATATTAATAAATAAAAATTATATTTATTATTTAAATTTACTTTAGGCTATATTAGTGTTATAATATCACCAGGTGATTGAAATTGAAAAAAGTAGTAATTGGTATGAGTGGGGGAGTAGATAGTAGTGTTGCTGCTATTATACTAAAAAAACAAGGATATGAAGTAATAGGGTTATTTATGCGTAACTGGGATGCTAGTGTAAATAATGATATTTTAGGAAACCCTACTTTACAAAATAATATATGTCCACAAGAACAAGACTATAATGATGCTTTAGAAGTATGTAAAAAATTAGATATACCTTTACATCGTGTTGATTTTGTAAAGGAATACTGGGATTATGTATTTACTTACTTCTTAGATGAATTAAAAAAAGGAAGGACCCCTAATCCTGATATAATGTGTAATAAGTATATTAAGTTTGATGCGTTTGTTAAAGAAGCAATTAAATTAGGTGCAGATTATATTGCAACAGGGCATTATGCTAGATTAAAAGATGGTAAGTTATTGCGTGGTGTTGATAATAATAAGGACCAAACTTATTTCTTATCACAACTATCTAAAGAGCAACTTAAGAATGTTCTATTTCCAGTTGGCGATTTAGAAAAGCCAGAAGTAAGAAAAATTGCTGAAGAATATGATTTAATTACTGCACATAAGAAAGATTCTACTGGTATTTGTTTTATTGGAGAAAGACATTTTACTGATTTTTTAAAAAATTATTTACCTAATATACCAGGAAAGATTGTTGATATTAATTCTAAAAATGTAGTAGGGGAACATATAGGTTTAATGTATTATACAATAGGTCAAAGAAAAGGTTTAAATTTAGGTGGTAATGCTGATAGAACTTTCGTAGTAGGAAAAGATTTAACAAATAATATTTTATATGTCGCTACAGGTGATGAGAATGACTATCTATTTAGTGATGCTGCTTTAATTGATACAATTAATTGGATAAGTGATAACAAACCCCTAGAATGTACTGCTAAATTTAGATATCGTCAACCAGATAATAAAGTTTATTTAAAATACCTAGATGATGGAAATATCTTAGTTTCTTATCCAGAAAAAGTTAAATCTGTTACACCAGGACAAGCGTGTGTTTTTTACTTAGGAGAAGAATGTCTTGGTGGAGGAATAATTAAAGAAGTATACCGTAACAATGAAAAAATTCTGTATTTATAAGGGCTATTTTAAATAGCTTTTTCTTTTACTATTACTTTACACTTGACAATTGACAATTATGTGCTAAAATGATAATAGGAGGTAGTAAGATATGGATAAACTAAATGAAATCTTACATGAATTAGGTATTTCTAAAGTAAAATTAGCTAAATTTTTAGGTGTATCAAGACAAATGATTTATAATTATTTAGAGTTAGATGATATTAATAAATGGCCAAAAGATAAGAAGGTTTTACTATTAAACTTATTAGGCGTTAAATCTGTAGAAGAAATAAATGCAATTAAAATAGATACAGATTATATTATGAACGTTGAAACACGCTTAAGCACTATAAATGATAATAAATTAAATATTGAAGAAGTAAAAGAAGATGACAAAAACTTCTATAATGGACTTGATAAGAAACAACAAGAGTTAGTTGCTAATATAAACGCTATCATAAAAGAAAAATTAGATGATACCAATGATAAAGAGTCTTACTATATAATAAAATATTTATATCATTTTTTACAATCTATTGATAGTGGAAATGAGTTAAAATATATGTTAGGTTATGTTGCTAAAGCTGCCGGTTTTGTTAAGCCTAATGAATTTGTATTTAATGAAGAAGAACAATTTATTTTTGAAAGTATTATGTTTTCAGCTATGACTTTATATAATAGTGGTGGTGCATCAAAAACAAGAATTGCAGAATCACATCGCCGCTTTGTAGCACAAATAGAGCATAAAATGGAAGAAAAAATAAGTAGAACATTAGAACTAAATACTTTAAAGGTTCAAGCATTAAGAGAACTAGGTTATTCTGTTATTACGACAGAAAATGCGGCGGAAGTTTTAGAAAAGATTGCCGAAATTCAATCAAGAAATGTAGTTAGTTAAAAGTAGGGGAGGTTCCCCTATTTTCTTATGAATAAAATAATTAAAAAGAAATATTCATCATTAACAAACAATAACTATTTATAAGATAATTTTTGATTAAATATGAACCATAATATATTAATATTGTATAATTGTATTATTATATTATTATATAGTAAGCAAATATGCTTAAAAAATAAATTTTAACGCCCTATTTTAATTTTTATTTAAAAATAGTGGAAAATAGTATAGTAGTTATAATTAACTAAAAATAGAGACGCATTTTAAGCGATTTTTCTTTAAAAAGGTGAAGAACTATACATCTAGATTTGTTAGAATAAAAGTATATATTGTAATAACAAGTATAATATTAATAATTTTATGTGCATAGTAATTAGTTAAAAGTGATAAATTAAAGATAAATAAATTAAAATCAATTTAAAATTAAAATAATTTTATATTTATGTTTATATATAAATAATTAATTAAAAATATATCTATCTATATCAATATTATTATGGTAAAATATAGTTATAAATAAAGAAAAAAATATAATTATTTTTATAAAAAATTAAATTATATTAATATTCGTATAATGAATATTATGTTAACTTCTATAAAATAAAATTTATCCAATTATTTCCATTATAATATTTTAATTTTAGATAATACTATTACTGGGTGATGAAATAATGAAAAAGAATAAGAATAATAAGAATACAACTAATAGTACTAACAAAAATACTACTAATTGTAAAAACAATTCTTGCAAAGATTGCAAATCAAATGAAGCAACTAAATCATTTGATATGGAATAATTACCCAAGAAAAAGAAGCGATTTAAACGCTTCTTTTTGTTTTATAATTTATTAAAGCTTGAGCTATCTGGTCAGGACAAGATGTATTTTTAATGCCACACTTTATTCCAGATAATAATTTTATTACTTCATCAATATCTCTATTAATAATTAATTTGTTTATTCCTTGTAAATTACCAGAACATCCACCTATTACATCAAAACTCTTTATAATATTATTTTCAATTTTAAATACCATTTTTTTAGAGCATACACCATTTGGTACATATTCTATTGTTTCCATTAAACCACTTCCCTACTCTATTTCTCTATCTATATATACTATCTTCTACAACTAATATTTTAACATATTAAACTAATCAAAGTAAATATTTAGAAGATAAAATGGTTAATGAACATGAATAAAACACCAATTATAAAGAAAAGAATACTAAGTTTTTTGTTATTATATGATAAAGATTCTGGTAATAATTCATAAAATGATATATGTAACATAATTCCCGCTATCATAGCAAGTAACATACCCATTAATAAATTATTCATAATGTCTTTTAAAAATAAAAATGCTATTATGGCTCCAAATGGTTCAGATAAAGCTGATATAAAAGTATATAAAATTGCTTTAGATTTACTTTTAGTACTAGAATATATTGGCATTGATATACTTATTCCCTCTGGTATATTATGTAACGCTATTGCGATGCTAAGAGAAAGTCCTATTTTAATATTTGTAGAACTAGTCATAAATGTAGCAATTCCTTCTGGTATATTATGTAAAATAATGGCTAACATACTAATTATCCCTACTCTATATAGTTTACTATTATTAGCCTTATTTTCCGGTAAATATTTATCAATTGTCATTGATAAGATTATTCCAATACAAATACATATCAACATAACTATAATTCTAGGAAAGCTAAATAAATAAGTTTTTAAATAATGCAATGATTCCGGTATTAAATCAGTAATAGATACTGTTGTCATTACACCAGCAGCAAAAGCTAAAGAAGCAATTAGTATTTTATTAGACTTATTTTTTATAAATATAACAATACATCCTAACATAGTAGACAAACCTGCTAAGGAGCATAATAAAAAAGCATAAGTAATGTTGTTCATAGTATCACCATTAAAATTTATGCTTTTTTATAAAATATATTATTTAACTTTAATTTATTTGCACGTATAAGGAGACTCGGCATAATTTTCTTTAATTGAATCTAGTGTAACGTTAGAAAGGTATTCTTTACTTTCTTCCGAGTTTAAATCAACTTCTGAAACTATAGTTATAGTTTTATCCTTTAAACTAACATTGCAGTTCTTGTAAGTATTTTTATCTTTACTTTCACACGTTTCTTCAAAAACTTTCTTCATTGCATCCATATCATAATCTACAAAAAAATTATAAGTAGTTATTTCATAATATGCAAGTAGTTTATCACCATTTTTATTAAAATCATAACTTCTAGCAATCGTTGTTTCCATAGCGGTTTTACCACTATCTTCATCTTTCAAAACTTCCTGTTTAGTAATGTAATAAACTTGTGATGTTGTAGATGTTTCTGTTCTAGAACATTCAAATTTATTAGTATAAGATAACTCTTTATTGCCATTATTATCAGTATTTTCTTTACCACAACCCGTAACTAAAAACAAACTACTAAATATCGCAATCAATAATATTCCTTTATTTTTCATTTAACTATTCCTTCTAATATAATTATACATAAAATTGCTTTTATTTTAATCTATCTAACAATTCAATAAACTCTTTTTGAATTGCCTCGAGTCTTTCTTCTGAAACAGCTTCAAATCTAAGTGTTAAATTTGGCCCTGTATTAGATGCTCTAACAAGAGCCCAGGAATCTTCAAATTCTACTCTAACACCATCTATATCTATATAATTGTAGCCTTTTTGCTGGCAATATTCTTTAACCTTATCAACTATAGCAAACTTATTATCATCCGTTACTTTGATACGAATTTCATCAGTTGAATAATATTTATTAGTATTATCTAAAAAAGCACTTAATTTCTTAGTAGTATGTGATAACATTTCAATTAGACGTAAACCATTGTAAATACCATCATCACAACCTGTGAAGTGATCTCTAAAGAAAATATGTCCAGAATATTCGCCACCAAAATCAAAATCACCTTTTTGCATCATCATATTAGTATAAGATGCGCCAGTACGATACATAACTGGTTCAATATCAAGCTTTTTTAATTCATCAATTAAAGTTTTAGAACATTTTACATCAAATAATGCTTTTCTGTTTTTTAAACTGTGATTTAGATAGCGATATATTATTAGCATCATTAAATCAGCTTTAATAATTTCACCAGTTTCTAATACTATTCCTAATCTATCAGCGTCACCATCTATACCTATACCTATGTCATAACCTAATTCTTTTACTTTTTTACTTAAATCTATTTGATTTTCTGTCACACTAGGATCAGGGTGATGATTAGGAAAATTACCATCACTATCGCAATACAAAGGGTAATACTCAATATTTAAAGCATCTAATAAATCTTTTATAATAATAGAGCCTGTACCATTACCACAATCTACAACGGCACGTATCTTTTTACTACCTAAATTTATGTTTTTACAAAAAGAATTAATATAGTCATTTTTAATGCTTTCCTTTATCTCAGTACCATTTCCTTCATCAAATACTCCTGCTTCAGTAAAATCTTTAAAATCAGTAATGGCTTTACCATAAGCATTTCCTATTTTAGAAAATGATATTTTAAAACCATTATATTCCTTAGGATTATGACTAGCTGTAACCATAATACCAGTATTAAATTTAAACTTTTTCTTGCCAAAATAATACATTGGAGTAGTAACTAATCCTAAATTTACGACATCTATTCCACTATCTAATAATCCTTGTAGTAAAAATGTGCTAAGTTCTGGTGAAGATAAACGATTATCATGCCCAATTATTGTTTTATTTTCTCCCATTTTTTTAATGTAAGTTCCAAAACTTTTACCAATCGTATATGCAACAGAAGCATCTATTTCACTTGGATATATACCACGTAAATCGTATTCACGAAATATATTTTCTTTAATTTTAACTATTTTTGTCATTTTATTTTCCCCTTTTCTTCTTCTAATATTGTACTTATTTCTACTGGTGTTGACCAAGTATCACTTTTTAATAATTGAAATAAAATTTTCTTATATTCTAAAGTTAATTTAGAATTAAATAGTTTACCTATTAAAGGTGTATTTTCACCACTTAAACTATTTATAAAACATGCGAGTAACAAGTAATTATCCATGTTTTCTCTACTGTTAACTCTAAATTTTGTTTCATAATTTGGAAGTAGTTTGGCCTCATGAGAACGATAATTTTCATGATCAATAGGATATTCATCGATACCCATACTATCAACATCTATAAATTTAGTATTATATTTATAATCGACTAAAATATTAGCGGGTTTTAAGTCACCTACAACAATATTTTTCTTATGGAGGTAATCCAAATCCTTAAATAATTTTGAATAAACCATCAATAACTTCTCATAATCTCTAATACTATCAATGTGCATAGCGTTACTAATTTTAGGCATTAAGTATCCACTAAATTCTCCTTCTATACTAACTAAAGCCTTAGGCTCAACTATAATACGTGACACTTTTCTATTAACAAGTCGCTCCAATTTATATCTTTTAGTTTCAAAATCAATATAATCTCCAAGATATTTTTCAAACTGTTTTAAAACTAGTTCATTATTATATAAAAGTATTTTACCTTCGTAACCACCTTTATTAAATACTAATAAACTATCTATTTCTTTTTTAGTGAATCCAACTATTTCCATATTAACCTCCAGCATGTGGATGTGCATTATTATAATTATTTTCTATATGTTTATTTGATATATGAGTATATATTTGTGTTGTTGCTATATTAGAGTGCCCTAACATTTCCTGTATACTTCTTAAATCTGCTCCACGATCTAGTAAGTGTGTAGCAAAAGAATGCCTCAAAGTATGTGGTGATATGTCTTTATTTATTCCTTTTTCTTTAGCAAGTTCTTTTATTATTTTAAAGAATCCTTGACGTGTTAATTTGCTACCATGATTATTTACAAATATATAATCATGAATTTTATCTTTCATCATAAGCGTTCTATATTTATAGGCATATTCCTTTAAATAAAATAAAGCATAATCTCCTAAAGGAATAATTCTTTCTTTAGAACCTTTACCCATTGTTTTAACTAAACAAGAATCAATATCTATATCATTTAATCTTAAATTAACTAGTTCACTAACACGAAGACCTGTAGCGTACATTAATTCTAACATTGCTTTATTTCGATAACTAAATTCATTAGTTAAAGGGATATCTAATAATTTATCTACTTCTTCAATAGTTAGTACTTTAGGTAAAGTTTTTTTAAGTTTAGGGAGTTCTAAAAATACCGCTATATCTTTTTCAATATACTTATTTATTAGTAAAAACTTATATAATGTCCGAATAACAGATATATTATGAGAAATACTTCTACTAGATAAATTATTTTTCTTTAAATAAGATAGATATTCTTCTAATTCGTTAGTTGTTATTTTAGATACATCTTTATTATTAAAAAAATTACTAAATTTATCATATTCGTTTAAATAAGAATTAATAGTATTTTCACTATATTTTTTATCTACAAACAGAAATGATTTAAATTCTTCTTTTGTATTAGAATTATTCATATCATCACCATAATAATTATATCAAATACAGGTTGTTTTTTCTACTATTTTTGATAAAATAGTAATTGGTGATGTTTATGAATGAACCTCTTGCTATTAAACTTAGACCTAAATGTATTAGTGAAGTTGTAGGTCAAGAACACTTAGTAGGTAAAAATAAAATTATATACAATATGATTAATAATAAAAAATTATTTTCTATGATTTTATATGGTAAACCTGGTATTGGAAAAACTACTATTGCTCTTGCTATGGCTCAAGAATTAAATTTAAGATATAGACTACTTAATGCCGTAATTAATAATAAGAAAGATTTTGATATAATTATTGAAGAAGCTAAAATGTACGGTAACATAGTAGTTATTATGGATGAAATACATAGATTAAATAAAGATAAACAAGACTTGCTTCTGCCCTACTTAGAAAATGGATTAATTACTTTAATCGGTATGACTACCTCTAATCCTTATCATAAAATAAATCCCGCTATTAGAAGTAGGTGTCAAATATTTGAGCTACATGAATTAACTGAGGAAGATATTTTAACTGCTTTAAAACGTGCTATTAAAACTGAGTATTTAAAAGATATTAAAATAACAGATAAAGAACTTAGTTATATAGCAAATCTCTCTAGTGGGGATTTAAGATCTGCTTATAATCTATTAGAAGTAGCGTATTATTTTAATGAAGACCACAGTATAACAGAGGAAACTTTAAAAAGTATTAATAGTAAACCAGTATTTTTTCATGATAAAAATGAAGATGGACACTATGATGTAATTAGTGCTTTTCAAAAGTCAATTCGTGGTAGTGATGTTAATGCTGCCCTACACTATTTAGCACGTCTAATTGAAGCTGAAGATTTAGACATTATATATCGCAGGATGAGTGTTATAGCATATGAAGATATTGGACTAGCTAATCCCAGTATGGGTCCTAAAGTAGATGCTTGTATAAATGCTTGTGAGCGACTTGGTTTACCAGAAGCAAGAATACCACTTTCCGCAACCGTTATAGAACTATGTTTATCACCTAAATCTAATAGTGCCGAAAATGCCATAGATTTAGCCTTGAATGATATTAGAAGTGGCAATACAGGTAACGTTCCTAATCATATAAAAACAACCGCTAAGGATTATTTATATCCTCATAATTACCCTAATGGCTGGGTAAAACAACAGTATTTACCAGATAATATTAAAAATAAAAAGTATTATACTCCAAAAACTACTAGTAAATATGAACAAAGTTTAAAAGACGTATATGATAGAATTAACAACAATTTAAATAAATAAACATAATAAAAAACTCTAGTTCCGAAGAATGGTTGTATAATTTTTAGTGTGTGTAATGTGTAAAAACATTATATGCACTTTTTTCATAATAAAAGACATATAAGTTTAATCTTGATACAATGTAAGTGTCGAAACAAACATGAAAAAAGGTACTTATATGTCTGAATTAAATTATATTATAGAAATGTTAGAATTGAAAGATAATAATATTAAATTTTATAAAAGTATTAAAAAGAATAGCTTTTGGTTTTAGATCATTTAGAAGATTCAAAGCTAGAATTATGATATGTAAAGGATTAATTAAAATTAATAGAAAAAAAGCCAACGCTTTAGCGTTAACTTCATAAGATTAATTATCACTTATTTGTGTCTACACACACTATTTGACAATCAACCAATAGTTTTTACTAAAATTAAAATCTGTATAGAAATTATACAGATTTTTTAACGTAGTAATAATAATATTCTTCAAAAGTTAAATCATTTTCATATATTGTTTTAGCGGCATCTAATCCTACATAACGGTAATGCCAAGGTTCATACATATAACCAGTAATATATTCCATGCCCTTTTTATATCTTAAAATAAAACCATATTTATAAGAATTACTTTTTAACCAAGTAAATTCTTTAGTAGTTTCAAAATCATCTAGTCCTGATGTAGGGCTTACTATATCAGTAGCTAAACCTGTTTGATGTTCAGAAAAACCTGGACGAGCAGAATATCTATCCGCGGCTGCTTTTCCATCTCTTTTAGAGTAACCTTCATAAAGTTTAGTTTGTAATTCATAACTCCGAAATGGTGAGGTATTAATTAGCTTTAAGCCTTCTTTACTAGCTGCTTTAGCCATAGTTAGAAAGGCATCAGCTGCTTCTTCACGTAATTCACCCCAGTAAGAATAATTACTATTTACTTTTTTTAAATCATCAGGTTTATAATTTTCATCTAAAACATTATATTTATTTACAAGTATTAATAAATCATCTTCTAGATTAGCACTAACAGAATCCGTAAAGTACTCTAAATCATTATTAGTATTAACAACACGAATAACTTCTTCGTAAGAATATTTATCACTATTCATATAATTAAGGTATCTATCTATTTTAGTTTCATCGTAGTATTTTAATCCCATTAAATTATTTAAATAGTTCATTTCCTCTTCATTATAAGAGGCATAAATATTAGGTTCTTCATTTGGTTCTTCTGTCTTAGGTCCCTCTGTTTTTTTGTTATTAAATTTATATTGATAAAAGAAAGCCCCTCCACCTATACACAATAATAATAAAAATATAATAATTATCTTTTTCATTAAACATTTCCTTCCATAATAAACAATTCTAATCCTAAAGAGGCGTCAATCATGCCAGTTTTAATACTATAGTCTAAATTTGCTAAAGCTTCTAAATATGATAATAATTTTTTACTACTATACTTATAATTTTTTTCAAGAGCAAGCTTTATTCTATAAGGATGTATATCTAGTATTTTTGCTATATCATTACCACTATAACCTTTACTATAAAGTTCTTTAGCTTGGTACATAATACGAAATTGATTAGCAAGTATAATAAGTATTTTAATTGGTTCTTCATTTCTTTTTAACATTTCATAATATATTTCAATCGCATGTTCTGTATCATGTTCAACAATCTTATTTATCAATTCAAATATATCAACATCAATATTCTTAGTAGTAGTATTTAATATATCCTCCTTAGTTATTTTTTTATCTTGATCTTTATATATTTTTATTTTTTCTACTTCCTGCTCTAAAATGCCTAAGTTAGTACCTACTCTATCAATAAGTAAATTTATATCTTTATAATCAATTTGATAATCTTTTAACCATTCTTTTACAATATTATTAGGATTAGCGCTTTTAGAAAATTCTTTTATATTAGCGCACTTATGTAATGCTTTAACAATCTTTTTTCGTTCATCTAATTTTTCACTGTTACTAATAAATATTATGACAGTATCTGGATTAATGTGTTCAAAATATTCTAATAAAGTATCCAAGTTATCTTCTTTATCTTTTTTTACAGCTGTACCAGTAAAGATGTATGCATTATTTACAACAATCGCTTTTTTTTCATCAAATAAAGATACAGTTAAAGCATCATCAATTATATCTTGCAGACTAAATTCACTTAAATCATAATTACTTATATTAAAATCAGAAATATTATTATCTTTAATTATCTTATTTATTTCTTTATTTATCAAAAATGGTTCATTACCATAAAAAGCATATATCATATTATCTTACTCCTGAAATAATTATAGCAAAAATAACAAGATTATACTACCATTTAAAACTAAATTATTTTTATTTTTTGTTATATAATAAAAAATATTTATTTTCTGGATTTGCTAATTAAGATGTTCAATATTTTTAGTATTTATAATTATTTTTTAAAAAAGAGAATACAACTAATATTGTATTCCCCAAACAACTAAGTCTTTTGCAGGTTTACCACAAACAATACATTTATCATCTATAGGTTTTTCATGCTCCAAGATACAGCGAGATTTTGTACCACGAATCTCTTTCATTTTTAACTCACATTCTTCACTGCCACACCACATTGCTTTAACAAAACCTGGATGATTATCCATTATATCTTTTACTTCATCTAAAGTGTGGGCTTCATAAGTTTGGCTATTTCTTCTTTCTAAAGCCTTGTTATATAAGTTAGTTTGAATATCATTTAAAAGATTATTTATAACACTAACTATATCTTCATTTAAAGAAACTTTTATCTTTTCTTTAGTATCACGACGTGCTAAAGTAATTTCATTATTTTCTAAATCACGAGGTCCTATTTCAACACGTACTGGTATACCATTAACTTCTGCTTCCGCAAATTTAAATCCTGGTGTCTTTTCAGTATTATCAATATTAATTCTAATATTAGCACTATTTAATTTAGAATATATATCATTTGTAATATCTTTTACTTTATCATCACTACCAATAGGTATAATAACTACTTGAGTTGGCGCTATTTTAGGTGGAAGAACTAATCCATCATCATCACTATGTACCATTATTAAAGCACCAATCATACGAGATGATACACCCCAAGAAGTTTGATAAGCATTTTCTAATTTATTTTCTTTATTTAAAAACTCTATATTATAAGCCTTAGAAAACTTTTGACCAAAATAATGACTAGTACCAGATTGCAAAGATACACCATTATACATTAATGCTTCTATAGTAAGAGAATATTCTGCCCCGGCAAATTTTTCTTTTTCTGTTTTTTTACCAGTAATTGGACTAATTGCTAAAAATTCTTCAAAGAATGTTTTATATACGTTTAGCATTCTTTTAGTTTCTTCCTCAGCCTCAACGCTTGTAGCATGTACTGTATGACCTTCTTGCCACCAAAATTCACGACTTCTTAAGAATGGTCTAGTTTCTTTTTCCCAACGCATTACACTACACCATTGATTATATTTTAAAGGTAAATCACGATAAGATTTTACTACGCTAGAATAATAATCACTAAATAAAGTTTCACTAGTAGGACGAATACACATACGTTCTTCTAGTTCCTTTTGTCCTCCCATTGTTACCCAAGCTACTTCTGGTGCAAATCCGTTTATTAATTCCCCTTCTTTTTTCATAAGGTTTTCTGGTATTAACATTGGCATTGCTACATTTTTATGCCCAGTTTCTTTAAACATTCTATCTAATTCTTGTTGCATTCTCTCCCAAATAGCGTAACCATTTGGTTCTAAGATAATACATCCTTTTACATTAGAATAACTTGCAAGATGAGCAGCTTTTACAACATCTGTATACCAAGCAGCAAAATCAACATCTCTACTTGTAATTGCTTTATTAGCCATATTATCAACTCCTGCATTTAATTATAGCAAATAATAGAAAAAAAATAAATGTAAAACTCATTTATTTTCTTATATTTGTGTTGTTTTATTGTATTCTTCTAAAAAACTTTTATATATGCCGTCTTTTTTAGTTCCCAATACACAATTTAAATTAATATTATCTAAAGCTTTAAAGATATTATGATCCATTTCTTTATTTATTTTTCGTAAATTTTTAATTAATTCTTTCATTTCCTTTCTCTTACTTACACTATTATCTATAGCACTTTTTTCAGTAAAACGACAAGCACAATTAATAAATGTTAGATTATTAGCGTTTTTCCAAGAAATAATATCATCCTCTTTTACAAGATAAAGCGGTCTAATTAATTCTAACCCTTCAAAATTTTCAGAATGTAATTTAGGCATCATAGTTTTGATCTCCGCTCCATAAAACATAGAAAGTAATGTTGTTTCTATAACGTCATCAAAGTGATGACCTAAAGCAATTTTATTACAACCTAACTCTTTAGCTTTACTATATAAATACCCTCTACGCATTCTTGCACAAAGGTAACAAGGGCTTTTAGTAGCAATAACATCCACTACATTAAAAATATCACTTTCAAAAATTTCTATTGGAACATTTAATTTTTTAGCATTAGAAATTATCAAATTTTTATTAATATCTTTATAGCCTGGATCCATCACTACGTAGTGAGCATTAAATTTAATTTTTCCATGTCTTTGTATTTCCTGTATACATTTTGCTAATAAAAAAGAGTCTTTACCACCACTAATGCAAACCATAACATTGTCATTTTCTTCTAATAATTCATAATCTTGAACAGCCTTTACAAATTTACTCCAAATATCTTTACGATATTTCTTTATAATACTTCTTTCTATTTCTTTATACTCTTCCATTACTAACTCCTTTATACAATATTATCAAAGCCACTACGTTTAAATAATTTCTCTAAATCATAATTTGAATAATATACAGTAGTTGGTCTACCATGTGGACAGTTATAAGGATTATTGCATTTCCTTAAATCATTAATTAAACTTTCCATTTCTTCTAAACTAATATTTTCATTTGCTTTAATAGCTAGTTTACAGCTCATCATAGTTGCAATCTTTTCATTAAACTTCTCAATAGAAAAGTTCTTTTCTTCGTGAACAATTATCTCCATTATCTTGCGAGTCGCTTCTTCTTCAAAACCTTTAGGTAACCATACGGGATGAGCTTTAACTACAATAGAATTTACCCCAAACTCTTCAATATCAAAATTCATAGACTTTAATAAATCAAAGTTTTCTTTTAAAATAATAAATTCTTGATTAGATAATTCAATATTAAAAGGAAATAATAAAGGAATAGAATTATTGGTTGGATGACCTAATTTATATTTATAATACTCATAATTTATTCTTTCTTTAGCGGCATGTTGATCTATTAGATACATTCCTTTTTCATTTTGACAAATAATATATGTACCGTGAACAACACCTACAGGATACATTTCTGGTAATAAGGCTTTTTTCTCTTCAATTTCCTCTGTAATCTCTTCTTTTATTTCTACTTTTACATTTTCTTTTACCTTATCAGATGTTTTTTCTATAAAATCTTCATTAGTCATTACAGGCTTATAGTAAATTTCTGGTTCTTCTACCCTATTTAAATCTAAAGTAATTTCTTCATATTTAGGTTTAATATCTTCTTTAATAGGCTCTTTTTTTACATCTATTTCCGGAATTAAATTCTTTTTACCTATTTTTTCTCTAATACAAGTAGTAACTAAATTAAGTAGTTCTTCCATATTAGAAAACTTAATATCCATTTTTGTTGGGTGAATATTTACATCGATTAAACTAGGATCTACAGTAATATCAATTACCACGATAGGATATCTATTATCTGGTTTATAAGAGTGATAGGCATCATTTATTGTCTTATTTAATTCTTGATTACGAACGACTCTCCCATTTACTAATGTTACAATATGATTTCTATTTGATCTTTGAATAAATGGCATACTAATAAAACCATTTATTTCATAATCATCATTTTCACCACTGATTTCTAACATATTTCTACTTACTTCTGTTCCATAAATAGCGTGTATTGTTTTAAGTAAATTATTAGAGCCATCAGTTCTTAAGATAACGCTATCATTATTAATTAAAGTAAATCTAATTTCTGGATGGGATAATGCTATTTTATTCATATAATCAGTGATATTAGCCAGTTCTGTATATAAACTTTTCATATGTTTAAGACGAGCTGGAGTATTATAAAATAAATCTCTTACACAAATAATAGTACCCTGTCTAGCATCACCACTTGCAACTTCTAAAGTTATACCACCCTTAATATGTACTATAGTACCAATATCTCCTTGTGATGTTTTTAGAGTAACATCACTAACACTAGCAATGGAAGCAAGTGCTTCCCCACGAAAGCCTAGTGTCATAATACGATATAAATCTTCTTCTTTTTTTAATTTACTAGTTGCATGACGGTAAAATGCTAAAGTAGCATCTTCTCTATCCATTCCCTTACCATTATCAGTAACTTTTATTTCTTTAGTTCCTGCTTCAATTAACTCAACTTTTATTTCTGTAGAATTAGCATCAATACTATTTTCAACTAATTCTTTTACAACTGATGCACATTTTTCAACTACTTCACCAGCCGCTATTTTATTAGCAAGTAGTTCATCCATTATTTTTATTACTGCCATAGTATCACTCTTTCTTATAAATATTATAACAGATATAAATGATAAAAAAAAGAACGGTGTTTACCATTCCTTAAAAAATTATTATAATTTTTCTATTAACTTAGCGTTTTCTTCTCTTAAAGTCATTACATATGAAAATAATAAATCATAATATGAATCATCATCACTATATTCCTTTAGAATACCTAATGGAGTGTTAAAATTATCTATTTTTTTATTTTCTAAATATAATAGTTGAATTAATTCATACATTTTTTTCAATATTTCTTCTTTTTTATCTTCAATTTCTAATCCTTTAAATGCTGCTATTAAATTAATGTAATTTTCTTCCACTTTTATCCTCCATACTATTTTCTATGCTATGAACAACTTTTTGAAAATGGCTATCAGCACTAGTTATCTGATCAATATTATCATAATTATTCTTAGCCTTATAATATTGCTTTTGTAAGTCATCTAATATATTTTTTAATGATTCACCATATTTAAAATTGCCTTTGTTATATTCTGAACGTCTTAGCCACACTGCTAATTGATTACTTGTCTTAGAGATACCAAAATCCAAGTGTACTTCTTTTGTGTCATGTTGTTTCGGCCATTCATTATATTGAATGCAATAATTTTTGATTAATTCTACATAATTTTCTGGTGTTATAACTATTCCATAATATTTTTCTTTCAAGTCATCTAACGTACTTTTTAATGATTTGTCGTATTTAAAATCATTCCTATTATATCCTGAACCTTGTAACCATAGTGCCAACTGTCCGCCTGTTTTAGATATACCAGAAGTCAATTGTACTTCTTTTGTGTCACGTTGTTTTGGCCATTCATTATATTGAATGCAATATTTATGGATTAATTCTACATAATTTTCTGGTGTTATAACTATTCCATAATATTTTTCTTTCAAGTCATCTAACGTACTTTTTAATGATTTGTCGTATTTAAAATCATTCCTATTATATCCTGAACCTTGTAACCATAGTGCCAACTGTCCGCCTGTTTTAGATATACCAGAAGTCAATTGTACTTCTTTTGTGTCACGTTGTTTTGGCCATTCATTATATTGAATGCAATATTTATGGATTAATTCTACATAATTTTCTGGTGTTATAACTATTCCATAATATTTTTCTTTCAAGTCATCTAACGTACTTTTTAATGATTTGTCGTATTTAAAATCATTCCTATTATATCCTGAACCTTGTAACCATAGTGCCAACTGTCCGCCTGTTTTAGATATACCAGAAGTCAATTGTACTTCTTTTGTGTCACGTTGTTTTGGCCATTCATTATATTGAATGCAATATTTATGGATTAATTCTACATAATTTTCTGGTGTTATAACTATTCCATAATATTTTTCTTTCAAGTCATCTAACGTACTTTTTAATGATTTGTCGTATTTAAAATCATTCCTATTATATCCTGACCATTGTAACCATAGTGCCAACTGTCCACCTGTTTTAGATATACCAGAAGTCAATTGTATTTCTTTCGTGTCGGCATATTTTGGCCATTCATTATATTGAATGCAGTAATCTCTGATTAATGTCACATAATCTTCTGGAGTTACAGCCTCTTTATAATATTTTTCTTTTAAGTCATCTAATATATTTTTTAATGTTTCATCATATTTAAAATTGCCTTTGCTATATCCTGAAGTATTATTTAGCCACATTGTTAATTGATTACTTGTCTTAGAGATACCAGAATCCAAGTGTACTTTTTTTGTGTCATGTTGTTTTGGCCATTCATTATATTGAATGCAATAATCTCTGATTAATGTCACATAATCTTCTGGAGTTACAGCCTCTTTAT
>CAKPGL010000004.1 GCA_934154785.1 uncultured Bacilli bacterium | reverse complement strand
TATTATTTATTTTTACTTTTTATTCATCCACTCAACTGTATCCTTTATTGTATCTTTCATATTTCTATTTTTAAATTTCAACTTTTCTTTAGCTTTTTCATTACTGAAATTAGCATTAGAAGATAGTGTATATAGTGAATACTTTGTAAAAAGTGGAGTTTGTTTCTTTAAATTATAATATACTTCAAAAAAAGGTGCTATTAATTTTGCAAGACCTATTGGTAATACCATTTTAATCTTTTTTCTTCCTTGCACATCACAAATTAAATCGCATAATTCTTTTATTGCAATATATCTATTAGATAAGATATAGCATTCACCATTAATACCATTTTTACAAGCACTAATAACACCATCTGCTACATCTCTTACATCAACAAAATCATATCCACCTTTTACACAAGCAAATAATTTGCCATTTGCAACTTCTTTTATTAATTGTGTTAAGTGACTATTGCCAAAATCATTTGGACCTATAATACCAGATGGATGAATTATACAAGCATTCAAATTTTTACCCTTTACTGCATCAATTACATACTTCGCAGCTTCTGCTTTTGTTTTTGCATATAATCCCTCAACATTATCAGGGTTAAAATTAGTTATTTCTGTTATTAATTCATTGTTAGGTGGCTCTGGGATTGCATGAACACTACTAATATAGATAAGTTTTGCTTTTGACTCTATTACCTTATCTACTATATTTTTAGTTCCATTAACATTAACATTATAAACAAGTGGATTGTATTTTGATTTTATGTATACTACTGCAGCACAATGAATTACAAATACTTCTTTTCCATCAGTATTTTCAAAAATTAATGATAAAGTTTCTTTTTTAGTTACATCACCATAGTATATTTTACATTTTAATCCTTCAAGTGATTTAATAGAATCGCCTTTTAATACAAAAGCCCTAATTTCATTATCAGCATCTTGTTCTAACTTTCTTATGATGTTATTACCTAAAAAACCATTTGCTCCTGTTATTATATAGATTTTTTTCACAATATTTATCACCTACCACTCCATTCTAAAAAATAAATCTAAGCTCTCTCTTATATAATTATACCACAATTTCACGATTATTTTTTAAGAAGTATATGAATAGTAAAAAGATTAGTTATATTCCAAACTAATCTCATCAATAAATTGTAATTTACTATTCCACATTTTCATCAATAAAAAAAAGCCGTTTAACAAAACCTCATTGTTAATCGACTTTTACATTAATAATTAATAACACTACCATTTACATATAATTTATAACCATGAAATCAATATTACTATTAGTAGAGTCAGCTTTATCTAATTTTTTTATGTCCCTATAAGATCCTTTTTCTTACTATTTATAAATATCCTTAAATAAGTATTAAATCAACATGTAATTTCAAAAGCTATATTTAATTAACTATTCTTGTTATAATGGTTATTAAAACTTAAAGTTTTACATTTTATTTTAGATTTTTCTGTATCTAAAGTTGTTTCTATTTCATTTGATATTCTATTTTTACAGCTACCATAAACATCATCACAACAATTTATAGCATCTAAAATATCTTTCTTTGTAACAACTTTACTATTATTAACTAATGAATTAGCAAATGCTCTTTCTAGTATTGACAACACTAAAGCTGGATTATACTTATAATCCTTATAATCTCTATGTTTTGAATCTGTCAATTCAACTAAGATATTTATTATTGCTTGTTTTTCAATTGATGTAAAATCAAATTTAATTTTATATTTGTATTCATTATTTTTGATTTGTTCAGCTATTATTTTTTTCAAAGCATCATTATTGGGCTCTTTTATTATTATTTTTTCAAATCTTCTAGAAAAGGCGGAATCTCTTAAAATATATTTATTATACTCTTTTTCTGTAGTGGCTCCAATTAATTTAATATCACCATTAGACAAATATGGCTTAAGGATATTTGCTATGTCAATAGTTGAATCATCCGCTCTTCCACCACCAATTAAATTATGTATTTCATCAATAAAAAGTATACAATCTTTTCCTTTTATACTTTGCACTAAATTTAATATTTTTACTTCCAACTGTCCACTATACTTAGTATTAGATATTAGCTCTGCTGCGTTTTTTCTTATTATCTTTTTACCTTTTAGAAAATCAGGAACCTGTTTATTCTGTATTTTATATTCTAAGCCATTAACTAATGCTGTTTTCCCAACACCAGGTTCTCCAACAATAATTACAGATTTATTCATCAAAGCTAACGCTTGTATTAAATTTTGAATTTCCTTTTCTCTACCTGTAGCTTCATCAATCAAAAACAGATTATTTTCCGGTTGTTGTGCCCTGTTACGTGAATGCTTTTTATTTAAACTATTTCTACTGCTAAGAGTGCGGTAATCGTGTTCACGAAAACTATTTTTAGAATAGTTTAATAAATTGCCACTTTTACAATTATCATAATCACCTAAATTATTCCTTTTACAACATTTATTATTATTTAATTTTTCAAAGTCTTCTATACTCGTAATTTCAAAGTCTTTATTTAAATGATATATAATTTTACTTTGATTTATAATATCTTTTACATCACTGTATTCATAATAATCATCAAAATTATTTTTTGTTGTAGTAAAATTATAAAATTTATCTCCCGTTTGAAGTGAAAGAATAAATTCGACAATTAGAGAAGGAATTGCAGGAGCACATGAAATTGCTAAAATAAAAGGTAACAATTGTATTCCTGAAACAATCGTTCCTATAAGCGTTACTAGTATTCCTATCAAAATTAAAACAGTAGATATATGTCCTATTTTAGCACATAATGCACATTTTTTAACTATATTTGATATTTCTCTTTTGTTCATCATAATATGACCTCACTTTTGGTATGTATTATACCACAAAGCAACAATATGTCAAACAATGACTAACAATTTAGTTTCTTAAAAAGGTAAATGCAACTCTTTAAATTAATTATTAAAACTTGCATCTAATTTTTAATAATGATAATTAAATTTAAAGTTTTTACCTATGTAAATAATTCACATAAAAAATAATTTATATACCGTTATTTAAACACTTCTATTACAAATTAATATCTACCTTACGTTTTTGTAATTCATCAATAAAAAAAGCTGTTTAACAAAACCTCATTGTTAATCGACTTTCATATTACTAATTAATAGCACTACCATTTACATATAATTTATAACCATTAAAATCAATATTACTATTAGTAAAGTCAGTATTATCTAATTTAGTTACATAACTATCACCAGTTAACTTAATAGAAGAAGTTTTATCTAAAGATAAAGTTATTTCTTTAGCACTATTATCTTTATTAATTGTACCTAATGCTTTAGATACTAAATTAGCATTTTTAACATTTATATTAGTAGGAGAATATATACTAGGAGAACCTTGTCCTGTAGTTGTATAAGTTCCACCATCTACAGTACTGTACCGCCACCTCTATCACTACGAATAGCAGCACTAGATATACCAGATGTATTAATAGTTAAGTTAGTAGCATTCATTATACCACCACCAGTAGTCATGATACCATCAGAATTATCTTTAGCAATTATTGCGAAATTAGTACCATAGAAACTTGTATTATCTCCACCATCAGAGTCACCACTTTTATTTATAGTTACATTGTAAATATCAGCACTAACGTCACCACTAATAGATATAACATTTTCATACTTAGTCGTAGATTCAAATGTTTCCTCTGTTATTGTTGTATCTTCTTTTATTAAATTTTAACATAAAAAAGTAGACTTCTACATTTTTTGTAGTTGTCTACTTTTATAATATCACTTCAATTAATCTACATTTTTTGATATTATAATTCAAATTGGGAATTATATAGTTCAGCATAAAAACCGTTCTTAGCCATTAATTCATCATGATTACCTTGTTCAATAATATTACCGTCTTTCATAACTAAAATTAAATCAGCATTTTTAATAGTGGATAATCTATGAGCAATTATAAAACTTGTACGACCTTCCATTAATTTATCCATAGCAGTTTGAACTAATTCTTCTGTTCTCGTATCTACATTCGAAGTAGCTTCGTCTAAAATTAAGAATGGAGCATCTTCTATCATACCACGTGCTATAGTAAGTAATTGTCTTTGACCTGCAGATACACTATCATTATCAGTAATTACTGAATCATAACCATTAGGTAAAGACTTAATAAAATGGTCTACACCTACAATTTTACATACTTCTTTTACTCTAGTATCACTAACATTTTTACGATTATATTTAATATTTTCACGAACAGTACCTTCGAATAACCAAGTATCCTGTAATACCATTGTAAATAATTCATGAACATTATTACGAGTTAATTCTTTAGTAGATATATCATCTATTAAAATGTCACCAGAGTTAATATCATAGAATTTCATAAGTAAATTTACCATAGTAGTTTTACCTGCACCCGTAGGTCCTACTATAGCAACTTTTTGTCCTGGTAAGGCTGTAGCACTAAAACCATTAATAGTTGGTTTATCATTACCATCATATTTAAATACTACATCTTTAAATTCTATTTTACCTTTAACATCTTTCTTTTTTAATACTTTATTAGTATTTTCTTTAGGCATTTCTTTTTCATCTAAAAATTCATATACTCTTTCACTAGCAGCCGCTGTAGACTGTAGAGATGTCATAGCTTGTGCTATTTGCGATAATGGAGATGTAAATAATCTAACATAAGAAATAAACGCTACTATTACACCAAAACTAATTTTACCATTTAATGTAAGTAAAGCACCTACTATACAAACAGCAACATATCCAAAGTTACCAATAAAGTTCATCATTGGCATCATTAAACCAGATAAAAATTGACTTTTACGATTAGCATCATATACTTTTTTATTATATTCATCAAACTTTATATCAGATTCTTCTTTACCATTATAAACTTTAACGACATTTAAACCAGAATAAATTTCTTCAATATGACCATTTAAATTACCTAATTCTTCCTGACGAGCAGTAAAGTATTTTTGGGATTTACCAAGTATACCAAACATAAATATAAATCCAAATAAACTAGATAATATAGCAGTTATAGCCATAATAGAATTAGTATAAAACATCATAATTATACTACCAACAAATAATGTAATTGCACTTACTAAACTAGAAAGTGACTGATTCATAGACTGTGCTATAGTATCAACATCATTAGTTACGCGAGAAAGTGTATCACCAATTGCGTGATTATCAAAATAAGTAAGTGGTAATAAATTAATCTTTTTAGATATTTTATCACGTAAAGATAATGCAAATTTATTAGATACATCTGTCATAGCAAGAGATTCTATATATGTAAATATAGCACTTATTATATATAAGATAATTAAGAATAAAGTTAAATTCCAAATACCTTTCATATCCATGTTAGGTTCTAATAAAGTCTTTATACTCTCTGGAGCATTATCAATTTGTCTATATAGTTCTGTACCATTAGTATAATCTATTCCATTAAGAGATGTAATAAATTTAACCTGATCATCTACAGTAACTGTAATATCATCTATAGTAAAATCTTTAAAGAAGATTCTACCAATACTTTCAGGAAATATCTTATCAGTATTTTCTTCACTAGAAAACATATTAATTAAAGATACTTTATCAAGATATGTTACAGTAATACCATTATAATTAGAATCCTTTAATATAAAAGGCATAATACTACTAGGTATTTCTTTTAATAGATTATTACTATCTATACTACCATTTTGAAGTCCCATTAATAGTTCTTGAAATTTCAATTTATCTTCATTACTTATTTCATTACTACTTAAAATATTTTTAATATTTTTTTCTGATAAATCTGGAGCTAGTATTATAGGTAGTTTTTCTTTTAATACTTCTTCATTTAAATTAGCATTCATATTATCAGTTATTTTAGTAAAATTATCTTTATTTATTACTAATCCACCAGATATTTTATCTGTTAAATCTGATAATTTATTGGGAGAGAAAAGTGCTAAAACAGAACCTAAAGCCGCTAAAACTAACGCTATAAAGATAAGAACATGAAAAGGTTTTAATTCTTTAAATAATCTTTTTATTGCACTTTTAAAATCTTTTGCTTTTTCACCAACCATACCATGGCCTGGACCACCTGGTCCACGTCTTTGTGGTTTTTTTTCTTCATTATGCATTTTCAAGTTCCTCCTTTGATAATTGTGATAAAGCTATTTGTTTATAAACTTCACAATTATTAAGTAATTCTTTATGCGTACCCTCTCCTACGCATTTACCATTATCTAAAACAATTATTTTATCAGCATTCATAATTGTTCCTATTCTTTGTGCTACTATTAGTATTGTAGCGTCTTTAGTATATTTTTTTAATTCTTTTCTTAAAACAGAATCAGTTTTATAATCTAAAGCAGAAAAGGAATCATCAAATATATATATTTCGGGATTACGCGCTATAGCTCTAGCAATTGCTAAACGTTGTTTTTGTCCCCCAGATACATTAGTACCACCTTGAGCAATATGAGTGTCATATTTATCATCCATTTTTTCTACAAACTCAGTTGCTTGAGCTACTTTAATTGCTTCTTTAACTTTATTTAAATTAGCTTTCTTACCACCGTTATTTCCATAAGATACATTTGATTTAACTGTTCCATTAAACATAACTGCTTTTTGTGGTACGTAACCTAATTTATTATATAAACTAGATAATTTATATTCTTTAACATTTACCCCATCTACTAGTACTTCCCCAGAGGTGACATCATAAAATCTTGGAATTAAATTTATCAAAGTAGATTTACCACTACCAGTGGAACCAATAAACGCAACAGTTTCACCTTGTTCCGCTTTAAAAGAAATATCTTTTAATAAATATTCTTCAGCATCTGGATATTTAAATGATACATTTTTAAATTCAACTGTACCAGTTTTACCAGAATTAACATCAGTAACAATACCATCTTCAACACAAATTTTAGTATCTAAAACTTCATTTATTCTTTTAGCGGATACACTAGCACGTGGTAACATCATAAATATCATTGCGAGCATTAAGAAAGACATAATTATCTGCATAGCGTAAGATGAGAATACTACCATATCACCAAATAGTGATAACTTATCTACTAGAAGAGCATCTTTAATAAGTAGTGCTCCCACAAAGTAAATAGAAAGTGTTAAGAAATACATTACTAAGTACATTATTGGTGACATAATTGCAAACATTCTTTGATTAAATAATTGTTGTTTAGTAAGTTTTTGGTTAACTTCATCAAATTTATTTTCTTGATATTGTTCTGCTCCAAAAGCACGTATTACTCTAATACCAGTTAAGTTTTCACGAGTAACACCATTTACTTTATCAATTAATTTTTGAACTATTTTAAATTTAGGTACTACTACTAATGTTAATATAGAAATTACAGTAAGAAGAATTAATACCGCTATTGCTGTAATTAAACTCCATTGCCAACTTTTATTAAGTATTTTAGTTATAGCCCAAATTGCGGTAATAGGTGCTTTTACAAGTAATTGTAACCCCAGACCAATAAACATTTCTACTTGAGTAATATCATTTGTAGTTCTAGTAATTAAACTACTAGTAGAAAATGCTTTAACTTCTTGCATTGATAAAGACTCTACTTTATCAAATAATTTCTTTCTAGTTTTCATAGAAAAACTTGAAGATAAATTAGCAATAAAATATCCTACTACTGCCGCAGATATTAAACTACCAAATGCACAAAGTAACATAAATCCACCATTAATTAATATGTCACGCATATTACTACCATCACTTTGAACAAGGACAGTTATTTCTGACATATAATCAGGCATCTTAAGTTCTAACCAAACCTGTGCAAATATTAAAACAAAACATACTATCATCAATAAATATTCTTTTTTTGTAAAATTCTTTATTAGTTTTAACATAATCGTCGATATATTTGGCAACTAAATATACCTACTCCTTTCATAAGTTTATAATTCGTTGATATTGTTACGCATTTTATCTAACACATTTAAAAATATAGATAGTTCTTCTTTAGATATACCTTTAAGAGATTTCTCTTCCATCATTTTAATACGTTCTTCACCTTTTAAAAACATTTCTTTTGCGGAACTATTTAAGATAATTTTTTTAGTTCTACTATCATCATTACTAGTGGTTCTTTCTATTAAACCATTCTTTTCCATTGTTTGTAAGACTCCTGATACTGTAGCACGTCGTAAATTTAATATATTTTCTAAATCTTTTTGATATATATCTTTATTATTATTCTTCAAAATATATTCTATAATACGAATTTGTGTAATCGTTGGATGATTTCTTACCTTAATATTATCTCCTATTTTAGGTTCCATCTTTCTTAAAATAGTAGCTTCTAAAGTTCTTATCTTATAAAGTACCTTACTCTCATTCATAACATAACCTCTATCTTTGTGTTGCCACATTAGTATTGTATGCTAATAAAAAGATATTGTCAATAACCTTACAAATATTTTCCTATTTACTAAATAAGAGTAATAATATATAATTTATATAGAATGAAGGGTGTTGTATATGAATGATAAAAAACTACCTAATGTACTTTTTTACTACATTAGTTTAGTATATCTAGAACTAATATTTAGAATATTTTGTACTGAAACCATATTACCTATTACATTTATAAATACTTTAATTTTTCTAATGATAATAGCGTTATTTCTTAGTATAATAACCAGTTTATCTAATGAAAAAATTAATACTATTTTTTCACGCATTATTTTATTTGGTATCACGTTCTTATATGGTGCTTGTCTAGTATTTAAGTTAAAGTTTGAAGTATTTTTCTCTATTAATAGTTTAGGTCTTGCTAATCAATTAACATCTTTTTTAAATGATACTTTTAAAACTATTAGTAATAATATAATTCCTATCATACTTTTATTTATTCCTTTTATTTTTTCATTTATATTAAAGAGATTTATTAGTTTTGAAAAAAATAATAGTAGGCATTTAATTGCGTACTTAATAGGAATTATATTAATTAGTATCTGCTATTTTGGGACTTTGTTTGTTAATAAAGATAAGTATTATTCTCTTTATAATTTATACTACAAAATTGACAATCATTCTTTAGTGGTTGAAAAGTTAGGGGTACTTCCTTCTACTATGTTAGAAATAAGAAAAAAGTTTATATCTAATAAAAAAAGCATAGATAATATTTATATAGAACCTAAAGAAGATATTAAAAATAATAGTGATAATGATAATAATACAGAAACAAAATATAATAATTTAGAAATTGATTTTGATGTATTATCAAGTAATACTAATGATAAAACTATTAAAATTATGAATGACTATTTTAAAAATGAAACTGGTACAAAACAGAATGAATATACTAATATGTATGATGGTAAAAACTTAATATTATTTATGGCAGAGAGTTTTAATTCTATTGCGGTATCAAAAGAGCTTACTCCTACTTTATATAAATTATCTCATGAAGGATTTGTTTTTGAAAACTTCTACTCACCAGTCATATTAAGTACTATTGGTGGAGAATTTCAAGAGTTAACAGGGCTATATCCACATCTCAACTTACTATCAAGTATTTGGAGAAAAGGAACTAATTACTTTCCTTATGGAATTGGAAATGTATTTAATAATAAAGGTTATAATACTTTTGCTTACCACAATAATCAGTATAATTTTCAAAACAGAGATAAATATTTAAAAGCAATTGGCTTTAATAATTATAAAGGTTGTTGGAATGGTCTAGAAAAGAAAATAAACTGTAATATTTGGCCTGAAAGCGATGTAGAAATGATTAACGTAACTATTAATGATTATATTAATAGTGATAAGCCTTTTATGACATATTATGTTACAGTTAGTGGACATATGGCTTATAACTGGGGTAACGCAATGAGTTTAAAGCATAAAGATAAAGTTAAAGAATTACCTTATTCAGAATCAATCAAAGCTTATATAGCAACACAAATAGAATTAGATAAAGCTTTGGAACTATTAATTAATAAATTAAATGAAGCGGAAAAACTAGATGATACAGTAATTGCTTTAGTTGGAGATCATTATCCTTATGATTTAACTATTGATCAAATAAATGAATTATCTACTTATGAAAGGGATAGTATTGTAGAAATTAATCATAGCAATTTTATTTTATGGAACAATAAAACAGATACAACTGTTATCTCTAAAGTAGGCAGTCAAATAGATGTTTTACCTACTTTACTTAATTTGTTTGGGGTATCCTATGATTCTAGATTAATAGTTGGTAAAGATATTTTGGCAGATACAGAAGGATTAGCAATCTTTTCAAATAATAGTTGGATATCTGATAAAGGTGTTTATTATAGTTCTTCTAACACTTTTATTCCAAATGATAATTATGAAGTAACTGAAGAATATATTGCTAATATGAACAATATTGTTAGTAATAAAATAAACATTAGTAAATATATTATTGAAAAAAACTATTATAAATACATATTTAACAAATAAAAGTCGGGTTACCGACTTTTATATTTTTTTCAAAGAAGTTTCTTTATAAAAACCAGTAGTACCTTTATTATTACCAACTTGATAAGGATATTCTCTGTCTTTATAGATTTTTAATATTTCACGAGTCCAGCCAATACCAGTAGCGGTTCTACCTGTACCATAAGAATTAGCGTTACCAGTACCAATTATTTTTACTTTGTCCCCTACTTTAAATTTTGTTTCTACCTCATCGTTATTAGGTTTATTGTTATCATCAGCTTTACCATTATTATCATTTTGATTATTGTCTTTTTTAGTGTAACCATTTAAACATTTTTCTTTAATTATTTTTTCAAAATCATAATATGCTTCATTTAAATCCATTCTTTTTCCTATAACATTACCATTACTTGTATATTGCCACATACCATAATTACCTTTATATGAACTTCTATCTGCCCATTGTGCAACCCATTTATCATAAGCTTTTAAATCATCTAATATCAATTGATTATTAAACCAACTAAGTGATGCATATATACCTACATAATATTTTCTTTCTTCAATATATTTACAGTAAGCATTGATAACTTTAGTAAGTCTATTTTTACCTATAGAATATTGACTCTCCTTAGAATATTTTTTAGTATTATGATTATCTTCTGTATCTATATAAACGGGATATTCTAATTGTTTACCTTCTAGATATTTTAAAGTAAGTTTAGCTTCTTCAATAGCTTCTTCTTCTGTTACAGCACAAGAATACCAATATACACCTACAGGCATACCTATTTTTTTACATTGTGCATAGTTATTTTCAAACTGGTCATCCTTTTGTTTTGATTTAGCTGTTCCATAACCGGTATAACCTATTCTAATAATAGCAAAATCAATACCACTATTTTTTATATTACGCCAATCTTGTTCTGATAATTTACCCTGAAATGTAGAAATATCTATTCCTTTTTTCATTTTTACCTCCTTTCACTTTATTATATTAAGTTTAACTTTTTTAACATAATTTCTTTTAATTAATATTAATTTATTTACGTTAAAATAATTAATAAAACTAAAGAAAAAAAGTAGTTTCCTACTTTATTTTGTTAAATAAATCTTGATAAATACTTTTTAACTCTTTTTTTTGTGTACTATTTAATAATACTTTAGGATTAGTTTGACTCGCAACACTATCTAAATGATGTCCTACTATGCTACCATCTTTAAAGAAATATACATCTGGTACATATAATACCTTATTACCTGTTTGATCAGTATCTAAGTAGTCATACAATAATTCATATATTTTATTATAGTTCTCTAAAGAACTACTTTTTAATTCTCTTGCATTAATATAGTATATCGTAGCACCATTATCATTAGCGGTATCAAATAATACATTTACAATATTACGGCACCAAGGGCAAGTAGGAAAACCAATGTAAACAACAAAGTTTTCTTTATTTTCTATTTTTGTAAAAAGTTCATCAGAAGATAAATATTTTACTGGAGCGTTACTAGGAATTGTAATTTTAATAGCGCCTGCATCAGAATTTACTTCCTCGTATTCTTCTTTAAATTTACGAGTATCTTCTGTAATAGGATCTGTATTATCATTAGATTTATTTGGTTTATCTCTTAATATAAAGAATAAAACTACCGCTAATAATATTAAAAATATTATAGCCGCTATACGAAGAGATTTCTTTTCCATTTATATTCCTCCTTATTTACAAGTATAACCTTGACTTTCTAAATTTTTAATTTGCACGTGATAAGGATTATTTATTTTATATAATTCTTTTACATAATCACTTATCTCATTATAATTAAATGTATAATTTACTTCTATTAAATTCTTTTGTGTTGATATTTCAATATCTATACCAGGTTCATTTTTTAATGAATTTTTTTCAGTTAAAAATGAATCATTTAGATAAGTAAAATCTTTATTAGTACTATCACTTTGATAAGATTTCTTCATTAATATAGTTGTCATATCATTACCTTGATGCGTAATACTTATTGTTTCTTCTTTTATTATGTTATCTATTTTTTCTGATAATGTACAAGTTTTAGTTAAGTAACCTTTTCCTTCTTCTCCTAATAAACAACCAGTTGTTAAACATATAACCAATATTACTATAATTTGTTTTATATATTTCATGGTTCAATTAAGGAAAGAGAAACCTTATTTTTATCTAGATAAATAGCATCAACATAACAATCAACTATATCACCTACATTAACAACGTCCATTGGGTCTTTTACATAATCACGACTTAATTTAGAAATATGAGCAAGCCCATCATTTTTAAGACCAATATCTATAAATACTCCAAAAGGCGCTACATTACGAACAGTTCCTTGTAATTTCATGCCAACTTGTAAGTCTTCTAAATGTAAGATGTCACTTTTTAAAATAGGTTTTGGCATATCATCTCTAGGGTCCCTTCCTGGTGATAATAAAGATTTAATAATATCTTCTAGTGTATAAATATCAATATTTAATTTGTTCTTATATTCTTCTTTGTCTATTTTTTCTAATAAACTATTTAATTTATCTTTTCCAATATCCTCTAAAGTACATCCTAAAGATTCAATTAGTTTAATAGTTGCGGAATAACTTTCTGGGTGAATTCCTGTCATATCTAAAATATTAGAGCCATCTACAATTCTTAAAAATCCTATAGCTTGTTCATAAGTCTTAGAACTAAGAATTTTTTCTAATTCTTTTCTAGATAAAATTTTACCATTTTTATCACGATAAGAAATAATTTTATCAATAGTCTTAGGAGTTAATCCTGAAACATATTTTAGTAAAAAAGGACTAGCTGTATTAACATTGACACCAACTTGATTAACTGATTTAGATACAACAAAGTCAAGTGATTCTTTTAACTTTTTATCAGGTACATCATGTTGATAAAGACCTACACCAATACTTTCTGGTTCTATTTTTACAAGTTCCGCTAAAGGGTCTTGAAGACGACGGGCAATACTAATAGCGCTACGCTCTTCAACGTGTAATTCAGGAAATTCTTTAATAGCAAGCGGACTAGCAGAATATACACTAGCACCAGCTTCACTAACTATTATATATTCTACTTTACGTGAAGATTCTTTTATCACATCTACAATAAAAGCTTCGCTTTCACGACTAGCGGTTCCATTTCCAATCGCAACAATATCAATATTATATTTATTTATTAAATCAAGTACTACCTTCTTAGCTTCTTCATACTTATTATGTGGTTCATGAGGATAAATAACTTTTATATCTATCTTTTTCCCAGTATAGTCAACTACCGCTAATTTACAACCTGTTCTATAAGCAGGGTCAAGTCCCAAAACCATCTTATCTTTCATAGGTGGTTGCAGCAATAAATTTTCTAGATTTTTACCAAAGTTATCTATAGCAACAACACTAGCTTCTTCTGTAAGGTCACTTCTAATTTCACGTTCAATACTAGGAAAAATTAACCTCTTATAAGCATCTTCTATAGCTTCTTTTACTATATTATAAACAAATGAATTAGGATCTTTTATAACTACTTTTTCTATATCAGAAAGAATAGCTTTATTATCTACTTCAATTGATACATTAAGTACTTTTTCTTTTTCACCACGATTAAGTGCTAAAATACGATGTGGTTTAATTTGTTTTATACTTTCTTGATATTTATAATACATTTCATAAACTTTAGTGTCATCTTGAGCATCTTTTTTTAATTTACTAGTAATAACTCCATTATAATAAATGGTACGACGAACATTTTTACGAATAAAAGCATTATCACTTATCCATTCCGCAATAATATACTTTGCTCCAATTATACAACTATCAGTATCTTTTACATCACTATTTATATAAGGCTTACATAATTCTAGAGTATTACCACTCTTAGGAAAACTCATTATTTTCTTTGCTAAAGGTTCTAAACCTAATTTAATTGCTTCTGTTGCTTTAGTTTTCTTTTTCTCTTTAAATGGGCGATACAAATCTTCTACTTCAACTAATTTAGTCGCACTATTAATTTTATTTCTTAATTCTTCTGTCATTAAATCTTTTTCTTCAATTAATCTAATAACATCTTCTTTTCTTTTTAAAAGATTAACTTGATATTCATAAACTTCATTAATCTTTCGAATTTGTTCTTCATCTAAAGAACCTGTTGCTTCTTTACGATAACGTGCTATAAAAGGAATAGTATTACCTTCTTCTAGTAGTTTTAACGTTGCTATTACACTAGACTCTTTTATATTTAAATTTAAACTTATTTCTTTTATTATCTGATTATTCATAAAACCTACCTTATATTATTTCTATCAATAAAATCTTGGATATAATACTCTTCATGATATCCTTTTAATATATCATACGTTTGTCCTTTTAAAGTATAAACTAACATTGGTAAATTATCTTTGTCTTTTCCTGTTATTTCAGTTGCACTAATAAAATCTGTTACTTCTACATCTGTTAGATTAGTTATATTATAGTAATATACCGGAACTGATTTACCAGTAAATTTATCCCTTATTATCTGTTCATACTCATCTTTTTTATCAGTAGTATCTTTAAAAATAAAGACTATACTTTCTTTAGAATCATAATATAAATTTAAATATTCTTCTGTATTAATATTAGTAAATTTATATTCTGTATTTTCATCTTTTAACCATACAAAACGAATAAACGTATAAATACCTAAAGCAATTATAAAAGGAATACCTACAAGTTTTAAAAATCTTAAAAATTTATTCATATTATCACCACCTATATTTTATCATAAAAAGAATTAAAGAACTACTTTTTTTCTAATCTCTTTCTATCTTTAACATTAATTAATGAAGCCTTTTTCACAATACTCTTACCATATTTATTATTAATAATGTCAACAGCCTTATCTAAAGCTTCGTTATTTTCCTTTACTTCAACACTATCAAATAAAGATACTTGGTAATTTTTTTTATCTCCTAATTTATCCAACCTTACACCAATTAAGCGTACTGGCTTTAAATCCTCTATTTCATTTAATATTTCCTTAGTAACTTTAAATATTTCATCACTATTATTAGTAGGATTATCTAATTTCCTTTGTCTAGTAATTCTTTTAAAATATTTATCTTTTAAAATTACCGCTACTACAGAAGCATATCTATTATTTAATCTTATTCTTCGTCCTACCTTTTCAGATAAAAACTGTAAATGTTCATATAATTCTCCCTTATTTATAACATCACTTTTTAATGTTATTTCATTACTTACTCCCTTAGATTCTTCTACTTCACTAATTACTCTAGAATCATCTATTCCATTAGCACTATTTATCATTACTATAGCCATATTTTTAAAATAATGTTGTAATAAATTTATATCGGCATGTGCTAAAGCATAAATAGTATCAATACCTAGACTTTGCAACTTTTCAGCAGTCTTTTTACCTATTCCAAATAAGTCACCGACAGGTAGGGGCCACATTTTACTAGGTATTTCTTCCTTATAAAGAGTGTGAATTTTATAAGGCTTAGAAAGATCTGAAGCCATCTTGGCACAAAGTTTGTTTTCCGCTATACCAATATTAACAGTGAATTTTAAAGTATCATATATTTCTTTTTGAATTTTTTTAGCAAATTCTAAAGGGTCACCATATAAATTTCTAACAGGAGTATAGTCTAGATAACATTCATCAATTGATGCTACTTCAATATCTGGTGTATATTTAAGTAAAAGTTCAAACATCTTCTGGGACATCTCGCTATAAAAAGGAAAATTAGGAGGATATACTTTTAATACTGGGCATTTCTTTTTGGCACTATAAAGAGTTTCTGATGTATAGATACCTAATTTCTTGGCTGGCATAGATTTAGCAAGTACTATTCCACTTCTAGTACTTTCATCACCACCAATAACAGCGTAACTATCTCTAATATCATATTTATAACCTTGATTTAATAAATCAATAGCGCTCCATGATAGAAAAGCATTATTTACATCTATGTGCATAATAACTCTATTCATAGTACCACCCTTTCATATATATAGTATATCACATAAACATTTGTTTGTAACAATTTATTTAAAAAAGAAAGATTTCTCTTTCCTTAGATTTAATTATTTAAAAAATCATCAAAATATCTCTTATATTCTAAATATAAATGGTCTATATCATTATTAGGAGCATATTCATAATTTTCTTTAGATAATTCATACAAATAATCACGATTATTATATAAATAAATTATTTTTTCTTTTAGATTATTTCTTACTTGTTCATCATTAGAACCATTATTTCTATTACCAATAATAAACTCTTTTTGTTTTGGTCCTAATACTTCTGGTACTATTCCTACATCTGTAGTAATAATTGGTACACCACTTGCCATAGCCTCTACTATTGGTCTAGGTGTACCTTCTAAAGTAGATACAACTACACAAACATCAATTTCCTGATAGTAACTAGGCATTTCTTCATTTGTTCTAAACTTAATATTTTTATCAGCATAATGTCTTTCAATATTATAGCCTTCATTAATTAGTTCAGTTATAACGGGTTCTAAAATAGAATGAAATCCTTTAAAATCTTGATATTTAATATTCCATTTGCTATTACCAATCCATCCTATTACTAGTGGCTTACTTATGTCTTTATTCTTAAATCGTAATTTGTCACCACCAGAATATAGGTTGTTATCATAAGTATCATGAATGGTACCCCAGGGATGTGGGTAACTTTCTATAGAATTATAGATATTTTCTAATCTTTTAGAACAAGTGTAATACATTTTACTAAAATTCGTATAAATTGGTTCATATAACTTTATTTCATCTTCTTCTAAAAATAAATGGTCATAAATACCAGTAGATATTCGTGTTTTAAAATAATTTACATAATCATTATAATCATAACCGTTTTGGATTACTTGTAATTTAAATTCTTCACTATTAAATTGAATTAATAATTTACGCCAGAAAAAATGAATTATATCATAATTTCTAACACTTTCTAAGATAAGGAATAAATTATTATCATATTTTTCATCACTAGCACAAATTACATCAATACTATAAAAATCTTGTAATTTTTCTTTTAAAAGTTTAGCTTCGATATCAAATGCCCAATTTGGCATATCAACAATTAACGCTATTTTATTCATGCTGTTACCTCTTCAAATAATCTATCATACATATCTGCACTAGGCTTAGACATGCTTTCTTTTATTTCTTTAGGTAATTTTACACGAATATCCGCAACTACTCTACAAATATCAATTGCATCTTTATAATCGCCACCAATTATTTTATTAATTATAACAGAAAGTGATTCCTGACAAGCTGGGACATTTAAGTCAACACTTAATTTATAGAACCAACGCATATCAGCAAGTACTTCTAATCTTTCTTCATCAGTAAGTAGTTTAGAGTCTATAAACTTATATAACATATAAGTCATGCTTTTAGCATAAAAGCATCTATAAAAATTTATTTCATCATTATCCCTAAAGTTAGTGTATATAATTTTATAAGCTTTACTAATACCTGTAAAATACTTATATGAGCAATTTGTTGATATAGAAGAAGCATTTTCTCTCTGTCTATATATATACATTACATCATTAATATAATAAACATTTTCTGATTTTATAAAACAATATGTTGTAAATATAGCATCTTCTGCTGGTACATCCTCAACAAATCTTAAATTTAATTTTTCAATAAAAGATAATCTAAATATTTTATTACAAGCACTAGAATTCATTATATAAAATGATTTCTTGTAATCTTTAATATCTAGTTTAAAATTAGTATACTTAGTTTTATCAAATACAGGATTATCCCAAAGTACTCCATCTTCAGTACAATTTTGATAGTTACCAATTACGAAGTCAGCATGTTTAGTTGTTATTTCTTTTTCCATTAATTCACAAGCATTAGGTGTTAATAAATCATCAGAATCAATAAACATAACGTAAGTTGTATCTTTAGATACATTATCAAGGCCAGTATTTCTAGCACTTGATAAACCACCATTTTCCTTATGAATCACTTTTACTTTAGAATACTTTTTAGCATACTCATCACAAATAGCGGGACTACTATCTTTAGAACCATCATCTACTAATAGTATCTCAATATTAGAGTAAGTTTGCTTTAATATAGATTCTACACATTCTTTTAAATATTTTTCTACGTTGTAAACTGGGACTATAATACTTATCTTTTCCATAAGTCATCTCCTAAATCATTTTTATATGTACAATAAATACATACAACTAGATATTATCATATTTAACAAATTTTGGCAAACAAAAACTATCACTGGGATAGTTTCATTAGTTTTAATAATTATTAGCTTTTCTTTCAAAATAACTTTGTGGATGATTACATACAGGGCATACATCTGGGGCTTTTTTACCAATTACTACGTGACCACAATTTCTACAAATCCAAACTGTATCACCATCATTAGAGAATACTAATTCATCATTTATATTTTTAAGTAATTTTCTATATCTTTCTTCATGTTCTTTTTCAATAGCACCAACGGCTTCAAATTTATCCGCTAAAGCATCAAACCCTTCTTCACGAGCTACTTTGGCAAATTCAGCATACATGTCAGTCCATTCATAATTTTCACCTTCTGCTGCCGCTAATAAATTAGATTCTGTATCTGGAATGTTACCACCATTTAACTCTTTAAACCACATTTTAGCGTGTTCTTTTTCGTTATTAGCAGTTTCTTCAAATATAGCCGCTATTTGTTCATAGCCATCTTTTTTAGCACGACTAGCAAAATAAGTGTATTTATTTCTTGCTTGACTTTCTCCTGCAAATGCAGTCATTAAATTTTGTTCTGTTTTACTTCCTTTTAATTCCATGTTACCTCTCCTTTTTTAAACAATTTTTACAAAGTCCTTTATAGACAACTTCATAACTCATTACTTTATTACCATTTATATTTTTAGGAATAACTTTATTTTTACTTTCAATATCTATGATACTATTACAATTGGTGCAAATAAAGTGGTCGTGATAATCATTTGTATGGTCAAATCTATCAGTTCCATCACTCATCTTAATTCTGCGAACTTTGTTTTCTGAAACTAAGCTGTTTAAATTACGATATACAGTACCTAAACTAATCTTGGGCATAAATTGTCTAGCTTCAAAATAAACTTGTTCCGCTGTAAAGTGTTTTCGATTGTTAGATATAATATCATATATTAAAGTGTTTTGCTTTGAATTTCTCACAGGTTCCTCCTAAATAGTAATGATTACTACTTAAGTATACCATTTATTAATTTTTTTAGCAAGTGTTTTTAATAATTAAATAAAAATTAACACATCAATAAGACATGTTAATCATTTATTTTAAAATATACCATTTAGTATAGACTTCATGTTTCTTAAGTATAATTCTAATATATTTACTTTAAATATATCTTCTTTTACAGTTACTGGTATAGTTTTAATAACTATATCATTTTCTTTTATATTTACTTCTCCTACTTTGTCACCAACTTTTAAAGATGATTTTAAAGAAGAAAATTTCAATTCATAAGATATGTTTCTTTTTTCTGTACCTTTCTTATTTAGAAAAGATAATGATTCTAATGGAATTATTTCTACTTCTGTTTTATTACCTAAAGTAACTGGTACTTTACCTACAATTGTATCTTTTGATAATATTTCTTCAACTTCATATTGAGCAAAAGCATAATCTAACATTTCTGATACTTCAGCATTTCTTGTTTTACTATCTGCCTCTCCCATTACTACCGCTATAAAGCGAGAGTTACCTTTTTTAGCAGTTGCGGTTAAGCAATAACCTGCTTCTTTAGTATATCCTGTTTTTAAGCCGTCTACACCAGGGTAAAATCTAACTAATTTATTTGTATTAACAAGCCATATTTTTCTATCTGTATTCTGTCTTAAATAATCTTCATATATAGATGTATACTCTAATACTTGTGGATGTTTCACTAATTCTTTAGCAATTATAGACATATCATAAGCGCTGGAATAATGATCAGCAGCATCTAAGCCATGAGGATTTTTAAAGTTAGTATCTGTAAGTCCTAACTGTTTAGCACGTTCATTCATCATTGAAACAAACATACCTTCTGTACCCGCTATTTTTTCAGCCATCGCAACTACAGCATCATTACCACTAGCAATCGCTATTCCTTTAAATAAGTCTCTAACACTCATTTGTTCTCCTGTTTCTAGTAGTATTTGACTTCCACCCATTCCTGATGCATTAGGGCTAGTAGTAACCATTTCATCCCAGGAAATAACACCTTTTTCAATATTTTCAATTATAAGTAACATACTCATCATTTTTGTCATTGAAGCGGGATGTAATTTTTCATGGGAGTTCTTTTCAAATATAACTTCTCCAGTACTAGGTTCTATTAAAATAGCCGATACAGCACTTTCTGCCAAATCTATTTGTTCCGCTTTTACCACATTAAAAGAACAAAATATGAACATTGTTAATATAATATATATAATCCTTTTCATTTTCCACCTCAATAAAAAATATGTAATTAGTCAAAAAAGTATTTACATTTTTTTTATTTTAATATATAATTATATACATAAGACGCAGGTGTAGTACAATGGTTCGTATGCGGCCTTGCCAAGGCTGAGATGGGAGTTCGATTCTCCTCACTTGCTCCATAAAGAATTTAACACCAATATTTGGTGTTTTTTTTATGGAGCAAGGATAATCGAACTCTTTCATCTCTCGCAACGAACCAATAACTTAATTACTTACATACCATTTTTAAAATTAATAATATCTTCCCTAAGAAAATTCCATCTAATAGCGACCATATATCTATCTTTAGCATTATTAGATGTTCTATCTAAATTTCTTTTTTGTGGTCCAATAGTCATACATGCTACATGTGGAGAAGTAAAATCTAAACATCTCTTAGATAAAACCAAGTCATATAAATCGTACTTATTTATCCAAATATAATCATCAACAGTACCACAAACTAAAACATCAATATCATAATCAGAATTTCTGCCTCTAATAATAAACCTATCTATCATATCTATAATAATTCTAGTTTTATTAACATACTCATTAAAAATATCTATTTCACTCTGATATAGTTCCTTATACTGTATAGAATTAAGTTGCTTCGAAAAGTCTGTGTTTCCATTTTCATCTTTCATATAACCATAATGATAACTAACATATTTATCAATTACTTTATAAGGAATTCCTAATTTACCTAAGTACCTTTCAAATTCTTGTATTTGTTCATGATGAACAGAATTATTATTACCACATTTTAAACTAACTCCCTTAATATGATTTTTATATCTAATAAATATATCTGCTTTTTGTACAGCATTATTTTTCCAAGATTTTATAACTTCCGTATCATCTATAACATCACCAAATAAATCTTTTAAAAAATTTTGTGAGTTAATATCAAGTTCATGCAAATACTTATTATTAAATAATAAAACAAAATCCCTTTCATTCTGATATCCATAATTCATTTAAACCTCCTAAAAAAGAGGATACCCCTAATAAGAGTATCCTCGAATAGATATATTTTCCTTGCTTAAAAATATAAATTATCGACTAAATTGTATTTTGTGTAAATTTTAAAAGCAAGTAAATCAACACCAGTACATACTATCAAATTATTAAACAAAAATCAATAATTTCATAAAAATTTGGTCTATAAGTTTTGTAATCATGCAATTTTTTATATATAATATTTTTCAAGAAATGATAATTATAAATGGAAGGAAATCAAAAAATTAACCTAGAATTTTCTAATAACTTGAATAATTATTTCGTTGTACTTACTTTATTAGTTTTAAAAGATTAATATTTAAGTGAATAAATTTATTAAAATCTGCTAAACATATATTTGAAAGGATGATATTATGAATGCAAATACAGAAATACTAGAATATATCTATAAAGATGCTAATATGGGAGCGGAATCTATTACTACTTTAATTAAAACTTTACAATCTAAAGACAATAAAATTAAACCCGTTTTAGAAGAAGAATTAAAAAAGTATGAAGAATATATTAAAAAAAGTGAAAAACAATTAAAAAAATTAAAAGTTGAACTAAAAGAATTTAGTACAATGGCTAAGATGTCCTCTTGGATGGGTATAAAGATGGAAATGTTAAAAGATAATAGTGATGCTAGAATAGCGGACATGCTTATCAAAGGTTTAACTGTGGGAACTATAGATATGAATAAAAAAATTGATAATTATGAAAAAATAGTAGATAAAGATATATTAAAACTTGCCAAGGAATTCAGAAGTTTCCAAGAAGATAGTATCGAAAAATTAAAAGTTTATTTATAAAAAAGGTTTTCTTCAAAACTGAAGAAAGCCTTTTTAAAATATTATGAAATAAAGTAAAACTATAATTCCAAGTATTATACGATACCAACCAAATGCTTTAAAATCATTTTTCTTAATATAATTCATTAAAAATTTAATAGCGAAGATTGATACTAAGAATGCTGTTAACATACCAACTAATAAAATTATTACTTCAGCTTGAGTAAAGTTAAAACCAAATTTTACTAATTTAAGCAAACTAGCACCAAACATTACTGGTATACCTAGGAAGAATGTATATTCCGCAACTACTGTACGGGATACACCAAATATTAAAGCTCCAACAATTGTTGCACCACTTCTACTTGTACCAGGTATTAATGCTAAAACTTGAAATAATCCAATTATAAAAGCTATATTATAAGTAATTTCTTTTAAACTATTATATTTAGGTTTTTTGTCTTTATTTTTATTCTCTATAATTATAAATAATGCACCATATACAATTAATGTGATTGCTACTGTAATATAATTATAAAACATAGCGTCTATTTTATCATCAAATAAAATACCTATAACTCCAGCAGGAATACAAGAAACTAAAACCTTAAACCATAATTCCCAAGTATCTTTTCTTTCCTCTTTGGTCTTAGATAAACTAAAAGGATTTAATTTATTAAAATAAAGTACAACTACAGCCATAATAGCGCCTAATTGAATTACTACTCTAAACATTTCCATAAAAGAATCAGTTACATTTAATTTAATAAACTGTTCTACTAAAATCATATGCCCTGTACTACTAATTGGTAACCATTCTGTAATACCTTCAACTATACCTAATATTATAACCTGTAAAATATCTAAGATTTTCATATTTCCCCTACTTTCTTTTCTTTAAAAATATTAATAACAAAACTGAAATAATAGAAATTGCAATACCAGATTTTAAACCACGTGGGACATACTTAAATTCAATTGTATGTGAACCTTGTTCCAATTTTAAACCAATCAATGTATCAAATATAGACTCTGCTTCTACTTTCTTACCATCAACTAAAATTGTAAAACCTTTATCTAAAGGAATTGAAGTATATAATATTTGATTATCTTTGTTAACATTGATATTTGCTTTAATATAATTACCTTTATTCTCTATTATAACTAATTCATTTTCTTTTTTTAGAGAATTAGTAATATCACTTAAAACATTTTCATTTAAAGTATAAAACATTGCATCCTTAAATTTAATAGAATTTTCTAGTAATAAAACCTTTAATTCTATAGTATCACCTTTTTTAAAATATCCTAAATCTATTACATTATATCGATAACCATTTTCACTATTAGTATCAATAACTCGTTCACCATTAGAAAGAATTTCAACTTTCTTTTCATCCTCTGATGCCATATAGTAGTATACTTCTCCAGATTTCTTAACTGTCAAATTATATGTAATATATCCTTCTAAATCATTATCAACTTTACGATATACCTCATCATTTTTAGAATCTTTTTTAACATTATACATGGTTATATCAGATACTACAATTCGTTCAAATATATCTCTATCTATTCCACTCATACTTTTCAATATATTATTTTGATTTTCAAGTGGTTCTAACATTTCTAGTTTTAAATCTAAAACGTCACTATTTACCATAAAACCAATTGGTAAATTATACTTGTTCTGATATATATATATATCGTCATAAGTATCAATTAAGTCATAATAATTTACTTTATGATTAAGAAGTACATATTTAATATTAAATAAAGAGTTTGTTACCGGTGTTGATCCTAAATAATTTGTAATATAAAATCTATTAAATATACCTAAATAATCACCTAATAATTTATTATTTTGACCTTCAAATGTCGAACTAAAATGTGAAATTCCATTATAATTTAATAATAAAGGATCATTAGTTGTATAACTATATTCTTTCTCAATTCGATAAAAACTACTATCTTGTAATTTAATATTATCAATAACTGTACCATAACTATTAATAAATTCATAATACTTTTCTCTTAATTGGTAGTCCATATTATAAACAGTTATAGCTCCATTTAAAAACATTTCAAGTATCATAAGAAGTGCTATAGACTTACAAATATTTCTATTTTTACTTTTATAAAAATAAAGTAAATAAATAACAATAATCAATCCTGAGCCAATTATTTTATAAAACATATTAGATGTAAAGACTAATTTGTCCATAACTATTACAATTAATATTGTCCAAGGAATCATCTTTTTAAATATATTACTTTCAACAGTATCTATTCTAACATAACTTTTATATGCCACTATAAGTAAAGCAAAATCAAAAATAAACGAATTTCGATAAGGAAAGCCTACAGGATGACTAAATGTATGCCATATAATATTAAAAACATCAATAGTCATACTAAATACAAAGAATAATATAAATATCAAAGTACCTTTTTTTTCTTTAGTATCAATTTTTTTGTTAAAGAAATACACTACATTTAAAATTAACATAATTAATGATATAAATACGTGAGGATAAATTCCCAATAAATCAGACTTTTTAAAGGAACCAATAAAAAATCTAGAAATTAAATCCAATACTGGGTAATCTTGACGAGGTACCATATGACTCCAAACATTACCGGTCTTTCCAACTAACAATGAAAAAACCGATGGAAGTAATACAAACATACTAATACCTACCGCTAGAAAAGCGTATTTCAAGAAATAAAATATATCATTCTTATTTAATTCCCAAGATAATTTGTAATTGTTATGTAAATATAGTTTATACAAGAAATATGCAAGTGACGCTATACAAGACATATATCCTATATAATAACTACAGAATATTGAAAAAGCTAAAGATAAACAGAATAAAACTGGTTGTTCCTTTTCAATTAATCTATCTATTCCTAAAAATATTATAGGTAACATATATACGCCATCTAACCACATAATATTTTGGCTATAAACTATATTGTAAGCCATCAAGGAATAAACAATACTAAATATAATAGAAGTAAATTTTTTATTATTAAATGTTTTATCAAAATAAATGTAACTTGTTAAACCACTTAAACTAATTTTAAAAATGTTAATTAAAAAAATAAATTCAGGAATTGATGCTTTTTTAAAAAATACTAATAATAAGTTAAATGGACTCATCAAATAATATGTAAGTAATCCATACATATTACCACCCAATGTTTTACTAAATGAATAAAATATGTTAATAGAGCCATCTAAAATATTTTTAAATGCATTAAAAAATGCTATATATTGACCAGCTAAATCAACAGTAAGCAAAGAATTTTTACCAAAAGGATAAATTCCCGCTATCATATATAATAAAGTCATTAAAATACAAGGTATTATAAATGCTAAAACGTAATATCCAATTTTTTTTATTTTCATAAATACACCTCACAAAATTTATTTGCACTAATATTTTATCACAAAATTGTATTTTCTCCTAATTTTGATAATACACTTTATATCTACCCTTAGAAGTAACATGTTTTGTATTATTTACTACATAGTCATATATTTTTTTACTTGCTTGTCCACCTTCAAACTTATCATAAGTAACAAAATATATATCATGCATATCTTTAAAATCATTTATAATTCTTTCTTCACCATTATAACCAAGATTCCCTTTCAATAATAAATCATATTTATTAATAGGAATATTAAGTAAATACTTATTTAAATAAGAACTATACATAACAAAATAAACATTATCATAATTACCTTTAAAAATACTATCAATTATTCTAGAGTTTTCATAAAATTCTTTATTGACATAGCGATACTTAAAAATATTATTATCATAAGTAAAATCATGTGTCATATAGATCATCACTGTCCCAGCGATTGGACAAATAAGCGTAAGTAATAATAATTTACTATACTCTTTATAGATTAATTCAATTTTTGGTGATAAATGACTCATTATATAATATATAACTGGTACGCTAGCATACATCACATGAAAACCATTAAATATAGGATACGCAATTAATTGAAAACATAAAATATATATAATTATTAAGTTTTTATTTTTTATATATTCCCTTATTAAATAACTAATTGATAATATTAGTATTATTATCCATAAACTAAACTCTGTATTACCAGAAGCAAAAGAAAATAATCCTAAAAAGCAATAATTTATATAATCATATAAAGAACCATTTAAATAAAAAATTAACATTACAAATAAGTTTGGCAATAAAAAGCTACCTATTCTTTTTAACACTTTTTTATAATCTTTAAATAAATAATAAATTGTTGGTAAAGAAAGAAATACTCCAACACTACTCTTAGTTAAAAAAGTAAGACCTAAAATAAAACCAATTAAATAATCATTTTTATTATGTTCTTCTAAATATATTAATATAAATAAGAATAATATACACAGTAAATTATAATTAGGTACAGATACGAATGATAGTAATAACATTGTTAAAATAAATGCTTTTTTATTCATTTTTAATATTAAAAGCATTATAAAAGTTGGTATTAAACTATTTATTAAGTAAAATACTATCATATTATTACCAAATAATTTCATACCAGTACCAACAAAGAATGGATATAATGGTGTAATTACCATATTATAATCCTTATACATCTTCATCCCATTTGCGAAATTAGAACAAAAGCCATAATTCCAAATTAAATCATCATTTACAACACTAAAATAATTTATTCCAAAAAAATATAATACTAATATTAGAAATAATAATATATACTTAAATTTATTTTTCATACAATCACTCTATATTAATTATAATTGGTTTATTATATAAATGCAACAAATAAATGACTAAATTATACCATCATTTAAGAACACACAATATATAAATACTAGACAAACTAGTTAAAACCGTGTATAATGATATAGTCAAAATTTTTAAATTTAGAAAGAAAGGAGTTTTTATGAAATTTTTTGATGACACTGACACTAAAGTATTTGCTTTAGGTGGTCTTGGTGAAGTCGGGAAAAATATGTATCTAGTGGAAACTGGAAACGAAATTATTATAACTGATGCGGGTATTACTTTTCCTCAAGGGGAATTATTAGGTGTTGATTATGTCATTCCTGACTTTACATATTTAAAGAAAAATGAGAAAAAAATAAAAGCGTTATTTATTACTCACGGGCATGAAGACCATATTGGAGGTATACCATTTTTATTACAAGCAGTAAATATTCCTGCTATATACGCTCCAAATCAAGCGGTCGGGTTAATTAAAAGAAAATTAGAAGATAGAAATATACGTTATGATAATTTATATGTATATGATGAAAATACTAAAGTAAAATTTAAAACTATGGAAGTAGAGTTTATTCGTACAACACACTCTATTCCAGATTCTCATGGCATTGTAATTCATACACCAAATGGTACTATCGTTACAACAGGAGACTTCAAATTTGATTTAACACCAATTGGACCAATTGCTAATTTACATAAAATGGCACGTATTGGTTCTGAAGGAGTTACACTTTTACTTAGTGATAGTACAAATGCTTTAAATCCTGGTATTAGTGCCAGTGAATCTAAAGTGGATGAAGCCCTATCAGAAATATTTGAACGTCATCATGGACGTATTATCATAGCAACATTTGCTTCTAATATTTATAGACTTAAACATATAGTTGATACTTGTAAAAGAAATGACCGTAAAATTGCTACATTTGGTCGTAGTATGGATAATAATATTGAAATATCTATTGAAGGTGGATATATTAAACATAAAGAAATATTTGTGACTCCAGAAGAAGCTAATTCTTTAGCACCAAACAAGGTATGCTTACTTTGCACTGGTACACAAGGAGAACCACTTTCAGCTTTATCAAGAATTGCTAATGGAACACATAAGCAAATAAAATTACAACCAAATGATTTAGTAATATTCTCTTCTTCTGCTATTCCTGGAAATGCTTTAAGTATTTCTAAAACTATCAATAAATTATACTTACAAGGAGTTAAAGTTTATACTAATACTTCATTAAGTGACATTCATACTAGTGGACATGCTAGTGAAGAAGAATTAAAACTAATGTTAAGATTAATTAAACCAAAATATTTCATGCCATTTCATGGTGAATACCGTATGTTAAAACGTCACACTGATTTAGCAGTAGAATGTGATATACCAAGAGAAAATACATTTGTTTTAGGAAATGGTGATGTATTAGTTCTTAAAAAAGGTAAAATTACTCGTGGTACACCAGTTCAAGCCGGAGATGTATACGTAGATGGTAATCGTATTGGTGATGTTAGTAACGCTGTTATGAAAGATCGTAAAATTATGTCTAGTGATGGAATTGTTGTTGTTATTGCTAATATTGATATTAACAATAATGAATTATTAGGTAATCCTAATATTACTACTAGAGGTTTTGTTCTTGTAAATGAAAATATTGAACTATTAAAAGAACTAGAAGAAACTAGTAAAAAAGCTATTCTATCTAAAATAAAAAATCATATAAATTATAGTGAAATAAAATCTGAAATTATTTATCAGTTATCTAACTATATATTTGATAAAACTGGACGTAAACCTATTATATTACCCGTTATTATGGATATAAAAAAAGATGTTAAGATTTAATTCTTAACATTTTTTATATACTCTTCTACAGCATTAACTGTGTTAGTAAAATTGTCAAAATCAACATCAAACCACTTTACATCTAATTGATGATTAAACCAAGTGTATTGTCTTTTAGCGTATTTTCTACTATTTTGTTTTATCTTATCTAAACAATCACTAAGTGGCATTGTACCATCAAAATAAGGAAATAGTTCTTTATAACCAATTGGTGTAAGTACCGCCTTACTTCTTATTTGTGATTCATATATTTTTTTAGCTTCATCTATTAATCCAATATTAACCATATTATCTACTCTATCATTTATTCTATTATATAAAATTTCTCTATCGGTAGTTAAACCTATTACTAAAAAATCATACATTTTTTTAGTAGATGTTTCTTTAGAACTAAATGGTTCATGATTAATTTCATAATACGCTAATGCCCTTTCTACCCTTTTACGATTATTTTTATGAATACTAGTATTAGGGTCTACCATTAATAATTTTTCATATAGTTCATCATTAGAAAGATTTGAATAGTCCATAGTAACATCTTGTTCTTCTTTAAAATCATAATTAAATAGTGTGGCTTTAATATATAGTCCTGTACCACCAACAAGTATTGGTGTTTTTCCACGTGCTAAAATACCATCTATAATTAAACGGCAATCTCTTTGATAGTCATAAACAGTGTAATCTTCCGTTATATCTTTTATATCTAATAAATGATGAGGAATGTTCTCTTTTTCTTCTTCTGTTACTTTAGCAGTAGCAATATTCATACCCTTATATACTTGTGTGCTATCAGCATTAATAATTTCACCATTATTTAGTTTTGCGAGTTCAATACTTAGCTTAGTTTTTCCAACACCAGTTGGTCCAACTATAACAATAACCTTATTCATTATTTTATAAACATACTATCACCGAAAGAAAAGAAGCGATATTCATTTTCTATAGCGGAATGATAGGCTTTCATAATATTTTCTTTACCTGCTAAAGCACTTACTAACATAACTAATGTTGATTTAGGCAAATGGAAGTTGGTAATTAAAGCATCAATAGCTTTAAATTTATAGCCAGGATAAATAAATATATCTGTCCAACCACTACACTCTTTAAATTCACCATATAAATTCATTATAGTTTCTAATGTTCTAGTAGATGTAGTACCAACACTTATAATACGCTTATTATTTTTCTTAGTATTTTTTAATAACTCTGCAGTTTCTTTACTCATCATATAATATTCACTATGCATTTTATGTTTAGTTACGTCTTCAACATTTACAGGTCTAAACGTCCCAAGTCCTACATGTAAGGTAATATAAGCAATATTTATACCTTTATCTTTAATTTTATTTAATAGTTCTTTGGTAAAATGTAGACCTGCAGTTGGGGCCGCAGCACTACCTATATTTTTAGCATATACTGTTTGATAACGATCTTTATCTTCTAATTTTTCATGTATATAAGGAGGTAATGGCATTTCTCCTAACTTATCTAATATTTCATATAAAATACCATTATAAATAAGTTTAAACTCCCTAATACCTTCTTCACCAACACGAGTACATTCAGCAATTAACATACCTTCACCAAAACTAACTTTAGTTCCAACACTAATTCTTTTAGCGGGTTTAGTTAAACACTCCCAAGAATTATTACCCAAATCTTTTAATAATAATACTTCTATTACAGCATTAGTTTCTTCTTTTACACCATAAAGTCTAGCAGGCATAACTTTAGTATCATTTAAAACTAGTGTATCTCCAGCCTCTAAATAATCAATAATATCACTAAAATGTTTATGGGTGATTTCTCCCGTATTCTTATCTAAAATTAGCATACGTGAAGCATCTCTTTTTTCAATAGGTGTTTGTGCAATTAATCTTTCTGGTAATTCAAAATCAAAATCTTCTGTTTTCATAATATTTCACTTCCAAACATCAAGTATTATAACAGAAAACAAGGATATATGCATCCTTGTTTTAAAAAAATATTAAATTTATTGTTTATTAAAAACGCCATTTTCAACATTTTCTAAATAATTATTTGTAAATGCTGTTGCTAAATATTTAATTAATTCCTTATCTTTTACTACATCAACATATTCTTCACCATTTTTTAATGTTTTTTCGAAGAAAGAATAACTCTTTGTAGGTTCAGATAAATCTTCCGTTAATTTAACAGCAAGAAATATTTTTCTACCCTCTACCTCAGTTTCATCTAAGAGTAAGTAATTTAAATTATTATCTAAAGTAATAATAGTGTCTACCATCATAGAGTCATACCTCCATCTTTTAATGATTCTCCGTTATTTAAATATTCAGCAAAGTTAGGATCTCGTAAAGAGTTTTTAAGTTCTTGTAAGTTATTTTTTAATGTTTTTTCGTCCTTTTCAGGATTAACAGCAGTTTCTATTTTTTCATCTGTTTTAAGAACATCTACATTATTAGGATCAAAAGTTAAATCTTCTACATTTGTAGGTTCAGGATTTAAGTTCTCTTTTTCTTGTTCTACACTTTCCTTTTTATTTTTTATTTTATCTTTTATTTTTGAAATTAATTTTTTAGCAGAAGTTCCAATTACACCGATAGTCGTTGCCTGAACTGTTAAAGCACCTAGTAAACTTGCTTTTGCGGCACCTGCATTAATTAATGCTCCGTTAGCAGCCGTCCAAAGACCAGTGCTACCAACATAACTTGCACCAATTGTCTTTCCTAAAACTAAATTACAACCATGTAGGAAACTTCTTAGTGCTGGAGCACTAGTCCATAATACTGAATTAGCATGCATAATAGCAGGAATAATATATGGTTGTGCAGTTAATGCTACAGCGGTAACACCTGCCGCAATTAAAATTGCTTTTTTATGTTTTTTCAAAAACTCTTTGGCACTAGTAATTTTTGTAACCTTGTGAGATTCAGTTGTTGGTTGCTCTACCTGATTAACATTACTTTCTTCTTTTACTTGTGGTTCTTCCTCTTTTGATTTTTTGTTTTCTTCCATTAATAATTTATTTTCATTTTCTTTATCTTGAATAGTTTTATTTAATTCTTCTATTTTTGCTTGTAAATTTTTATTATTTGTTCTTTCAGTAGCAAGTTGACTTGATAATTCATCAATGCTTTCTTTTATTTCCGCAATCTTTTCTTGTGTTAACTTTTTAGTATCTGTTTCTAAAAATACCTTCTGATTTTTTAAAGCTGTTAATCCAGATTCTAACCTAGTTAATTTATCTTCATCTAATCTAACAGCATATTTATCAACATCTGACATATAATCTTTTTTTGAAGTTACTATACCAGTTAGTTTTTCTTCTTTCTTATTTAATACAAGCATTTTTTCATTACATTCAGTTATGTTTTTACTATAAGAAGATATGTTATTTTCACATATTTCAATTAAACCTGTACCTAATTCAAGTAACTCTTGTTTATCCACTAGTTCCTTTTCTAAAGAATCTAATTCTTTATCAGATAAAACTAACTTATTATAATTTCTTTTTTGTGCTACTTCATTTTTATAAAGTTTTCTCTGAATTTCTTCTATTTCCGTTTGAACCTTTTCTACACTTTTTTTATATTCCTCTAAGTATTTTTTCTGTTCATTTTGTAACCTTTGATATTTTGCAATTTCATCTTCTATCTCTTGGTGTTGAGCAGCAATAGACTCTTGTAACAATTGTTCTATAATCGGTCTTTCATGTACTTCAAAATCACTTTTTTGACGTTGATAATTATCTTGATTAGATAATTTTTCACTTAACGTTTTTACTTCTTCCTCGTATTGTTTTATACTTGCATCAAGAGCCTCAATTTCATCTATAGAAACAGCTTCCTTGTCGGGTAAAGTAGATACCAATTTTTCAAGTTCTGTTAAACTATCTTGCATTAATTTTTCATTCACAACTATCCCTCCTACTATAATACATTTTAATTTTACCAAATTTTTACTAAAAATTCAATAAAAACAGTATACTTACAAGTTCAAGGTAAATATACTGTTTTTTTACAATACCAAAGGGATATTAATGATTATTATTCTGAGAAAATTTTATATAATTATAAGCATCTCTACACATATCTTCTAAAGTTTTTTCAGCTTTCCAACCAAATTTATTTAATGCATAAGTTGCATCTGCATAACAAGCATCAATATCTCCAGGTCTTCTATCAACTATTTTATAATTAACTGGAATATTATTTACTTTTTCAAAAGTTTTAACTAAATCTAAAACACTATAACCATTACCTGTTCCTAAATTATAGGCATCTATGCCATTATTATTTTTAATAAATTCTATTGCCTTAACGTGCCCTTTTGCAAGATCAACAACATGAATATAATCTCTAACACCAGTACCATCATGTGTATCATAATCATTTCCAAATACACTTAGACAAGGATACTCAGAAGTTGCCACTTTCAAAATGTAAGGCATTAAATTATTTGGTATATCATTAGGATTTTCACCAATTAAACCACTACTATGGGCACCAATTGGATTAAAGTATCTTAATATAGCAATTGACCAAGAAGGATCTGATGTATATAAATCGCGTAAAATTCCTTCAATAATTAATTTTGTAGTACCATAAGGATTAGTAGTTGATAATGGGAAATCTTCCTTAATTGGTAAAGACTTAGGTTTACCATAAACTGTTGCGCTAGATGAAAATACTAATTTTTTACAATTATGTTCTTTCATAACTTCTAATAAAGTTAATGTTGAATCTAAATTATTACGATAATACTTAAGTGGTTCTTTAACTGATTCACCAACTGCTTTATAGCCTGCAAAATGAATTACAGCCGAAATATCATTTTCATTAAATATTTTATTTAAAATATCTCTATCACAAACATTACCCTCGTAAAACTTAAAATCTTTATTAGTTATTTTTTTTACATTTTCAATAACTTCTGGTTTTGAATTATCAAAGTTATCTATAACTACAACTTCATAATTATTATTTAATAGTTCTACTAATGTATGGGAACCAATATATCCTGTTCCACCAGTTAACAATATTTTCATTTTCTATCCTCTTTCTTTATATGTAAATGTTCATATGCCTTTTCTGTTACCATACGTCCACGTGAAGTTCTTTTTAAGAAACCCTGTTGTAATAAGTATGGTTCATAAACATCTTCAATAGTTGTCTGTTCTTCTCCTATTGATGACGCTAAAGCTTCTATTCCAACCGGACCACCATTAAATCTTTCAATAATAGATAAAAGTAAATTATAATCCGTTTCATCAAGTCCTGCTTTATCTACTTTTAATTTATCTAAAGCAAGCCTTGTTATATCTAAATTAATAACACCGTTTCCTTTTACAATAGCGTAATCTCTAACTCTACGAAATAATCTATTAGCAATTCTAGGTGTACCTCTACTACGACTAGCAAGTTCTACTGCTGCCTCATCATCAATTGGACAATCTAATACACGACTAGTTCTTTTAACAATACTAGTTAATTCTTCTATAGTATAAAATTTTAACTTTGAAGTAATACCAAAACGATCACGAAGTGGGCCTGTTAAATCACCTGCTCGCGTTGTAGCACCAACTAACGTAAATGGCGGTAAATTAATCTTAATACTTCTACTACTAGAATCAGTTCCAACTATTATATCTAACGTAAAGTCTTCCATAGCAGAATATAATACTTCTTCAATAAAACGTGGCATACGATGTATTTCATCTATAAAAAGCACATCACCTGGCTCTAAACTAGATAAAAGAGCTGCTAAGTCACCAGTTTTCTCTATTGCCGGACCACTAGAAGTTTTTATGTTACTACCAAGTTCATTAGCAATTATAAAAGCAAGAGTTGTTTTTCCAAGACCTGGAGGTCCGTAAAGTAGGACATGGTCTAAAGATTCATCACGCATTTTAGCTGCTTTGATAAAAACTTCTAAATTGTCTTTAACTTCACTTTGCCCAATATACTCACATAATTTAGTAGGTCTAATACTTTTTTCAAAGACATCTTCATCCAACTCATTGTTTGTAATTATTCTATCATCCATCTAATTCCTCCTATTTTAGTAATAGCTTTAATGCTTGTTTAATTTGTTCTTCTACTGGTAATTTTGTATCAATACTTGGTATAACTTTTTTAATATCAGTTTGTTTATATCCCAATGCTTGTAACGCTTCTACTAATTCTGCAGTATCACCGCTATCAACAGTAAATATTCCACCATATCCATCTAGTTTTCCTTTTAAATCAAGAATAATTTGTTTAGCAACTTTATCTCCTATTTTAGGAAATTTCTTTAGATATAAAACGTTTTCTCTTTCAACAGCGTCTTTTATACCATCAATAGAACCTGTTGCTAAAATTGGAAGAGCCATCTTACAACCTAAACCTTTTACTTCAATAAGTTTTAAAAATAAATCCTTTTCTTCTTTAGTTTTAAAACCATATAAACTTATTTCATCTTCTCTAACATATTGATAAACATGTACTTTATAAGTTTCGTTTAAAGAGAAAGAATAAGAATTTGGCGTATATATTTGATAACCTAATCCTTGGTTATCTAAAACTATATAATTACTACCAATATCTTTAACAATTCCTTCTATATATGCATACATATTATCACCATCCTTAATTAGTATAGCAAACAATTGTTTTATATGCAAGCAATTAGATCATGTTTTATAAATTATTTTAAAATAAAAGTATCTAAAATATTTTAGACACTTATTATTTATTTACAAAGTTTTACATATAATATACATTACTTAGCGTCATACCAATTTATACCACTTTCAATATCTACTTTTAGTGGTACACTAAGTTCACATACATGTTCCATAACATTCTTAATAATACTTTCTACTTGTTCTTGTTCACTCTTTAAACAATCAAAAATTAATTCATCATGTACTTGTAAAATCATTTTACTTTGTAGATTATATTTTTTAAATTCTTCCGCTACTCTAATCATAGCAATCTTAATAATATCAGCACTAGTTCCTTGAATTGGTGTATTTAAAGCCATTCTTTCCCCACTACTTCTTATCATATAATTCTTATTACTTAATTCTGGGATATTACGTTTACGATTAAATAATGTTTTTACATAACCATTAGCGTGAGCCTCTTTGATAGTATTATCCATATAATCTTTTATACCAGGATATGTTTCTAAGTATTCATTAATAAATTTTTTAGCTTCACTTGGAGTTATACCAACATTTTCAGATAAACCATAACCACTAATACCATAGATAATTCCAAAGTTTACAGCTTTAGCAATTCTTCTTTCTCTACTAGTTACCTCTTCTTTAGGAATATGAAATATATCACTAGCAGTCTTAGTATGAATATCAGCCCCATTATTAAAAGCATCTATTAAAGCTTGAACTTTAGCCATATGTGCTAAAATACGTAATTCTATTTGTGAATAATCAGCACTGACTATAACTGAATTAGGACTAGGTACAAAGGCTTTACGAATAAGTTTACCATATTCATTACGAACTGGTATATTTTGTAGATTTGGTTCTATAGAAGATAATCTACCAGTTCTAGTTAGAACTTGAGTATAAATTGTATGTATTTTATTATCTGAATGAATACTATTTATTAATCCTTCTATATAGGTTGTATATAACTTAGAAAGCATACGATACTCTATTACCGCAGGTACTAAGGGATGTAAATCTTTTAATTTTTCTAAAACATCTATAGAAGTAGAATAACCACGATTATTCTTTTTACCAAAAGGCAATTTTAATTTTTCAAATAAGATTTCTCCTAATTGAAAAGGTGACGCTATATTAAATGTTTCTCCAGCATAATTATATATATCTTGTTCAATAAGTTGCATTTTAGAACTTATTTCTTTTCCCATTTCTAATAAAGTATTTTTATCTACATAAACACCATTATATTCCATATCACCAAGAGTACGTGCTAAAGGCATTTCTATATTATTAAATAAATCTAACATATTTTCTTCTGTTATTTTATTTAAAAATTCTTCTTTACTATCATAAATAAATTTAGCTTTTTTAACGGTTTCTAACGATATAATATCTTCTGCAGGTTCTGTTAATTTAGCACCTTTTCCATAAACATTATCATAAAAATTTATGTCAACTCCACTACCATTAGCAAGATATGCTATGTCATCTTTAACATTATAATCAAGTAAGGAAGCCGCTATTAAAAGATCAAAGTTAACATTATCAATTTCAACATTTTCTTTTTTTAACGCTACATAAGTTTTCTTTAAATCATAAGTAAATTTAATTGCGTCTTTTAAAAATTCTGGTTGTTCTTTTAAAATTTCACATGGTAAATAAATAGAAGTTTCCTTAGAATAAACTCCAAGACCTAATACCTTAGAATTATGATAATTAGTACCTAGTATTTCTAAATAAATAGCACACTCATTTATCTTAGGTATATCTTTAACATCTTTTATTATTGTTACTTTTAACTCTTCACTAACTTTTGGTACTTCTTTATCCTTTTTTAAGAAATGATAAAACTCTAAATCTTCATACATACTATTTAATTTATCAATATCTTTTCCTTTATAGACAACATCATTAACATTTATTTCCATAGGAACATTTCTAACTATTGTTGCTAGATCATAGCTTTTATAAGCGCTATCTTTACCATCAATTAGTTTTTCTACTGTTTTACCAGTAAGTTCTTCAATATGGTTATATAAATTATTAAGGGTTTTATACTCTTGCAAAAGTTTTAAAGCAGTCTTCTCACCAATACCTTTAACACCAGGTATATTATCAGAAGCATCACCCATAAGAGCTTTTAAATCAACCATATTGACAGGTTCTATACCATATTCCGCTTTAAATGATTCACGATTATATCTAATATAATCTTTTTGCTTTAATAGTTTAATTTCTGTTTCATCACTAACTAATTGAATTAAATCTTTATCACTACTAATTATTGTTGCGGAAAAATCAGGATCATGTTCACAAAATTCCGCAAATGTTCCAATTATATCATCCGCTTCATAATTATCAATTTCATAATACTTTATTCCTAACGCAACTAATAATTCTTTAGCAACCGGAAATTGCATTTTAAGTTCATCAGGTGTTTCACCTCTACCACCTTTATAATCAGCATATTTCTCATGACGGAAAGTTTTCCCTTTATCAAACGCTACCATTATATGGGTCGGTTTTTCTTCTGTAATTATTTTATTAATCATATTTACAAAACCAAATAAAGCATTAGTAGGAAATCCTTTACTATTTTTCATCATATTTCCACTATAAGCAGTTGCGTAATAACTCCTAAATAAAAGATTGTTGCCATCTACTAAAATTATCTTATTCATTAAAATCACCATATTTATTATATCATTATAAAAATAAACAATCCATAAATAACAATTAATTTAATTAAATATTGCTTATTATAGATTTTTTAGTTATAATAAGCACAGTTGGTGATATTGTGACAGAAAAACAATTTAAAATATTTTGTAAACTAAATAAAATAGAAAATAATTTTATAACTACTAATGGTTACTTTTCTAATAAACCAGATATTATTGGGTGTGCTAAAATCAAAAACAATTATATTGTTTATAATACAAATACTTTTGGCAATGTTCATGAAATTGGTATATTTACTAGTGAACATTATGCTTACATATTTTTATTTTCTCTTGTTAAAAATGACCTAGATTTGCAAGTTAATAATGTTAAATTAAAAGAATTAAAAAAGAAAAAATAAAGTTAAAACAAATAAAATTTAAATATTATTGAAAAATTAGTTGAATTTATATTAAAAAGTCTCATTTCTATGATTAGAAAATAAGACTTTTTTATTACTCTATATTAGTTTTTTCATGTTTAATTTCTTGCCAACTTACATCTTTTTTTAATATACAAATTAATAGACATCTTACATAACTAAGTAAAAATATTGGATTAAATAATACTACTAATATTTTATTTTTTTTACTTATATTTAATTTGTCTTTCTCTAAAATAAGTAGATATATTGTAAATAACGCTAATAAAATATAGATACTTAATATAATACCTATTAATAGATAAATAAACTTATAAATAGTATTATTCTGTAAATTTAATATTAATAAATTTATAGAATATATAATTATTCCAAGTATTATTAATATAAAAGGAATTACACCAATTACTTCTTTTACTTTAGAAAGAGTATTTACATCACTATTAATAATGCTATTTTTTAATTTAGGAATATATTTCTTTCTTGCTTCAAAGTAACCTTTTATCCAACGTGTTCTTTGTATAATACTTACTTTATACTTTTCTGGTTGTTCATCATAATAAATAGCAGATTCATTATAATAAGTAGTATATCCATTTAAGGTAGCATCTAAACTTAGTTCATAGTCTTCAGTTAAAGAATTAAAGGGAAAGGTTTCCCAATTATCTACAATACTACCTTTTATGTAATAACCTGTACCAGAGATAATTACATTATGATGACGTTTTACTTTTTTACGATTAATAAATGTATTAATCATAGAAAACGTTAATGCAGATGCGGATGCTATTAAAGTTGAAGAGCCATTCTTAGTATTACGATAACCAATACCAATATCGTATCCTTCATTTATAGTCTTAGACATTTCTTTAATAAAATTTTTATCTAAAATGTTATCAGCATCAAATATAAAATAAGCATCGTACTTAGTACTTATATTTTCAATAGCGTCCGCTAAAGCATAGCCTTTACGTTTTCTATTTTCTAAGTTTGTCCTAATAATAACACTAACATTATGATTATTTGCTATAGAAACTGTTTTATCACATTCATCTTCAACAATTACATATACATCCTTAGGATCTACTTTATATGTTTGATTTTCAATACTTATTAGAAGATTTTCAATTACTTTAGATTCATTTCTAGCAGGTATTAATATCGCATATCTACCATTGTTTTTATAAGGTACTATTTTCTTGCCACTTTTATTTTCAATAAAGCATACAAATAAAAGTAGTAAAAATGCTAAAATTATTAAAAATAACGCTATAAAACTTAATACTATATTAATCATCGAATCACCATATTAGTAAAAGCCTTTCTTAATCTTTCATCGGTATAAACTCTATCATATATTTTACCTATTATAGTAAGAGGTGCTTTCTCGGCATGACGCATTGTTTGTCTAAAAAGGGCTGTCCAAGATATAGTCATATCTATAAGCATATATAAAGATAATACTTTATATAAAAATTTTCCCAAATTATAAGGTATTTTTTCAATAAAATCTGAAACTAAAGGATAAATACTTTTACAGAATATTAAAGTCATTAACCCCCAGCATAACATAAATGGTATAGTAGTTCTACCATTAATATTTAAAAATTTATCAGAATAATCCCAAGATACTGTACCTATTACTAATTCTTGTAAAAAACTTGTTATATATTCTAATATTCCTCCAAATAAGGAACCATAAATAAATGTTTGATACCATTTGTGTTCCTTTCTACAAAAAAGATATACCATTAACATAGCTCCAAAACCATATATAGGTGATAATGGTCCATATATAACCCCGCGTCTAGTTTCCCAATAGACAACTCTATATCTTAGATAATATGTAATTAAGTTTAAAATTTGTTCATAATAACAACCTATTACACACCCTATTAAAAAGACAAAAAATAGTTTTTCACGACATACTCCTTTAGCAAATACTCGTTTATCTTCCAAAAAATAATTCTTAATTTTTTCTATCATCTTATTACCTACTTACTTCTTTTAATTTACTATCCCCATTACTATAATCTATCTCTATTCCATCTTGTACGTTATATACATAAACATTAAATTTTATACCTTTACCATTATCTTCAACAGAATATCCTTCCATTACTACTCCGCTTGCTAATAAATTATCACCATCATAGATTGGTGTTACACGATATAAAACATGATTATTTGTTTCTTTTACATAAGTTGCTACTTTATTTTCAAACTCTAACATACCAACAGTATTCATATATCTTGTACAAGTAATTAAATTCTTTATATTAGCGTTTTCACCAGTAAGTTGATAACCAATTAAATGACATCTATTGTATAAATATTTACCATCTATATTATCATATTTTACTGTATGCCAAGCAGTAGGTTTTATAGAACCAATACTACCTCTTTTTTCATCTGGCATAGTATATAAACTTACATTTGCATAAGCCCAAGTGCATCTGCCTAAGTTATCTAAGGCATTATATATTTCAAAGTTTTCTACAATTTTATCTTTATCATCAAAATTAGGTTCATTATCATTTAAAATGACATAAGGTTTTCCAGTGTATTCTGGTATATTATTTAAAGTAACTTTATTATTTTCAACAATAGTATCTTTTTTAGTTATCTCTTTATCTATAAAATCTTTAATTTTATCTTGATAATTATAGGAAAATAATATTATTAAGACTAAAACAATTGAAGGTATACTACCCTTTTTTATTTTTTTCACATTCATCTACTACTTTCTATTATTAATTATATAAAAAAAAACTAGGTATTGTCTAGTCTATACTTAAACTGTAATTCATTTATAAAGTTATTACACTTTGTAACTATATATATTTTTTACCTTTAATATAATATACCGGAGGTATAATATGAATTGTGACGATAAAATTAAAAAAATTATAGAAAATAATAATATACGAAGAAAACTATGTGAAATTGGTATTTGTAATATAGCAGAATCTACTGGACCACTAGGTCCAACAGGGCCGAACTGTCTTACTTGGTAATACTAGAATTATGCCTGGTAATAGTGAATATATTGCTACTGCTAATGGAACAGATATAGTTATTAAAAAAACTAGTGTATTTGAAATCGTACTTTGTAGTAGAATTTCCGGAGTTACAGAAAATACCGGTGCATCATTTTCTTTAGTTAATACAACAACTAATGATGTTGTAAGTGACTTATTATTTGTACTAGAAGCAGGAAATACACCAGATATGAACTTTTCAGAAATGACAGTAGTTGATATATTGGGTCCTGCTACTTTGCAAGTTCAAACAACCATTAATGGAAGTGATGAAATTAGTTTTTCTGAAATGAACGTATTACTAAAAAGTTATAATATATAAAATATTAGTATGGTTTTCACAAATAAGTTATTTGCTTATTTGTTTTTATTTTTATATAATTTAACCATACTAATATTGGTGATATTTATGATAATTAGATTAGGATATGTATCAATTAGTAAGTGTTTAGAAGAAACATGTTCACATACAATAAGTTATACAAGCTATTTAAAAGAAGATAAAAAAATAGATAAATTACATAGTATTATATTATCTAATTTAAATAGTCTAAATAATATTATTAATTATAACATCAAAAATAATATTCACTTTTTTAGAATTTCATCAAATTTAATACCACTTGCTACTAAAGATGACGTAAAGTTTGATTACATAAATCCTTATAAAAATTTTTATTCTAAAATAGGTAAAATAATAAATAATAACAACATGAGAGTTGACTTTCATCCTGATGAATTTTGTGTTATTAATAGTGTTAAAGAAGAAGTAAAAAAAAATACTTTAGAAATACTAAAATATCACTATAATATATTAGAAGCTTTAAATATTAAAGATAAAGTACTTATTGTACATATTGGTAGTAATGTATTTGGTAAAGAAAAATCTATTCAAAGATTTATAAATACATTTAACAGTTATCCTACTTATATAAAAAAATGTATCGCTATTGAAAATGATGATAAAATATTTAATATAAAAGATACACTGGAATTATGCGAAAAAATTGGTTGCCCAATGGTCTTAGATTATCATCATTATTTATGTAATAGTGGAGATTTAGATATTAATTTATATTATGAAAGAATATTCAACACTTGGAAAAATATTAATCCCAAAATACACTTTTCTAGCCCCAAAAATAAAACTAAGAAAGATTTTAGAAGTCACCATGATTATATTAATGTTGATAACTTTATTAGTTTTTTAAACCAGATTAAATATCTTAATTATAATATAGACGTGATGCTGGAAGCAAAAGCTAAAGATGATGCTTTATTTCGATTAGTTAGAAGCATTAAATATAAAACTAATTATAGTTTCATTGATGAGACCAGTTTTAGGATAAATTAAACTAGTAAATATTCTTTAGATAAAATACGCTTATCACTACAATATTCCATTATAAATTTATTATTTCTTCTAACTATAATAATACCAATCGTTTTATCTTGATTGATACTTTTAATAGTTTTATCTATATAATTCATATATACTTCAATTTGCCCAATATGTTCTTTTTTTAACTCTGTTACTTTTAATTCTACTACTACGAAGCAATTGTATTCATAATTAAATAGTAATAAATCTATATAATTGTAGTTGGTCCCAATTTTTATTTTATATTCATCTTTTATAAAATTAAAACCAGTACCTAGTTCTTCTAAAAATGAAGGAATATCTTCTAATATTAATTTCTTTAATACCTTTTCTGATACATCATTATAATTTAAACCATTTTTAATAATTATTGGTTCTTTAATAAAATCCTTTACTTCAGTATTTTCTTTGTTAATTAGTTTTAATTTAGTTTCTTCATCTAGTCTTTCATATTCTTTTGATTTAATTCGTGCTCTTAATTGTCTAGTAGTTAAACATAACGCCTCACTTTGACTTATATAATACATTATCTTATTTACATCTTTGATTGATAGTAATTCAATCCAATGTCCCCAAGATAAATTTGCAGTCAATGACTGCATTTTTTCAAACTCATAAAATCTTACCATATAATTCAAACTTCTATAACTATATTTTTTGTTTAAATCTATAGTAAGTCTTCTAGAATATTCTTTAATAATACCTTCACCATAATGTTTACCAGCTTCCGCTAGTAATTTACCTACATTATAATAAGTATTTAAATCACTTCTGTTTTTAGAATAATCTTTTACTTTCTTAGTAACTTCATTGTTTATTAGATTTTCTTTTATTTCATTATAATAATTCATTTATTTATACCTCCTAAATTTAATATACGATACATTTCTCTTATTTCCTTTTTACAAACAAAAAAATAGAAAGAATACATTAACTCGCATTCTTTCTATCTTCTTAATTATTTATTTTTTTGCCAAATAGCACGTATACCTTTAAGAGATAATGTGGATAAGAAAAAGCCAATCACAGGAACTAGAGAACTTAAAAATATGTTATCCAAGTTCTTAATAGAGTAGGAATAAAGAATAACTACTATATAAGTTAGAATACATATAAATATTCTTCTAGTATAGCTAGTTTCCCAAACTTTATCTAACTCTACTCTTTTATTTCTTTCTTTTATCTTCTTTATTTCATTTTCTATTTTCATAAATACTCCTAAAATAAACTTAATTGACTAGATTCATCCATACCATCTAAAATACCCATTAAACGCATTTTATCTATTAATGTTTGAGATATTTTAGCACGTTTTTGTAAATCCTCAATACTTAAGAACTCACCTTTTTCCCTTTCTTCAACTATGTTTTTAGCAACAGTATCACCTAGTCCATCAATTGAAGAAAATGGTGGATAAATACTCTTCTCATCTTTTATACCCCAAACAGTACTATTACTTTTAGCTAAGTCAACTGGTGCAAAAGTAATGCCCCTAGCAGTCGCTTCTAAACATACTTTTAAACTTTCTAACTGACCCATTTCTTTATTAGTAGCGTCATAGCCTTTTCCTTGAATATCTAAAATTCTTTTTTTAATAGCGTCATAACCTTGAATCATTACTTCCACATCTACATCAGTGGCTTTAGAAGTTAACCAAGAAGCATAAAAATATACCGGCATATGAACTTTATACCACGCTATACGAAAGGCACTAATTACATAAGCCGCAGCGTGTGCTTTTGGGAACATGTATTTAATTTTTTCACAAGAATCAATGAACCATTTCTCGATACCAGCTTTTTCCATAGTCTCTTTATGACCAGCCCAAGTATCTGGATCCTTACTTGCTTTACCTTTACGAACAAATTCCATAATTTTAAAAGCCTTTATTGGTGCGACACCATGATACATAAGATAAACCATAATATCATCACGACATCCAATAACTTCTTTAAATGGAACTATATTATTTTTAATAAGTTCTTGTGCATTACCAAGCCAAACATCAGTACCATGTGATAAGCCTGAAATCTTTATTAACTCGGAAAAAGTAGTTGGTCTAGTTTCTTCAACCATACTTACAGTAAATGGAGTACCAAATTCTGGAATACCTAAAGTACCAGTTGGACACATTATCTGTTCATTAGTTACTCCTAATGCTTTAGTAGAAGTAAATATACTCATTGTTTCTTTATCATCCATAGGTACTTTTAGAATGTCTGTACCCGTTAAATCTTGAATCATGCGAAGTTGTGTTGGATCTGAGTGACCCAAAATATCTAGTTTTAATAAATCTTGATCTATAGCGTGATAATCAAAATGTGTAGTACGCCAAGCACTAGTTGGATCATCGGCTGGAAATTGAAATGGTGTGAAATCTGAAACATCCATATAGTCTGGAACAACTACTATACCTCCTGGATGTTGTCCCGTTGTTCTTTTAACACCAGTACATCCAATAGCAAGTCTTTCTACTTCCGCAGTACGCATAATTATGCCTTTATCTTCACAATAACCTTTTACAAATCCAAAAGCAGTTTTATCCGCAACAGTTCCAATTGTACCAGCACGATAAACATTATCTACACCAAATAATACCTTGGTATATTCATGAGCAGAAGCTTGGTTTAAATCTGAAAAGTTAAGATCTATATCTGGTACTTTGTCAGCGTTAAATCCTAAGAAAGTCGCAAACGGCATATCTTGACCATCTTTATATAATGGTTCACCACAGTTTGGACACATTTTATCCGGCAAATCAAATCCACTGGAATAATTAGCACCCAAAGGCTTACCATTCTCATCATCAAAAATACTATGTTTACACTTTAAGCAACGATAATGTGCTGGTAAAGGATTAACTTCCGTAATTCCCATCATTGTCGCTACGAAACTAGAACCTACGGAACCACGCGAACCAACAAGGTAACCATCATCATTAGAATGCTTAACAAGTCTTTGTGCAATTAAGTATATAGGATCGAATCCTCCACCTATAATACCTCCAAGTTCTTTTTTTAATTTCTTTTCAAGCGTTTTATCATTTAATTCGCCATCTTCTTCCTGCCAATTAGCAGTTAATACTTCTTTTAAGAAACTTTTTACAGAATCAAAACCCTCAATAATATTATTGTGTACACTCGCAAATGTTTTTTTAGTTAATTCTTCTTCACTAATATCAGGATTTTCATTCTTTATTTTTTCATTCCAAGATTTATAAACTATATCACCATATAACTCTTTAGCAATACGTTCCTCAATATTATATGGTAAATTATTGCCATACCAATCAGCTGCTTTTTCATAGACTAAATCTGTTACAACACGAGGACAATCAAGGTAAGAAGAACCATCATCACTTTTTACACGTGGTGAAAATGGAATACCACCAGTATCAATTATTACCTCTATTTCATCTACCATATCAAGTACTTTATTTGTATTAGTAACAACTATTTCTTTAGCAAGATCTTCATCTAAAAAACTAAAATCATTTAACATTTCATTAGTAGTACGATAGTGTTGAGATGGTATTTCCTTTATGCTACTCTTAGCAAGTGGGTGTCTACCTCCACCAGGTACTTTCTGATTAACAATAATTTGACGATAAATTTTATCATCTCTAAAGAAATGGTGAACATCACCCGTAGCAACAATTATTTTACCAGCTTTCTTAGTTTCTTCTACTACTTTCTTAATATGATTTTCTAGTTCTAATTCATTACTAAAATCACTAGTTTGAATTAAATGACTATAAACCTCTGGTGGTTGAACTTCAACATAATCATAAAAATTAATTATATTAGTAAGTTCTTGTCCTTCTTTACTTCTAGCTTCTATAAATACTTCTGATTCATAGCAACCACTACCCAATAGTAAACCTTCTCTTAGTTCTTCAAGTTTACTTCTAAGTATTCTTGGTGTTTTATATAGATAAACTGTATTTGCTAATGAAATTATTTTAAATAAGTTTTTCAAGCCCGTTTTATTTTTCGCAATAGCATTAAAATGAAATGTACGACCATATTTATGAATTTCATCTTTAGGGATTAATTTACTAATATCACTTATCTTTTGATAATTTTGACCAATTAATTTTTGAAGCATTTTATGAAATACTAAAGCTGTACCCTCAGCATCATAATCCGCTCTATGATGAGCATCTTCTTCCCAAGGAACATTATATCTTTTTACCAATGCTGACAAACTGTGTCTTGCGAATCCCGTATCTAAAGCACGAGATAATTCAAGAGTATCAATAACAGTATTGTTAAATTCTCCTAAATTATATTTCTTCATAGACATTTCTATAAAAGAAATATCAAATTTAGCATTATGCGCAACCATTGGAAGATCAGAAGCCCACTCTAAGAATTTTCTTGTAACAGTTTCTTCATTATCTTTACCTTTTACCATTTCATCAGTAATACAAGTAAGTTCTGTAATTTTATCAGGAATATGACGACCAGGATCAATTAGTTCATCAAATCTATCAACTATATTTCCTTGACATATTTTAACAGCACCTATTTCAATCATTTGGTCGCCACCAGCAGCATTAAAACCTGTGGTTTCTGTATCAAATACTACATAAGTAGCATTTTCAAGTGGTAAATCAGTTGGTCTTACAACTATATTGACAGTATCATCTACTAAAGTAAGTTCTGTTCCATATAAACCTTTAAAGTGTTTGCTAGGATCTTCTTGTTTTTTATTATAGGAAGAAATTATACCATAAGCAATTGGAAAAGCTTGACAACCATTATGATCAGTAATTGCTACACCTCTATATCCCATTTCTATAGCACGACTAACTAGTTCACAAGTATGCTTACCTAAATCTAGTTTAGTAACACCATCCATCTGACTCATCATTGTATGTGCATGCAATTCTACTCTCTTTTCAACCGCATCATCTACTAATGCTTCATCTTTACTTTCGATTAAATTTATATCTCGAGCATTTAATACTAGTTCTTTAGAATATACATCATTCTTAGTATAACCACGAACCTTTATCCAAGTACCTTCCTTTAACTTTTTTGTAAGTCCTTTATAATCCATGTCATCACGAACAAATATCTTTGAATAAATACTATCCGTATAATCAGTTATTTTAAGAGTAATTATTTTAAAATTACTTTTGCTTGATTCAAATAAATCAACTCCAAAGATATATCCTTCAATAGTAACGTTATCAGTTTCACCAATTACATTATTAATAGTACTTATGTCATCATTTATAGTTCTACCAATTAAAACATCAGGATTATCTTCTTTTACAGTTTTAGTTTGTCTATTATATATTTTTGGTTCTGATTTAGTTTCTGGTGTTGTACTCTTTACAGCTATATCCTTTATAACAAGACTATCCTTTATTTCTTTTTCGAGTTCTAAATTAATAGCGTTATTTATATTAATATTTATTTTATCTACATTGATTCCAGCCTTATTTAAAGAAATAATTAATGATTCACTTATATTATTTATGTGCATCTCTTCTATCTTATTAGCAACTTCTATAGTAATTACTTTATCTTTATAATCAATACTATTTTCTAAAAACATTTCTAATACAGGGTTATTTTTAGATAAATCTTTTAGGAAGTGATAAAAGTATTTTTTACATTTATCACTATTTTCTTCACTACAAAGTAAACTAAGATCTATCTCTTTAAAATAGCTAAAATTTGTTTTTAATAAATTAACAAATAATTCATAATCTTCAACTTCTAATATATTATTTATATTTATCTCAAAACGATATTTATCTCTATCTTTATTACCAACTATTCTCTTTAAAGTAGCACCATCAAAAATATTAATTTTATCTTCTGGAAAATTAATTTGTTTTAATAAAATATTTAACTTATCTTGCATACTAACACCACTTTTCAAACAATTTTATTATACCAAAAAAGAATACTCTAAATAAAGTATTCTTTAAAGAATTTTATAAATTAAGTATAAAGATAAATCTATCTTTACCTTGTAAATCTTTTTCAATAGATATTCTGGCATTAGGTAAATAATTTTGCACTATATTTTTAATACTATCACTTTGTTTATAACCTATTTCAAAAGCAATAATACTTTTATCATTTAAATATTTAGATATATTTTTTAATATTTCTTCATAGCACGCTAAACCATTATTATCAGCATATAACGCTAATGCTGGTTCATTATTTTTTACAACATCCATAATTTCTTCATCATAAGAAATATAAGGGGGATTAGAAATAATTACATCGTATTTTTTATTAAGGGGTTCAAGAAAACTATCACAATAGAAATTAATATCAACATTATTTTCTTTAGCATTCATTCTAGCTATTTTTAAAGCTTGTTTAGAAATATCTACAGCGTCCATATTACAGTCTATCTCTTTTTTGATACTAATAGCGATACAGCCACTACCAGTTCCTAAGTCAACTATATTAAGTGGTTCTTTTAAATACATTTTAATATAATTAATTGTTTTATCAACAAGTTCCTCAGTTTCAAATCTTGGTATTAACACATCTTTAGTTATTTTAAAATTAGAATGATAAAAATCTACATTTCCAACTATATATTGAATAGGTTCTCCCTGTTCTAATCTTTCTAATGCACTAGTAATATCACCTTGATAATATTTTTTTAAGTATTCTACGTTATTCATATTTCACCTATAAGAAAAAGGAATATTATTCCCCTTTTAATTTTCTTGTCTGATCCTCTGTGATAAGTGCTTCAATAATTGGATCTAAATTGCCTTCCATAACTTTATCCAATTGCATGATACTAAAGTTTATTCTATGGTCAGTAATTCTATTTTGTGGATAGTTATAAGTTCTAATTTTTTCAGAACGGTCACCACTACCAATTTTGTTACGACGTTCTGCACCTAACTCACGTTCTTTTTCTTGCATTTTCAAATCATATAATCTTGTTTGTAAAATTTTAATTGCTTTTTCTTTATTTTTAATCTGTGAACGTTCTGTTTGTGAATATACTACAATACCAGTTGGAATATGCGTTAAACGTACAGCACTATCAGTAGTATTTACACCTTGACCTCCACAACCACTACTACGAGTGATATCTATTCTTACTTCATTCATATCTAATTGAAAATCTACTTCTTCAGCTTCTGGCATAACTAATACTGTTGCAGTTGATGTATGCACTCTTCCTTGTGTTTCAGTTTCTGGTACTCTTTGAACACGGTGTGCACCACTTTCATATTTTAGTTTTGAATAAACAGAATCACCTTTTATTTTAAATTCTATTTGTGCATAGCCACCAGCAGTACCTTCTTCTTCATTATATACTTCAATATGCCATCCTTGTTTTTCAGCATATCTTGTATACATACGATATAAATCTCCCGCAAAGATATTACCTTCATCACCACCAGCAGCACCACGAATTTCCATAATAACATCTTTTTCATCATTAGGATCTTTAGGTAACAATAATATTTCTATTTTTGATTCTAATTCACTCTTTTTTGTATTAAGACTTTCAATTTCTTCACGAGCAAATTCAGCCATATCAGGATCGCTAGCCATTTCTTTTGCGGCTTCTAAATCCTCGCAAACTTGTTTATATTCTAAATATGCTTCATAACTATCTTTAAGAGAAGCTTGTTCTTTAGTAATTTCTAAAGTTTTTTTTATATCAGAAATAACTTCTGGTGACATTAACATATCAGTTAATTCATTATATCTCTTATAGATAGCCTCTAATCTTTCTATCATATGAATCTTCCTTTCGACTAACAAAGATTATACTATATTTTATTATTTAAAGCAATCAGTTTAACCGATTAATTACTAAAAGAGGTTTTTTTAAATATTAAAATCCTTCCAATTTTCATGGAAGGATTGATTATTATTTTATAACTTCTTTATTTTTCTTATTTAAAACATTTTCTACAACTATACCAAGTCCAATAAATAAACTTGCTACTGAAACTAAAGCACCAATCATTGGTACTAATTCAACTATTTTAATAACAGCAATACCAATTAACAAAGCAATATATTTATTTTCTTCTTTTTTAAATAACTTAGTCCAAATTATATTACCTACAACATAACCAGTTAAAATAATAGTTATATAAGATAAGATAAAGTAAAGCGCTATTAAAATAAAACTTAAACTAATTGCTACTGAAGAAAGTAAAAGCACAATAGCTAATACTGGAATTCCAATTAAGAATAATAAACCTTTACCAAATAATTTAAAATAATCCTCAGTTTTTAAATTAGAGTATTTATCTTTTAAAGTAGTAAATATATTTGGTAATAAATAAGTCATAACAAGCGCCACAATAAGTAAATTTATATAACTATTTATTAAACCATAAATAGTTTCTTTTACAGTTACAGCAAAATCAACTTTAGTTTCTACAGTATAAGTTTTTAATTCACCCACTACGGCTTCTTCACTTTTGTTCATTGTAGAATTAGAATTAGAATTTAAATATCCATCTATTACTGCTCCATCTTCAATATTGATGATTTCTGCATTTACATCAACATTACCCTTAATATTACCTTTAATAGTAACTTCAGAAGCATAGATTTTAACATTTCTATCAATTTCTCCACTAATTACCACATTAGCAGCCGCAACAATAACATCTCTTCCAATTTTACCTGAAATACGAACTGTATTACCGGCTAAAATAGCATCATTAATTACTTCACCATCAACCACAACGTTATTTCCAGCACTAATTACATAGTCTTTAACACCGTTAATAGTTACGCTATTACCTGCTAAAAAGCCTATTCCTTTAGAAACAGAATTTGAAGTTACTGTATTACCAGCATAGAAAACACTACCAAAAAAGTTACCTTCAGTGAGTATTGTTTCTCCTGCTTTGTAATCAGCATCATTTATTGGTTCAATTATTTCATTGCCATCCTCTAATTGTGTAGTTACAAAATCTGTTTCTTCTGCACTAACAAACATTAAAGGCATACATAGTAAAATTATAAATAAGAATTTCTTAATATTTTTCATATATTCCCTCCAATATAATTCTATCATATTTAATATAAAATTAGTAGATAATAATACTATTTTTTAGTAAACCTATTTTTAAAATTTAATTCTATTTGATATATAATTCTCTAAATCATCTAAAGATATAGTTACTTGTTGCATGCTATCTCTATCTCTTACCGTAACAGTATTGTTATTTATAGTTTCATCATCAACAGTAACACAGAATGGTGTACCAATTACATCTTGTCTTCTATAACGCTTACCAATATTACCAGATTCATCATAAGTAGTCATAAATGATTTACTTAGTTTTTCATATATTTCATTTGCTTTTTCAGAATGAAATTTTTTTACTAATGGTAATATTGCTACTTTCATTGGTGCTAAAGCTGGATGAAATTTCATAACTTCTCTTATATCACCATTTTCAAGCTCTTCAGCATAATAAGCATCACATAATGTAACTAAAACCATACGGTCACAACCTAAACTTGGTTCAATAACATAAGGAATATACTTTTCATTGGTTTCCGGATCAAGATATTCTAAACTTTCCTTAGATACTTCCATATGTCTACTTAAATCATAATTAGTACGACTTGCTATTCCCCAAAGTTCACCCCAACCAAATGGGAATTTATATTCAAAGTCAGTTGTAGCGTTACTATAAAAACTTAATTCTTCTTTAGCGTGGTCACGCATTCTTAAATTTTCCTCAGTAATGCCTAAATCAATTAAGAATTTATGACAATAATCTTTCCAATACTTAAACCAGTCTAATTCCGTACCAGGTTTACAGAAAAACTCTAGTTCCATTTGTTCAAATTCACGAGTTCTAAAAGTAAAGTTACCTGGAGTAATTTCATTTCTAAAACTCTTTCCTACTTGACCAATACCAAATGGTAATTTAAGACGCATACTTCTTTGAACATTCATAAAATTAACAAATATTCCTTGTGCTGTTTCAGGTCTTAAATAAATAGTATTTTTAGAATCTTCTGTCACTCCTTGGAATGTTTTAAACATTAAGTTAAACTGTCTAATATCAGTGTAATCAAGTTTACCACATTTTGGACAAACTATATGATTTTCGTTAATAAAATTAACTAATTTTTCATTAGACCAACCATCACCAGTTTCCTTGCCTTGTGTAAAATCTTCTACTAGCTTATCCGCTCTAAAACGAGATTTACAAGCTTTACAGTCAATTAAAGGGTCAGAGAAAGTTGATAAATGTCCTGATGCTTCCCAAGTCTTTGGATTCATAAGAATTGCACTATCCATACCAACATTGTATTTGCTTTCTTGAATAAATCTTTTTAACCAAGCTTTTTTTACGTTATTCTTAAGTTCTGCTCCTAAAGGACCGTAATCCCACGTATTAGCAAGACCACCATAAATTTCACTGCCACTAAATATGAAACCATATTGTTTACATAAATTAACTAATTTTTCCATTGTTAAACTTTCCATATATTTCCTCCTTTTAATCAAATACTATTTAATAAAAAAACTCCTAGAACATGTAAGGACTCCCAAAGGAGCGGTTCCACCTTACTTATTCTAGAAGAATCTCTCTTAAATATATTGCTCTTGGTTTTCCACACCCGTCATCGCATTGATTTATTAACTAATATTTTAATCAAATTTTCCTATTTCGTCAATAGTTTTTTTGTATTTTACAATATTAATATTTATAATTTATTTAAATTCTTTAAAAAATCTTTACTCTTTAAATATATACCTGTATAAGTATCGTAATAATCATCTAAAAATGTATTTATTTCATTTTTAATTTTACTATCAATTTCTAGTTTAGATATTTTATCTATATCTATATAATAAAATCCACGAATAAATTTTAGTGTATCACTCGTTACTAAACGTTCACTAGTATGACAATTACTACAAATATAACCACCTTTAATATTAGATAATGTAATTATATTATTAGTACTACCACAACCAGCACAATGTTCTAGTACTGGCATTACACCCAGTAGTTTTAAATACTTTAGTTCAACAATATTAGTTATAACTAAGGGGTCATACTTATCATTAATTTTTTTTAAAGCCGAAATTAGTATTTTAAATACTTCATTACTACCACTATGACGCATTACCTGCTCTGATAAATCTAATAAAAATGTAGCATAACTAATTAATGTTATATCTTTAGTAATATTTTTAAATGTATCAATTTTATCAATAGCAACCAAAGTAGATAATTTATCTTTTTTATAATAAACATGAAAATAAGCATATGTTAGTTTAGAAGTAAGTGTTCGAAATTCACTCTTTACCTTTTTAGCACCCTTAGCCATAATACCAACAATGCCATAATCTAGAGTTAAAATATTTATTATTTTGCTAGACTCACCATAAGATGTTTCACTAACAACAATTCCTTCTATTTTTTCTAACATACGTACCTCTTTAATTCTTATGCTTATTTTCTATCTCTTTATACTTTAAATAATATTCTATTTTACCTGTATTTTTAAATAAATCCCACAATAAATCTTTCATATTATCACCTAATTTATAATGGGAATAATTAATTTATTTTATACAATATTTTTTAACTTATTGTTCAAAATCGTAGTAACCAAATTCCATTAAATATTTTTCTTTATCACGCCATTTTTCAATAGTACGAACATAAAGTTCCAAAAAAACTTTTTTGCCTAAAAGATTTTCAATATCTTTTCTTGCCTCAATACCTATTTGTTTTATTTTACTACCTCTAGCACCAATAATTATTTTTTTTAGTGAATCACGGTCTACTATAATAGACGCAATTATTGATACAGAATTTCTATTAAATTTCATTTCTTCAACTACACAAGTTAAAGAATGTGGTACTTCTTGTTCTGTTAAATTAAATACTTTTTCACGAATCATTTCTGATACCATAAAACGTTCTGAACTATTAGTATATAATTCTTCATCAAACATTTGCTCACCAACTGGTAAATACTCTTTTAATACTTTAATTAATTCTTTTACATTACTATTTTTCATTGCGGATAATGGAATAATTTCTTTAAAGTCATATAGTTCACTATATTCTTTAATTTTTAAATAAATTTGTTCCTTAGATAATTTATCAATTTTATTAATAACCAAAATTACTGGTTGTTTAACTTCTTTTAGTCTTTCAATAACAAATTTATCACCCGTACCAAGTTGTTCACTACCATCTACTAAAAGAACTACTACATCAACTTCATCAAATGTATAATAGGCTTGTCTATTTAAAACAGAACCTAATTTATTATTAGGTTTATGAATACCCGGAGTATCCACAAATACAATTTGGGAATCAGGATCATTATAAATTCCTTGAATTAGGTTTCTTGTAGTTTGTGGTTTATTAGTAGCAATGGCAACTTTTTTACCAATAATAGTATTTAAAAGTGTTGATTTTCCCACATTAGGACGACCAACAAAACTTACAAAACCACTTTTCACTCTAAATCGCTCCCATCAAATGGATAAGGACACATATCACCTACAGTAAATTTCTTTACTTTACCACTTTTACTATAGCAGTTCACTGTAGCACTTTTTTCAAAAAATTCTGTTATAACTTGGCGACAAAGGAAACAACAAGTACTGATACTTCCAGAACTAACCATTATATTAATTTCCTTAAAATCTCCTTTTTGATATCCTGCTGTAATAGCACTAGTAATAGCATTTCTCTCAGCACAAATTGTAGCGCCAAAAGAGGCATTTTCTACATTAACTCCACCAAATTCTTTACCATCACGCATTACTACTATAGCGCTAACAGCAAATTTTGAATAAGGACAATATGAACTTTCTAGTAATTTTTTTAATTTTTCTACCATAATTATATACCATCAATTCTAAAAATTATTAATTCAATAAATTGATTTTTCCTTTCTATATTTTTAGTAAATTATTTATTACTTATTAATTTGTGACGATTTTCTTTTTCTATTTGTTTCAAACTTTTCTTGGGTGTTGGAAAAGATTCAGGTAACGTACCACCATTCTTTTTTATAACTTCTCTAATGTTTTTTCCTATAATGTAATGTGTTTGATTTGCAACTTTTTCTGTTTTAACATTATCATTTATTAATTTTTGCTCAGTTTGAGAAATTCTAAATAAATTAGCGGCTAATTTATCACTTCCAATATTATCTAATATATCTTCTCTAATTGTTAATAATTCAAAACATTTTTCCTTTAAAAAACTTTATTGTAACAAGACCAACAGAAATGTTGTGTTTTATTTTGATTACCACTTATTCTATGAACATAATTTGAGACAAACGTACTACATTCAATTTTAAAACTAAATGTATATCTATAGCAGTAACGTTTAGCATAATGTTCTTTCTCTGACATTTCATTTCTTCTTTTGCTTAATATTTCTTGGCATTTATTCTAATTATAACCATAACATTCAGAATAACCCATGAATTAACCACGATTCATCTTTGATTTTAAACGCATTTTAATATTTTGAGATATTGATTTTTTTAGCTATGCGATTATTTGCTTTAATAATCACTACCTTTGGCATTTTACCTCACTTTCTTTATTTCATTTGACATTTTATTTTATGTATGTCCTCGTATATAATTATACCTTATTTTTCACTAAATCTGTAGTCTTTTAATAGAATTTACTGATTTTTTCTTTTAAAATATAAAATTGTTTTTCAGTAATTAGTTTTAAATCTAATAATTTTTTTACGATGGATAAATTAATTGTTTCATCTAATATATTATTTATTTCTAATTCAGTTAATTGTTTTGTATCACCAATAGTCTAAATTCCCCCTTTCTTAATATTTTTAATAATAACTTTTCATAATAATCTCATTCCTTTCATTCAATACTATTTAAATTCTTCTAATAATTCTGTCATCTTTAAATGTCCTTTTTCAGTAGGTATTTTTGATTCAAATCTTTTTCCATTCCATACCATAACATTATCTAAATCATATCAGATGTGTGGATATCTTCTACCCTTGTAATAGCTTCTAGTTTATTTAAGATGCTTATAACCGTTATAAAGTTTTGTATTTTATTATCTGTTTTATAAAAATTTAAATAACCTTTAATAAACACTTTGCTATCTTTATAAAAAAAATCAAGATACTTATAATTTTAAGTTTCAGTTTTTTACAAGAAATTTTCATATGTACTATACAATTATGTAAAACAATTAAAGGCATATTGTCTTATTTTGATATAATTTTATAAATTATTTCATGCTAACGCAGAACATCGGTTAATGTTCTTTTTTTATTATTTAATTATTTTTTTAAATAAAGTTTTAATTTCAATTGTTTTACTTTACTCATTGTTTCTATGTTCATTCTTTCTTTTATTCCGTTATGGACATATTTTAATATTTCTTTTATTCCTCTGGCTATCTGACTTAACCACACTATGGCTTTATCCTTTAATGATTTACCTGAATATATTATTTTTAGTGTCAACAACTTATTATTTATGTTATCAGCCAGTATTGCTATATATCCTAAATGTACTGTTAATATCATACTTAAATTATTCATACTTTCTAATATTCTTACTCTCATGTTTTCAAAATCATATTCTTGTTTTTTCCTCTGAAATGTTCTTCGATTCTCCACCTTGATAAATATAATCTAACAACTTTTATGACATTTACAATGAAGAAATAAGATTAACAGGAAAACATTATCAATGGAAAAAATAGGAGAAGAGAAATGCACATTTAATAATTTAATTTGGAACGGTTGGAAATATTTATCAAAACCATCTGAGGTAATTATTTCGGATATGACTGCTTTTTGGACTGGAAAATTGTATTATGAATTAACGTTATATTTTGATACCTGGAACAAAGAAATAGTTGGTTATGGTTTAAGCAGTAAAAAGAGGGATGTAAAAACTTATTATAATGGCCTTAATCAAGTGTTGAAGCGCATAAAAAAAGAACAAATTGAAGATTTGATTATTTTGCAACGGATCAAGGCTCAGTGTATTCTGCCAAAGCTTATAATAAGCTTTTAGAAAATTATAATATAGAAAGGTCAATTAGTCGAGCTGAAACTCCAACAGATAATCCAATAAATGAATCTTTAAATGGTTGGATTAAAAAAATTGTTTATAGATTTTAATATTAAAAACTGTACTGATGTTTCAAAATTAATAAAAGAATATATTTACTATTATAATAACGAAAGACCTTCATATGCGCTAAATTATAAAACCCCAATTCAATATAAAATTGAATCAGGGTTCTAACTTTTTTATTATGTCTACTTTTACTTGACTAGTTCATAAACGTCTAACGATTTTTATTATTATATATTAATTTTTTTAATTTTTCAGTAGAAACAATAATATTTTTCTGTGCTAAAATTGGTCTAATCATAGCATAACCATCTATTTTAATATTTTCTAACATAGGAATAGTATTTTTATTAATACCACCTATTACTATCACAGGTATTGAAGAATAATTTGCTATTTTTCTTAACTCATCAACCCCTACTACCGGTGCGTCCTTTTTAGTTGTTGATTTATAAATAGCACCAACTCCCAAATATGATGCACCAGCTTCAATTGCCTTTTTTGCTTCATTAAGATTTGTTACAGTTACACCTATTATTTTTTCAGGGCCTAAAATTTTTCTTGCTTCCAAGCAAGATATATCGTTTTGTCCAATATGTATTCCATCAGCTTTGATATGTTTTGCAACCTCAAGATTATCATTTATAATTAATGGTATATTATATTTATCAGTTACTTTTTTTATTCTAGATGCAATTTGAAAGAACTCAATATATTCTTTTTCTTTTTCTCTAATTTGGACTATTGTAACACCACCTAAAATTGCTTGCTCTACACAATATTCAAGTGGATAATCAATATTTATTTCACTATTCGTGCATAAATATAAACTATAATCAATCATGTTTTATCAATACCCTCTTACTAATTTTTGCTTTTTCTGGTCCACTATTTTTAAAAATATAATTTGAAAATTCATCATTGTTTGCTTCAACAATATTATTAGGTAAATTATATTTAAATGCTTTACTTAATTCTTCAAGCTTATTTTTATCTACAATATTACTAAAAACAGTACAATCATAAATATCTTTTGGCCTATTTTCGGTTTTACATAAAAATAGTGCTTCTGGCGTTATGGAATAGTATTGAATACCATTATGATTTTTAGGAAATTCAGAGAAACTTAATTTACTAATTAATGGAGAATTATGAATATATTCAACTAATTTTCTATTATTTTCATCAATAAAATAATCTTTTTGAGTAATGGATCCATCTTTTTCTTTCACATACATAAAAACAGTTATCGGAATATCAATAATATCTTTATAGTACATTTTTAACATTACTCTTTTTGTTCCATCACCGCGTTCACCTATTTTTCGTTCAAACAAAAAATTATAATCATCACAAATTCGTTCCAATTTTTCCAAATGTTCCATATTTATAAAAATATCTAAATCATGATGATATCTCTCTAAGTCTCTATCAACCAACAAATATGCAAGGATTCCACTAGTATAATAATACTCAATATTGTTCTCATTAAGCATTTTGTTATATTCGTCAAATATCCTATATATCAATGCATGATTTTCATCCAAATGATAGTAATTAGGATCAATTCCCATATTCACCAACCATAAATATCTGTTATGTAAATAATCAGCATTTACTTTGTAATGTTCCGCAATTAATTCTAATCTATCTGTACAACGATTTTCATCACTCATATTGATATATGTATTGTACAATAAAATATCTAATTTATCTCTTTCACTCATAATTATCCCCCCTATGGAAACGGATGAGGCATCTCGGTTAACTCTTTATTATGTTTTAATTTTAATTTCTCTGGTACAAGGAAAAATCGTTCTGCTCCTAGTCTTGGGTATATATGACTTTTATTTAAATCAATTAAACTTGGAGCAATAACCTTAACAACCTTAATACCCGTTTTCTTAATGTCATCAGTAGTTAATTCTTTATAATATACGTCTATATTTTGGGATTTTAAACTTTTTAATAAGTCATTAAATGATACAACTTCTTTTTTATAATTAATTACTTTACTATTAAATAATAATTTTTTAAAATTATCTCCTTGATAATATAAAAAGTGTTCATATAACGTTTTTATTTTTTTAGGATCACCTTGTCGAGCATCCATTATATTTAAAGAATAGAAATAAGTGAATAAACATTCTTTTAATGATTTATTAATGGCATAATCAGAATTTATACTAGCACATGCACCTATACCATAATGTATATGCTTCTTTTCCTCTTTATAAATAATAGATAAATAAATAGGAACTTTAATATCAGAATACAATTTGTAAATTTTTATATCATATTCTTTTTGTATTTTCTTTATCAATTTTAAATTTTCACCATCTAAAGTTTCCAAATTAATTTCAGGTGGATTCAGGCGTTGCATAAAATTAACCATCAATGCATCTCTCTCTATCAATTCTAACAATCCACTTTGTATGCATTCATCTAATGTAAATCCAGCGGCCATACCTGTTGAAGTTGTTTCTGCCACTGTTTTATTTAAATCATATGGTAAATATATCAAACTAGCAGGCCAGTATTTAAATTTTTTTCTACTATCAATATTATAAATTTTTGCCCACTCTATTTTTTCTTTAGTTGGATTTAAAAACAAATCTAATTTATCGTATTGTTCTTCACTATATGTAAAAAAGTTATCAAAAGTATTTTCTTTTCTTAAATTTATTTTCGTGCTCTTTATAATTTCTTTTTTTGGAATATAAGACATACAATAACGTTCTAATGCTTCTGCTAAACAGCTAGTCATGGCAATTTTTTTATTTTCATTTACACCTAAACCACCACTAGAAACTTCTCTACTTAAACCAAATAAATCAACAGTATTTGCACTTAAACATTGATACATGAAAAGATTATACTTATCGAGCTCATGTCGTTCTAACATAGCATTTACTATTCCAAATTTATCACTAAATATATCTGCTAATCCTTCATACTCTTTTCCTAAAATACTTATAATTTCTTTTTTATTTAAAATTAGCTTATTCTTTTCCATAATTTTCACCCGGAACTTTTAATATTGAATGTTTAACTATTTCTCCGTTTTTATATATTTCAATTACTTGATTATTCTTCAAATCATTCATATATTTTTCAATCAAATTATTACATTTTTTTCTAAACATTTTTTTATATATGTTAAGGGTATATATACTATCAGATTTAATTCTTTTATAAAATGAATCTTCATCAAACTTTGAATTTATTAACGGACCAATTAAATATGAATATTTAGTTTTGGCAATCAATATTGACTTATCTTTTAAATTTCTTTTTTTTAAGTAATCACTATAAAATAAATAATTATTTTTTAACATGCTTAAGGCTCCTGTTTTCTTGTTTAGTCATTAATATTTGAGCTTCATCACTGAATTTTTCTAAATTGTTAATTAAATTTTCTTTCTCTTTTGTCTTATCATTAACGCTTATAAACCATTTGCCTATACTTGTATTCATAAATTTTTCTATTTCATCAAATGTTCTTTTTTGTTTTGTCTTATATAGTGGATCACATACTTTGAAACCGTCTTGATCATAACCTGTAAGTAAAATTGCATGATACGCACCTAGAAGCTCACCAGCCAGTATAACTAAATCCCCATTTTGTAATTTTTGTTTTAAAACATCAACAGTTATATCCATGCCATTTACAATTTTTGTACCATTATTTTCTGCATATTTTAAATATTCTTTGTATTCGTCCATTGCAAATTTAAAATCATCCTGATTAATAACCCCTTGATCATTCTTAAATAATTCTTGACTTTCATGACAAATTGTAGTTTCTAAACCATTTTTTGACATATAAAATGCTAAAGCTGAAAATGGCGTCCCATCCATATATTTTGAACCATATAGCCTATATAATCTTCTTTCGTCATACCAATTCGCCTTTGGAATAACTTTATAGTATTCCAATACCATCATCATACAAACAATAGCACAAGTATCTCCTCTTTGTTTATATGGCCTTACATCTTTATCCATATTATTTTTCCTTTCTTCTTTTAATCTTTCTAATGAACTTATGATTATATCATTATTAAATTCATATATGTAACCATTATTTTTTAAAATTCCACTATTATTAAGATATTCTAAAATCTTTCTTCTAAATAAGAATCCAGAAATTCCAATTAAATTAGAAGCAATTAATTTTTCGTCTAAATTATCATAAATAATAATGTCCCTAATTGCTTTTCTATCTGGATGTTCAAGAGTAAAGTAAAAATGTTGAGTTTTGTAATATTCAGGTATTCTGTAATGTTTAATATCTTCTAAAAGTTCTCTCTCAGTCATTGATAAATTATTCTTAAATTTCTTTTGAAATCTAGAAGCAAATATTTTTTCATCATTAGCATGATATTTTTTTAATAGATAATTCTTAAACTTTTGAGTATCAGTATCATTTGTTTTAAGCAAATATATGTAATATAAATGGTCAATTTGATATTGAGCAAAGAAAGTTTCAATTGGCGGGGTAATTAACATTATATTTAAATTTTCTGTCGAAATATTTTCATCAATAACCCCAATATTTTTACAATTGTAATCCAAATACTTTTTAATTGAGCCTGACATTACAAGTGTCGCTTCGTCGACTAAACAAGAAGTTGAATAAATATTTATAATATCATCCAATTCTGCTGGTGATAATTCAGTAAAATTCTCACGAATAATTTTATCAAAAGCAGGTTCTAATAATAATTCATAATAAGTATTATGCCAGTTCCATCTTGTTTTTAATCTATGTAAAAATTCCATTGGACTTTGATATAATTCTTTTTCCATCAAATTACTTATCTCTGGATTGGACTCCGCGTAATATCTGTTAGCATTAAATAATTGTCTCTCCATAACTTCATCAATATTACTTTTTAAACTTTCCGGTATTATTTTACTCTTTATATTTTCCATTTATTAAACCTCCCTATAAAGCCATAGTAATACTATGACTATAAATTTACATGATAACTATGCAGTACATAACATATCATATTTTTTATTAAATTTTCTCATTAATTTTCTCATAATAGTTAATCACCTCCTTCTTTGTTTAATAGTTTTTTTACAATGAGTTCCCTATAAACTCATAATTCAGTGGTACTATTTTTTATTGAATTCCTTTATTTTTCTTTTTGCTAAACTTGTTTGAGCTTTATCTATCCAATCTTCTCTTGGCCCATAAGATAATTCATCAGTGACAATTCTAACTCTATCTTTGTTTCTTAATGCATAATCTATTGGTACAAACTCATCATTTACAAATACTCCTACCATTGTATTTCCTATATCAGTATGTATTTTATATGCAAAATCTATTGGTGTAGCCCCTTTTGGCAATTCTATTATATCACCCTTTGTGGTATAAACATAAACTTTGTCCGAAAACAACTCGGTCTTTACTTGATTTACAAATTGTTGATTATCGCCAAACATGGAATTAATTTCTGTTAATGATTTGAAAAATTGGAATTTTTGTTTTAAATCATTTTGCATTACATCTCTTGCTTTTCCTTTTTGTTCATCCCAATATGCAGTTAAGCCAAAGGATGCCACTTTATCCATATCAAAAGTTCTTATTTGAGTTTGTACTAATCTATCATCTGGTCCAAAAACTGTTGTATGTAAACTTTGATACATATTCGTTTTTGGGTTACAAATATAATCTTTAAACTTATCATTTATTGGATGATATTCCTGATGAATCATTCCCAATGTATAATAACAATTTGCCAATTCATCTACCATTATTTTAAGTGATAACAAATCATGTATATCAGATAACTTATGACCTTCACTTAATCTTCTATATATGCCATAAATATTCTTTGTTCTTATCTTTATTTCATTTGATATATTTTTATCATTTAATAATGTTTCTATCTTATATAACATTTCTTTTAAGCAATCATTACTTGATTCTTCTAATCTTAATTTTCGTTCTTCTATTTTTTTATACATATCGGGTTTAAGATATTGTAATGATAAATCCTCTAACTCTGATTTTATTCTATAAGCTCCAATATAATAAGCAAGTGGAACAAATATTTCTATAGTTTCAAGTGAATTTTCTTTTTGTTTAAATTCCGATTTAAATTGTAATGTTCTCATATTATGAAGTCTATCAGCAAGTTTAATAATTATTATTCTTACATCTTCTGTTATACCTGTTATTATTTTTCTAGTATTAGCATAATTTTGATCTTGTTTAGATGAAAAATTCATCTTCGATAATTTCGTTACACCATCAACTAAATTAGCAACATTTTGATTAAAGTCATGAGCAATATCTTCTTTTGTAATGTTAGTATCTTCTAATGTATCATGTAAAAGACCAGCACATATTGTGTCTCTATCAGCATGCATATCAGCTAAAATATAGGCAACATTTAATGGATGACTTATATAAGGCTCACCGCTCTGTCTCATCTGACCTTGATGTAATGTGCCAGCATATTCATAAGCTTTTTTGACAATTTCTACTTCTTCTGGATTATATTCTCTTAATTTATTCAATAAATCTTGTAATATAATATTGTTACCCATTCAAACACCTCCTATAAATAAAATAACGGTGCCAAAAACACTATATTATAATGTAATTTCGGACACCGTTATTATCTTATTACTAATTAAATTTAGAAAAAAACATGAATAAATAATGTTAGTATGATACTCATTCCTAGCACTAATTTTTTTATTAAATTCAATAATTGCATTATAGAACCTTTTTTTCATGTAGTCTCCTCCTCAAATTAATTAAATTTTATTTTAGCATAGTTTTAATGTTTGTCAATATATTTTCCCAGATTTTTCCACAAATGTTGATCGTTTTAACATTCCATATACATTGATATTCCAAAATCATTTTTATCGTTTTCTTTATTTTCATAATCCAATTCCGAATGATTTATTCTAACATACTCTTTTTTAACTCCAACATAATCAAATAGTTCATCTTCCTTTACAGTATCTATTGATATATTAACTACATCTTCTCTAGTAAAGTTTTTATTATCAAATGTGCAATTATTTAGCTAGTAGTTGCTTCTTTTGATTTTTCATTACCAAATATAGTATCTGCCTGAAAAACGTTTTAATTGTCTTTAATATATTGTTTTGTGAAATAGTACACCTTTCAATATTACTCCTATTATCTAGCTTTTCTAGAATTGGAATTAACACACAATGAATAAGTGGAATTTCCTCATTTAAATGTACTGTTGCATGTAATATTTGATTTTTTGTATAATCTAAATCATTATAGACAAAATCTATACAAGTATCAGTCTAAATTTTTACATCTTCTCTTTCAATCTTCATTCTTTTTTTATATCTGGATTAGATTTAAAGAAAAGCTTTTCTCTCTTATTATGGGTACCTATTCCAGCCAAATCATTTATAGTCATAATTGGCTGACTTCTAAATATTGAATAATTAAAATTTATTTTTCATTCCTCTCTTTCTTAATATACATGGCAAAAAAGATATGTAACTAAACATATCTTTATTAATTTCATAACCTTTAATTAAAACACTTTAAAAAAATTACCTGTCGTTATAATACCAAAACGATGACATTAATATTATAATATTTAGATTATAATAAATATTTTCTTTTCCGGTTAGATTTAAATTAAATAACTTATTTTTAATTTTAAATCAAAATCAAATTGTTTCTATCTTTTGATTCCATATTTATCTAAAATTTCTTCTTGTAAACCAAACATGACTTTTTCATCTTCTGGTTTCATATGGTCATATCCTAATAAATGTAATAATCCATGAACCGCTAAAAAAGATAACTCTCTTTTAACACTGTGTCCATACTCTTTGGCTTGGTCAAAAACCTTTTTATCACAAATATAAATGTCTCCAAGTAAGCGATAATTATCATATTCGATATCTTTATTATCTTCTAAGGCAAAACTAATAACATCAGTTGGTCTATCTATACCACGATACTCCTTATTTATTTCATGTATTTTATCTTCTGATACTAGGATTACATTAAAATCTACATTAGTAAGATTTTGATATTTCAAAGCAAATTCTAATAATTTTTTTAAACCATCTAATTCTTCTAATACTGTATCTGTTTCATTATATATACCTATATTATTCATAAAATCCCCACTTCTATAACATTTGTTAAATAAAATATAAATAGTACCAATAATACAATGACTATTATATTATAAATAATATTCTTTTTCAATAAACTAGGTAAATTAACTTTAATATCTTTAAATAAATCACATATTAAAAATCCTATCATACCACCAATTACATTTAATATAATATCATCAATATCAAAAACTCGACCTATATCACTTTGAAGTAATTCTATTCCTGTTGATGTAAGTGTTATAATTAAGAACATAATTTTTTTATCTTTAATATTAAAGAAATATCTAATAAAGAAACCAAAAGGTGCAAACATAATAATATTGCCTATAACATTTTTTATAAATAATTTAGAGCCAAATCTATATCTAGTTATTTCTTTAAAAGGAATATAATTGGAAGTAGACCACTCTACATCTTCAAATGTGACTACATAAAACAAACATATTAAATATATTAGAAATAAAATAAGTAATACTTCTTTATAAAATACAAGCTTTTTTTTAGTAACTTTAAAATATACTATTCTAAATAGAATAAATATTAATACACTAATAATTAGTATTTTCCAAACATTATTTAATATTCCTAACATAATTAATCTAAACATGATCATTCTACCTTTGTTTTTTCTTTTTCTTCTACTATTTCTCTATAATCAGTAATGTCTTCATATACTACAAAAAAACTATCTAATACTATATTACTATCCTTTATATTAATTTTCAAATTTTTTTGTGAAATTATATATTCCCCATTAGTAAGTTCCGCTTGCATTTTCTCTTTTGCTAAGTTAATAGCGTTTTCTATTGCTTCTTCTTCCGTTAAAACTTGGTCAATTATTTCAATTTCTCTTTGTCTTTGATAAGATAATTTTAATGGAATAACTCTATTATTTATAAGTACCATTTCTTTATCAAGTTTATAATTTTTATTTTTAGGAATAGATAAATTCCAATTTAAAATATTTAATACTAAAGAATTTTTCTTTTTACCAGTATATTTTTCTTCATAATAAGTAAATGGATACTCTACTGTTATATTATACCATACTTCACCATATATTTTGCCATCTGCTGGTGTATAACCTTTAATATTATCATTTAAAGTAATGGTGCCGCTTATAATAGTATCACCTTTTTTTACATAGGAATTAACAGTTTTTATTACTTGACCATTATACGCTGTAATTTTTTTTATAGTTGCGTCTTTTTTTGCTATTACATCACGATTATTGGGTTTATCTTTTATTTCTGCATGTTCACGTAATTGAATTCTAACTACATATTTTACACCGACAGTTTCTATTTCTAACCATTCAATCTTATCTTTATATTTTAAAATAATATCTTTTTTAATATTATTTAATTCTTGATAATTTTTTTTAAAATGATATTTATCGATATCATAATTTTTTAATTCTCTAATGATAAAATCTCTAGTTTCCTTATTATTATGTATTACTTCAACACTAAATATTAAATTAGTAAGAATTATTAAGGCTACTAAACCTACTACTAAAGACAATATAAAATAAGTATTAACATTAATACTCTTTTTTATTTTAATCCAGCCAGAAGAATCTACTATCTCAATATTATATATAGTAGTTAATCTATAAACATTAGGATAATCTTTTTTATATATCCAAACATAAACCGTATCTCTTTTAACTTGTTTAATATTTAATAACTCTATTTTGGTATTTGCTAATTTTTGAATAAACTTATAAGCATTCTTTCCAGCAACTTTTATTCTAATTTTACTTTCTAAAAAATATGATAATTTATTTTTCATAGATTACCTCAATTCTATTCCGTCTATCAGCCCTGTAATTAATACTTCATCTTTTAAAAGTTTTGTAACAACTAGGTCTTTTCCTTTTATAGTGATATATCCAGAATCAGAATAAACAATTATTTTATTAGAATCAAAATGTCCCATTGATGTATAATTTAAAATATCTATTTTATTTTTGTATATGTGTATTTCAAAATTATCTTCAAGTAAAAAGCTACGAAAATTATTTATGATTTTCATAACACCACCTAATCAATTTTATTACTATAAAAAGCATTTTATGAGTAAAAGAAAAAAGTGCATTTAATCACCTCTTTGATATTTTACTACACTGTAATAAATTTCATTTATTAACAAAAAGATAGACTATCTAAAGTCTACCTTAATTTTATTTTAACACTAATTGATCATTTTCTACATCAATGATAACTTCACTATTAAATTTTATTTTATCAGTTATAATAGCGTTAGCTAACATTGTTTCAACGTTTCTAGATACATATCTTTTGATTGGTCTAGCACCATATCTTTCATCATAAGAATGATCAATTATATATTTTTTAGCAGTATCTGTTAAAGTAATTTTTATTTTTTTATCACTAAGACGTTCTTGAACTTCATTAATAATTTTATTTAAAATATCATATACAACATCTTTATTAAGTGATTTAAATATAATTATTTCATCAATACGATTTATAAATTCTGGTTTAAATGTATGTCTTAATTCATCCATTACTAACTCATTAGCGTTTTCTTTATTCTCTAGTATGTACTCACTACCTAAGTTAGATGTCATAATAATAATTGTATTTTTAAAGTCAACTGTTCGACCTTGGGAATCAGTAATACGTCCATCATCCAGGATTTGTAATAATATATTAAATACATCTTTATGAGCTTTTTCAATTTCATCAAATAAAACTATACTATAAGGGTTTCTTCTTACTGCTTCTGTTAATTGACCACCTTCATCATATCCTACATATCCTGGAGGCGCACCAACTAATCTTGAAACAGAAAAGCTTTCCATATACTCACTCATATCAATACGAACCATATGTCTTTCATCATCAAATAACTCTTTAGCTAAGGTTTTCGCAACTTCTGTCTTACCAACTCCGGTTGGACCTAAGAATATAAATGAACCAATTGGACGATTAGGATCTTTAATGCCAGCACGAGCACGAATAATTGCTTCACTAACAAGTTTTAAGGCTTCATCTTGACCCTTAACTCTTTTTTTCATATTTTCTTCAAGATGAATTAATTTTTCACGTTCACCACCAACTAATTTACTTATTGGAATATTAGTCCATCTAGATATAATACTTGCGATTGATTCTTCATCTACAGTATCACTAAGTATTTTTGATTCATCTTTTTTCTTAAGATTCTCTAAATCTTTTTCAAGACTTGGAATAGTTCCATGACGTAATTTAGCGGCTGTTTCTAAATCATAATTATTTTCAGCATTTTCTAGACGAACTTTGCATTTTTCAATTTCATCTTTCTTTTGATTTATTAAATCATTAATTTTCTTTTCTTCTTCCCATTTTTGTTTATAACCAGACTCTTTAACTTTTAAATCCGCTATTTGTGTTTTTAATTCTTCAACACGTTTTTTAGATATTTCATCAGTATCTTTTTTTATAGCTTCTAATTCTATTTGTAAACGCATTATTTTTCTAGTTAAAGCATCCAAATCAGCTGGGACTGAATTCATTTGTACCTTTATTGTGGCACAAGCTTCATCAACTAAGTCTATAGCCTTATCTGGTAAAAATCTATCTGTTATATATCTATCTGCTAAAGTAGCAGCCGCAACTAAAGCATTATCTTTAATGTTTACACCATGATATACTTCAAATCTTGATTTTAAACCACGAAGAATTGTAATAGTATCCATTACTGTTGGTTCTTTTACTAGTACCTTTTGAAATCTACGCTCTAAGGCACCATCTTTTTCAATATATTTACGATACTCATTTAATGTAGTTGCACCAATTACATGAATTTCACCACGAGCAAGCATTGGTTTTAACATATTACCAGCATCCATAGCACCTTCAATAGCACCAGCACCAACTATCATATGAATTTCATCAATAAACATTATTATTTTACCATCAGAATCTTTAACTTCTTTTAATACTGCTTTTAGTCTTTCCTCAAATTCACCACGGTATTTAGCACCCGCAACTAAAGCACCTAAATCAAGTTCCCAAATATGCTTATCTTTTAAGTTGTCTGGGACATCGCCTCTAACTATACGTTGAGCAAGCCCTTCAACAATGGCGGTTTTACCTACACCGGGTTCACCAATCAAAACTGGATTATTTTTAGTTTTTCTAGAAAGTATACGGGTAATATTGCGAACTTCTTCATCACGTCCTATAATTGGGTCAACTTTGCCATTTTTAACACTTTCGACAATATCACGTCCATATTTTTCTAAAACATTTTGTAAGTTTTCTTCATAAGGATTTTGTCCATTCATAGTAACCCCTCCTTTTTAATATTATGTTGATTTTTTACCAACATTAACATTATAACACAAAAATTAGCACTCGTCAATATTAAGTGCTAATAATATAATTTATTTTATCCTTTTATTTTGAATTTTCTTAGAAATATCTAATTCTATTATAGAGTCACAAATTTTATAATAATAAAATCTATTAATAGATGTAAAATCTGGATTATATTCAGCATCACAAATTGCTTTAGCCATTGCAGTTTGATACTCTTTCTTCTCTTTTTTTGTAACATAAACTGGAGGTAATCCAACAATCTTAAAATATAAATTTAGTAGAGCCCGTGCAGATCTACCATTGCCATCTGCAAAAGGATGAATTTTTACTAATTGACACTTTAATTTAATGCAATCATCTACGTATTTTAGTAATTCATACGAATTTCCATTATACGATAACTGTATTCCTCTTTGTGTCAATTCTTTTGAATATATAAATAAGTTTTGTAATTCTTTGGTAATATCTTCAGGCGCTGTTAAATTAATTGGTGCACCAGAAATATGTGCTGGGCTAGTTCTTAGGGAACCACCAAATTCCGTACAATCAACTAAAGAATATAAAAACTTATGAATTTTAAATATATCATATACATTAATATTAGAAAAATCATCTAAGCCTTGTAAATAATCATATACACAAGATAGTCCTTGTTTCTCCTTAGGTTCATGAACTTCTTCTAATTGATTTTCATTATAAATATATTTTCTTTTAAAATTATTAAATAATTCTTTATCGCTTAATTTTTTTACATAGGTAAAATATGCACAAATAAGAATTTGTGGAATTAAATCATCTTTAGTATATAAAGTTGCTTCTTTTTTTCTCTTGTTATAACCCCTAAAAATTTCGCTAATATAAAATCTTACTTCCTCATCAGTCATTGAAGGGCCAATCGACATTAACGCTATTGTATCTTTCATCTCGCTATCCATAACTATCCACCTCAGTTGCGCTTATTATAACAAAAAAAGAAAAAAAGCACAAACTAAATTGTACTTTTTAGCAAATTTCTAATATTTTAACATTGTATTGACCATTAGGGCTTGCTACAGTTGCGATATCTCCAACTTTAAGTCCCATAATAGCTTGAGCAATTGGTGATTCATTAGAAATTCTATTTTCAAATGGATCAGCTTCTTTACTACCAACAATAGAGTATTCTTCAGTTTCATCATCATCAATATACTCTATTTTTACTTTAGTACCAATGCCAACACAGTCAGTTTTAATATTTTCAATTACAACAGCATTTTCTATCATCTGCTCTAATTCAACAATACGTGACTCTACTACTGCTTGTTCATGACGGGCAGCATCGTATTCAGCATTTTCACTTAAATCTCCTAATGCTCTTGCTTCTTTTAAAGCCTGAATAACTTCAGGGCGTTTTACTAATTTTAAATTTTCTAGTTCTTGTTTTAAATCTTGTAAACCTTCACTAGTTAAATATACTTCTTTTGCATTTGTCATAAAATTCACCTCTTATAATTTTTAAAGACTATAAAATGATACTACACTTTTTATTATTTGTCAACAAAAAATTAGTGTTTCATACGCATCATGTCATTTTTATATAAAGTAAATGGTATTTTAATTTTTACAATTTGTTTAGGATGTCTAACTATGTCAATTGGTTCATCCTTTTCATCTAAAATGTTATCTATTTTAAAAGTTATTGTTTCAATGTTTGGGCCAAAAAACTCGACCATATCACCTATTTTAAAGTAATTTCTTTGTTCAATAGTTGCGTAAGAAGTTTTTTTATCATAATCAAGAACAATACCTAAAAAATCTTGATTAGATACTTCTTCTCTACCATTGTAATATTGACAGTCTTTATCATTTTTATTGTTATAGAATTGTGCTAAAGAATCCCTATTAGCGCAATTTCTAAGAACCCTTTCATAATCTTTATTATATTCATAATTATCAGGATCGTTACAATAAGAATCAATAATCTTACGATAAGTATCGACAATAGTGGCAATATAGTAAACAGAACGCATTCTACCTTCAATTTTAAATGAATCAACACCGATATTTATCATATCTGGAATATATTCTGCAAGTGATAAATCCTTAGTACAAAATGTAAATGGTTTTTCACCGGCTAATTTTATTCCATTTTTATTTTCTAAATCAAAATCCCAACGGCATATTTGAGCACAACCACCGCGGTTGGAATCTCTAGCTGTTAAGAAGTTAGAAAGAACACATCTACCACTATAAGAAGCACACATAGCACCATGAATAAAACATTCTATCTCAATATCAATATTTTTCTTTATATCAATAATATCTTCTCTTGAAGATTCACGAGCAAGGACTATTCGCTCAACACCACAATTTTTCCAAAACTCTACAGCTTCTTTATTCAGAGTGGATTGCTGTGTAGATAAATGAACATGTAAATTAGTGTTTTCTTTAGCGAGTTTTATAATAGCTGGATCACTTACAATGATAGCGTCCACACCAATTTTATCTAACTCTTTTAAATAATCTACTAAACCATTTATTTCCTTGTTATGTAAAACAATATTAACAGTAACATAAATTTTTTTACCTAAAGAATGAGCGTAATCTGTACCATCTTTTAAATCATCTAATGTAAAGTTTGTAGCATTAGCCCTAAGACCAAAAGCAGTTCCACCTAAATATACAGCATCAGCACCATATAATAATGCTATTTTTAAACGTTCTAAATCACCAGCTGGTGCTAAAAGCTCTGGCTTATTAATTATTTTATTCATTGTTCTTCACCTTATACACAGTTTCTTTATATAAAAATCCTTTATCGATATTATCAAACATTTCATTAATCTTATTGTTATAACTCTTTACATTATCTTTAGTAACATTAGTAAACAGATTGACAACCTCTGTAAATAAAGAATCAACAATATCAAAGCTGTTTAATACAACATAATTTATATTGTTTTCCTTTAATATCAACATTTCATCAAGACCATTAAGTATATTACTTGAATAAACTAAACTACCAAGATTGTTATCAACAATCGTATATTTTTTACCTTCTTTACATATTTTATAAGCAGATGAATTATCAGTCAAATTAAATGTATCTAAATAATTTTTTACTAAATGACGGTGTGAAGCAAACATTGGTAAGTAACCAAATACGTTAACAAAGGTATTCATTTTTATATTGTTTTTTATATCAATTATCTCATCCAAAGTTATATCACTTGATAAATATACACTATTAACACCATAAGAATTCCAAAAATTACAAGTAGCGTAATTTGTAGTTAAATGCTCTTGACTCCAAACTAGGTTTAAATTAAATTTAAATTTATTATTTAAATTTAGAACAGCTATATCATAAAACATAATACCAGTTATATCTAAAGTAGATAGTTCTTTTAAAACATCAAGTAACGATTCTAACTCTGAATTATGAATATTTTTGTTAACACTTACAAATAATTCTTTATTATTATCCTTACAAATTTTAGAAATATTTTTTAATTCTTCTATAGAAAAACTAATAGGTACATTTACACTAAAGTCTTTCATTCCAACAATAAAGCCATCACATTTATTAATTAATTCATTTAACATTTTTATACTACTTGGTATAACCAAAATTTTAGTCATACAATCACCACTTTTCAAATACATATTATAACAAAAAAAACGTATATTGACTACGTTTTTCTTGTCAGTTATATTGTAAATTTCCTAAAAAGGACAAAAAAAAATTGGCAACTACCTATTTTCGCATTCACTATCTTCGGCGTTAGTGAGCTTAACTTCTGTGTTCGAGATG
>CAKPGL010000003.1 GCA_934154785.1 uncultured Bacilli bacterium | reverse complement strand
CTAAGAAAAGATTGTAAACTTTCACAAGAACAATTAGCAGAAAAAGTTGATGTTACTAGACAAACAATATCAAATTGGGAGCTTGGTGAAACCTCTCCAAATCCTGAACAGTTAAAATTATTATCTAAAGCACTAAATGTTAGTATTGATGAATTATTAAATAATGACATTAAACAAGTATTAGTAGAAAAAGTAAATAATACCGAAAAACTTGCCGAAATAATAATTAAGATACTAAAAGTCTTGGGAATAATTTTTGTTGTTGGTTTTGCTATTACTATTTTCATAAATATTATGTTTGGTGCTAAAAAAGACTCTATGACTATAAAAGAAAATCAAACTGTTCTTCTTAATTGTCAACTTAATGGTGAAAAGTATACTTATCTAATAGAATATGATAAAGATGATAATATTATTGATGCAAGTGGTAGTGATTATATTATAAATGTTGTTAAAGATAAACAATTTAACAAAGCTAAAGTTTTAGTAAAATATATTGAATCATATTTTGAAGATAACGGTGGAAAATGTTAATCTAATAATATATCTTATAAATAAGATCAATTTTATATTGGTCTTTTTTTCTAAATTATTGAACCTAAAAAGCAACCATATTAAAAACTTTTTTGAAATTTGAAAACTTATGATATAATTAATATACAAGAAGTAAAGTGCATTTCGTTTATTCTTTATGAGGAGGTATAATGAAGAAGAAAAAAATAATAATCACACTGTGTTCTATAATAGGTTTAATATTTTTAGATTTTATATTCGCTCTATCATTTAATAATAGTCCAATAATTAAAATTAGAGATTATTATAATGGAGGTTCTACTGTTTACAAGGATAAAGGAATATTTACAAATACTTATAAATGTTCTGATGGTAAAACTAAGACAGTCTTAAAAAAAACTAAATATGTTTGCTCTATAAAAGACAGTAAAGAAGAAGATAAAAAAGAAACAATAACAATAACTTTTGATACTAAAAGTGGAAATAAAATAGATAGTATTACTATTGGTAAAGATACTGAACTTACGCTTCCAAAAGAACCTACACGAGGTGGTTATATATTCAAAGGTTGGGTTGATAAAAATGAAACCCCTATTTATAACAAAGTACTACTTGCAGAAGACACAATTCTTTATGCTGTTTGGGAAAAAGATGAAACTAGCAATACAATAACAATTACATTTGATACTAAAGGTGGAAGTAAAATAAACAGTATTACCATAAATAAAGATACTGAGCTTACACTTCCAAAAGATCCTACACGAAATGGTTATGTTTTCAAAGGTTGGGTTGATAAAAATGAAACCCCAATTTATAACAAAGTATTACTTGCAGAAGACACAACTCTTTATGCAATATGGGAAAAAATAGAAAATAAAAAAACTAGTTCTAAGACTGAACCGCCCAAAACAAACACTAATATTAACAATAACAATGGTAGTACTAATAAACCTAATCAGAATGCAAATAATAATACAGACATTAATAATAGTGAGACGTCTATTTTACCTGAAGAAAAACCACCAGTTCTAGAAAAATCCCAAGCAGAGAAAAATGATGAATATAGAAAAACGTTAGAAAATAAATATTCAGTTAAAATCATATATAAAGATGAAAACGGTGATTACTTAATTGGTGGCTCTATAAACACTGAAAAACTAAATGATGATAATGAGATAAATAAATATTTAAAAGAAGTAGAATTAACATTAAAAAAATATCCAAATGGTTTCTTTAAAGAAATGAAAGATAATAATGTTTCACTTAGAATATACATGGTAAATAAAATAGATGGAAATTATTCAGGAATGACAGACGGTAGAAATCAAAGTAATATAACAGTAACTATCGGAACAGATGGTACTAGTTTATTTGAAAATACTTTACATCATGAGTTAATGCACTATATTGATATTTATATGAGACAAAAAAATCCAACATTAAACTTGGAAGAAATAATGAAATCCTATAATCCTGAAGGATTTAGTTATGGTTCTAATGATAGTACCTATGATTTTAATTTTTCAAATCCAAATGATGCTTATTTTATATCGTATTATTCAAGGCAAAGTTATTTAGAAGATAGAGCTGTTTTGTTTTCTGATATGATGACTAGAACAACAAAGAGATCATGTTACAATGATGGTACTCCAATAAACAAAAAAGCAAAATTAATTAGTTCGCAAATTAAAGAACATTTTAAAACATTATCTAATATAGGAAAATATTATTGGGATAGATTTATATAATATATTTTTGATTGAAGGTATTAAAAATATTTGTTCTAAAAATAGTAGATAAAATATTTTTGATATAAATTAAAATTAAGAAAGGAGGGCTGAATTGAAAACGGCACTATTAATAAAAATAATTGCAGTCGTAGTAATTCTAGTTGGTGTAGGATACTTCGTATTTACAAATTATGTTTCAAAAGAAAAAGAATTGGTTTTTGAAGCAAGAATTAAAGAAGTATCAGTAAATGATAATATATATACTGTCATGGTGGAAGAATATGATAATAAGAAAAAGGAATATGCTACAGAGTATGAATTTGAGATAAATAAGGATACTAAAATAATTTACAAAAATGAAGAGACTACTGCAGATAAATTAAAAGCTAATCAAAAAGTAACTATTACTTCATCTGATGTTATGTTACCAAGTGAACCAGCTAAATTATCTAATGTTAAAAAAATAGTTATTTCAAAAGATTAATTAGTTTTAAAAGTTTTGCTAAATAAAGCAAGACTTTTTTTAATGGGTGTTATTTATTAAAAAAATATTATAGATATCGCCTAATGATATCTAATATAGAAAAAAGTTTTTAAAGAGGATTATTTATAGAAATAAACAAAGAATTAGTAAAAGAAAAAACAAATGATAACTTATGGAGTTTATAATGACAAATGCCTATGAAAATTAGAAAGAAAATACCTCTCGTGAGGAATTCATGTCTATTCTTACACATCATGAAAAAATAGTAGTTATAGTTGGTAATTTTAATTATCAAGTCCAAACTGGAGGATTTTCTCAATGGGTATTTAATAACTGTGATTCTTATATAAATGATTTAGAAGAATTTATAGAAAATTGCGATTTTAATAAAAAATACGTCTGAAGAATACTACCAATAAATCGTTGATTATGTTGTTGAAAAGACTAGTATATAAGGAGTGATTTGATATAAGAAGAATTATGGCTGAATAATTTATATGAAATAAAATAAACTTAATTAGGGGCGACTATATTAGTGGTTAATAAAGTGACAAATTATGATTCTAATGGTAAAATCATAAACCCAAAAGACATAGTAATAAAGATACCATTGATATATGAACTAATTAAAAAATATTCATAGCAAAAATAATTGTACTTAAGGGAGAGTTTGCCAGAACTATCCCTTATTTTTGATTAAAGACACAAATTGTGAAATGCATGTTACACTTAAGAGCAAACAAATATGGTATGTGACTTCTTTTATAGTTGGAGGAGGTAATTGTTATAAAAGCAGGATTATATGCTAGAGTTTCAACTGATATTCAATTAGAGGGTTATTCAATTGATGCACAGAAAGAATTTTTATTAAACTATGCTAAAGCTAAAGAGTTTACTGAATTTGAATATTATGTAGATGGAGGTTATAGTGGAAAAGACTTAGAACGACCAGCCATTCAAAAACTTATAAGAGATGTTAAAGATCATAAAATTGATTGTGTAATTGTATTTAAACTAGATAGAATATCAAGAAGTCAAAAGGATACTTTATATTTAATTGAAGAGGTATTTAATAAATATAATGTGGGCTTTGTTTCTGTGAGAGAAAATTTTGATACTACAACTCCATTCGGTAAAGCTATGGTCGGTGTTTTATCAATATTTGCACAACTTGAAAGAGAAACGATACTTGAAAGAACGAAAATTGGTATACAAAAAAGAGCCGAAAATGGATATTGGAAAGGTGGAGGCAAAGATCCATTCCCTTATGTTTATGATAAAAATACAGGAACTTTAATTCCTGTATCAGAACAAGTAGAATTGTTACATAAAATGATAAATCTTTATTTAAATGGTTATAGTTTTGTAAAAATTAGTAACATAGTTGGTATGGATGAAAGTATGGTTGAAAAAAGAATTCTATCAAGAAGAACGCTAGGTATTGTACCATATAAGAATCAAGAATTCGAAGGAAAGCATGAAGCGGTAATATCAGAAGAATTACATAATAAAATAATGGAAACTAATAAACTGCGAAGTAAATCAAGAACCGAAAGTCATTATTTGTTATCAGGAAAAATATTTTGTGGACACTGTGGTGCAAAGTATAGATATCAAAAATGGGGTAAAAGATTGATTTGTTATTGCTATTCTCAACAAAAAAGCAAACCCAAATTTATTAAAGACCCAAATTGCAAAAATAAAAGATGGGATTCCTTTGAAATTGAAGATATGGTATTAGAAAATTTATTTTCAATGTCACTTGATGAAACTATGTTTAGAGAAAAATACGAAATTACACAAGTTGATGTTATTAATGAATATGAAAAAAGATTAGTAAAGATAAACTCGCAAATCAACAATTTAATTAATTTTATTTCAGATGGTATTGCAGTTTATGATACTAAAAATAAAATTGAGGAATTAGAACAAGAAAGAAAGTCAATATTAGAAATAATAGATAATGCTAAAAATAATCAAGAACAAAATAGAGGCTCATTAGAAATGTTAAGAAATCTTCAAAACACTTGGAGTAAAATGACATTTGAAGAAAAAAGAATAATAATTATGCATATTGTTGATAAAGTTGTGGTAACTGATAATGATATAGAGATATTTTATAAGATATCTTAATTTTAAAATCAATTTTTTCTCCATTACACCATTATCCCAATTAAAGACATACTAATATTAATTTTTAAAGTATTAATTATATTTTGTATACTACTAGGAATAATTAATTTAGTATATATCTGCCACTTATTAGCATTCAAAGATTTCATTAATTTAACTTTTATTTGGTCAGTAGAAATGAATCCTTGATATATGTTGATTATAGAAATAATAGCTGATATAAATAAGGCCATTAAAATAATTGACTTTATTGAAGCCCCTGCCCAAATTATTATTACTGGACCAAGAGCAACTTTGGGAAGACTGTTTAATACTGTTAAATAAGGTTCACTAATTTTGTAAATTAAATTATTCCACCATAAAATTGTAGCGATTACCCATCCGATAGCGATACCTATACTAAAACTAATGAGAGTTTCATAGACTGTTACACCAATATGATTGTATAAATTATTGGTTTTATGTAAATTTATAATTGTATTTAGAATATCTTTTGGTGAAGAAGTAATAAAAGTATTAATGATTTTATAGTTTGCTAACAATTGCCAAACAAGAATAAATATAATTATGATTGTTATTTGAGATATTCGAATTATTAGTTTTTTCTTTTTAATATTTTTTAAATATAATTTATGTTCATTACTAATCATAGTGATCAATATCCTTCCAAATAAGGTCATAATAATAGGCAAATTCTTTAGCACATCTATTTTCAATAGGTGTAGACTTGTTAGTTAATTTAATATCATAAATCTTTTTTATAACACTAGGTCTTTTAGAAAGTACAATTACTCTGTCTGCTATACTGATAGCTTCGGCTAAATCATGGGTAACTATAATAGCGCTTTTCTTTTCTTTTTTTAATATTTTATATACATCGTCAGATACTGCAAGTCTAGTTTGATAATCTAACGCAGAAAAAGGTTCGTCCAGAAGCAATATATCTGGTTTTAAAGCAAGTGTTCTAATTAACGCCACTCTTTGTCGCATACCACCTGAAAGATTATTTGGATAACTATTTATAAAATCTCCCAAACCATAATTGTTTAATAAACTAATCACGTATTCTTCATTTTCTTTAGTTAAATTATTATTAATTTCCAATCCCAATAAACAGTTTTTTAAAATTGTTTTCCATTCAAATAAAGCATCTTGTTGTAACATATATCCGACCTTAGCATTGTTTTTAAAAATAAAATTTCCGTCGGAGCTATCTTCTAAACCACTTAGTATTGACAGTATTGTTGATTTTCCACAACCACTAGGTCCGACTATCGCAACAAACTCTCCTTCTTTTAAATCAAAAGAAAAGTTTTCCACAGCTAAAGTTTCTTGTTTAGGAGTATGGTATATTTTTTTTAAATTTTTAATACTTAGAATATTGTCCATTTTATACCTCCTTTTCAGTTTATATTATGAGTGAATATATTATAATGTTAATGACAAACCTCTTGGTTAAAACAAATAATTTTCCACAATAAAACCTAGTTTGACTAGGCTTTACTTTATTTAGAAAAACTATTATCTACTAAATCTTTATAAGGTGCAAATTCTTCTAATTCGCCAGCACTTTTCATGATATCTTGAATGTGATTAAAATCATCTTCTGAGATAAAGGTTGTTTTAAACCATGAATCATTATCACGATATCTTTTAACTATTTTTGCTAAATCATTTAATGAAGTGTCTGGGAAGTAAGAAAGAATAACACTTGCTACTTCCTCATCAGTATGTTCATGTACATAATCTAGTCCTTTTTGAATAGCGTTTGTAAATCCCTTAATTGTATCTGGATTGTTTTCAATAAAACTTTTTTTAGCATTGTAAGCTGTATAAGGTACAACACCACCTAATTCACCAATTGACGCTACAACGTATCCATATCCTTGAGATTCTATTTGTAGAGCGTTTGGTTCAAAAAGAGTAACAAAGTCACCAATACCACCAATAAATGCTCCACCCATTGAAGCAAAGGCGATACTAGTATCAATAGTTAAATCTTCTTTAGGATTTATACCATTTTCTTTTAGAGTGTATTCAAATGTCATTTCAGGCATACCACCTTTTCGGCCTCCAATGACATATTTTCCTTTTAAATCATTTAAAGTAAAGTTATCATATTTTTCTCTTGAAACTAAAAAACTACCATCACGTTTTGTTAAACCAGCAAATGTTTTTAAATAGTCTTTTTCGCCTCCGTTGTAAATGTAGATTGTAGCTTCACTACCGCAAAAACCAATTTGTACGTCACCAGAAAGAACGGCTGCTGTAACTTTGTCGGCACCTGGAACTAACATGATTTCAACATCTAGTCCCTCATCCTTGAAATAACCTAAAGCATGGGCAACGTATTGTGGTGAATAGAAAATACTGTGGGTTACCTCCGCTACTTTGATGTGTTTTAAATCGCTTTTTTTGTTACGTGGAATAACAATAATTCCCATAATAACAATTACTAATACACAAATAAAACTAATTATAATTTTTTTCAAAAAATTTACCTCCATTCAATTTATTATATTCTAAACTCGAATAAGGGTTAGTGTATTTTTTAGGGCTATATTGTGTTACTTTAATAAACTAGTATTTTAAGTAATCAAAATATTCCCAAATACGATAAATAAGAAACTTTATAAATTCTAACATTTTGCCTCCTCCTACATTTATATAGCCCTATTATAAATATTCGCTAAATATTTATCAAAATCCTTTTTATAATAAAAAACTTAGCACCTTTTTTTTGCTAAGTTTTAGTTTAATTATTATTTAGATATTAATTCACATATTAAATTACTAATTTCTGTAGGGTTATCAATAGGTAATCCTTCGATAAGTCTTGCTTGTGCATATAATACTTTACTGTATTCTTTCAAAGTTTCCTTATCATTCTTATATAATTCTTTAATCTTATCAACAATAGGATGATTTTCATTTATTTCAAGAATTAATTCTGCATTAACACTCTCATCACCAGGCATAGCATTAATAACTTTCTCCATTTCTACAGAAACATTTCCTTTACTAGTTAAGCAAACACTGTGATTTTTAAGTTTGTTTGTAAATCTTACTTCGCTAACATTAGTTGCATCTTTCATGAAGTTTAATAAATCTTTATTATCTTTATTTAATTTTTCTGTTTCTTCCTTGTTTTCGTCAATACTTGTATCGGAACTACTTACATTTTTAAATCTCTTTCCTTCATATTCACCTAAAACATTGAGAACAAACTCATCAACATAATCAGTTAAATATAATATTTCGTAGTCTTTATCTTTAAACATTTCTACTTGTGGTAATAAATCAATTTTATCAACAGTTTCGCCACAAGCATAATAAATTTCTTTTTGTTCATCTTTCATATTTTTAATGTACTCTTTTAAAGTAATTAAATCTTTAGTTTTTGAAGAATTGAACATAATTAAATCTTGTAATTCTTCTTTATTCATGCCGTAACTGTTGTAAATTCCAAATTTTAAATTAGTACCAAATACTTTGAAAAATTTATTATATGTTTCACGGTCGTTTTCTAACATATCTTTTAATTCTTTAGTAATCTTTGTTTCTATGTTTTTACTAATAATTGATACAGCTTTAGTTTTTTGAAGCATCTCTCTACTAATATTTAAGGAAATATCTTCGGTATCAATAACTCCCTTAACAAAACTGTAATGGTCTGGTAAAAGGTCACCACATTTTTCCATAATCATGACACCATTAGAATATAGACTTAGTCCTTTTTCATAGTCTTTAGTATAAAAGTCGTAAGGTGTATGACTAGGTATAAATAATAGCCCTTTATAACTAATATTACCTTCAACAGAAGTTGTAATTACTTTTAATGGTTTTTCATAATCGTAATAAGTATCAGTATAGTAATGTTCATAGTCTTCATCTGTTACTTCGTTTTTATTACGTTTCCAAATAGGAATCATGCTATTAATAGTAGTAACTTCTTTGATAGTTTCATATTCATCTTTATCATCTTTATTCTTTTTATCCTTTAATTTTTCAGTTTCAACCTCCATCTTTATAGGATAATGAATATAATCACTATATTTCTTTATCAAACTTTTTAATTTGAATTCACTTAAATAATCACTATAATTTTCATCTTCAGTATCTTCTTTGATATGTAAGATAATATCTGTACCGTTAGTTTCTTTATTACAAGGTTCTATAGTGTAACCGTCTAAACCAGTAGAAACCCATTTATAGGCCTCTTTAGAATCAATACTCTTACTAATAACAGTTATTTTATCACTAACCATAAATGCAGAATAAAATCCAACACCGAATTGTCCAATGATATCAATATCTTTGTCTTTTACTTCTTCTAATTGTTTGAATGCTAAAGAACCACTTTTGGCAATGGTTCCTAAGTTACTTTCCAATTCTGTATCAGTCATACCACAACCATTATCACTAATTGTAATAGTACGCATGTCTTTATCATAAAAGACATTTATTTCTAAGTCTTCCTTATTTACTTTAATGGAATCATCAGTAAGTGAACGGTAATACAATTTGTCCATAGCATCACTAGCATTACTAATTAACTCTCTTAAAAAAATATCTTTATTTGTATAAATTGAATTAATCATTAAATCAAGCAATCTTTTAGATTCTGATTTAAATTCTTTCTTTTTCATCATTTATCCTCTCCTTTAGATACAACATAGTTATATCACATTTTTTAGCACTAGTCAATAATGAGTGCTAAAAAAATATAGTGGTTTTTTATTTGGTTTTTCCTCTGTATATGTTAAAATAATTATAGAAAGTAGGTAAGTGTGTATGTTTTGTCCCAATTGTGGTAATAAAATGGTTAGTAGTAATAATTATTGTATTCGTTGTGGTTATTCTTTACAATCAGATACGACAGTTTCAAATTCTGTAAATGTTACACAAAATAGTAATGCTTCTTCTAAAAATAATAATATATCTTATACAAGAAATTATTCTAGTGATAGTGGCTTTGTTGTAACTAACATGATTATTTATGTTTTAGTTATTTTATTAATCTTTCTTTTTTTGTTTTCAGTTAAGGAGTCTACTTTGGTTTTAGTGGTTGCTATTAGTTTTTCGATATCTTATTTTTATTTTGTTTGTTATCAAAAATTATTTATTAAAGCGGGACTACCTTGGTGGGGAATGTTTGTGCCAATGTATAATGTTTATTTAATGAACAAGCTTTCCTTTGGAAATGGTCTTTATATGTTTGTGCCAATAATTCTAACTATTTCTGCTTATTTTAATTTGTTATTATTTAAAGATAATCTTACTATTGCCGTTTCTATTAATTCAATAATCTATATTGCTGTCTACATATTTCCAGTTATTCAATTATTTTGTTTGGGTAGAAAATTTGGTAGAAGCGGTATAATAACAGCGTTGTTTAGCTTCGTTGTTATTCCAACAATTGCATTTGGTGATAAATATGATTATTTAGGTTAATTATTAATTAATCTAAATATTTTTTATTTGTTTATCAAAAATATGATATGATTATATAGGTGGTAGCATGAATTTGACAAAATTAAACAACAAACAATTAGAAGCAGTTAAAATAAATGAAGGTCCTTTATTAGTACTTGCGGGTGCTGGTAGTGGTAAAACTAGGGTACTTACAACTAAAGTAGCGTATTTAATAGATGAACTTGGAATATCGCCAGAACATATTTTGGCTATTACATTTACTAATAAAGCTGCAAAAGAGATGAAAGATAGAATAGTATCTATTCTAGGACCAATTGCGTACAATATACAAATTTCAACATTTCACTCATTTGGTCTTCTAATTATTAAAGAAAATTATGAAGTATTAGGATATAAATCTAATTTTACTATTTTAGATAGTGATGATACATTAACACTTATAAAGAAAATTATGAAAGAGTTAAATATTGACCCTAAGGTTTATAATCCTAAAGCAATACGCAATAAAATAAGTGGTGCTAAAAATGAAATGCTTAGTGCTAAAGAGTACAGTAGATATGCGAATACTGACCTGGATGAAAAAGTAGTTAGTGTTTACGAAGTATATGAACGAAAATTAAAAATAAATAATTCTTTAGACTTTGATGACTTGTTAATGGAACCAATTATATTGTTTAAAAATCATCCGGAAGTATTACAAAAATATCAACAAAAGTATCAATATATATTGATAGATGAATATCAAGATACTAATTCAGCTCAATACTTATTAGTAAAAATGTTGAGTGCCAAATATAAAAATGTGTGTGTTGTAGGTGATGAATCTCAGTCTATCTATTCTTTTAGAGGGGCTAATTATCGCAATATACTCAATTTTGAAAAAGATTATCCTAATTGTAATACTGTATTTTTGGAACAAAATTATCGTTCTACTGGTAACATATTAAGTGCCGCTAATCATGTGATAGAACATAATAAAGAAAGAAAAGATAAAAACTTATGGACTGAAAATGCAGTTGGAGATAAAATTATTTATCATAGAGTACATAATGAATCAGATGAAGGCGAATACGTTGTATCAGAGATAAAAAAATTACTAGATAGTGGTGTAACTAAAGATTCAATAGCGGTATTATATCGTACTAATGCCCAGTCTCGTAGTATGGAAGATGCTTTCTTACGTAATAATGTTCCTTATAAGGTTATTGGTAGTTTTTACTTTTATAATAGGAAAGAGATTAAAGATTTAATTTGTTATTTAAAACTAATTTATAATCAAGCGGATGATGTAAGTTTAACTAGAATTATAAATGTTCCAAAACGTGGTATAGGAGATAAAACAATATCTAATCTTGCCGATAAGGCTGCCATTAATGGAACTAGTATGTTTGATGCTATTGAAGATGGCAAGTGTTTAGAATTCAAGAAATTAATTTTAGAATTAATAAAAGAAAAAGATAAATGTACTTTAACAGAATTGGTTGATTTAATTCTAGATAAATCTGGTATTAGAAAAGAACTTACAAGTGAGAATAGTGTTGAATCTGAAATACGTTTAGAGAACTTGGAAGAATTTAAGTCTATTACTGCTAATTTCGAAAATATAAATGGTATTATTTCTTTAGAAGACTTTTTAAATGAAATAAGTTTAGTAACAGATATCAATGAACACAAGAATGAAACAGACGTGGTAACCCTTATGACTATTCATTCCGCTAAAGGGTTAGAATTTGATTATGTATTTTTAGTTGGTATGGAGGAAGGTCTATTTCCACATAGTAATTCTTTATTAGATTCTTCAGGTATAGAAGAAGAGAGAAGATTATGCTACGTAGCAATTACTAGGGCTAAAAAGAAGTTATGGCTAGTTAATTCACAACGTAGAATGATATTTGGTGAAACAAGTTGTAATCCACCTAGTCGTTTTATTGAAGAAATAGGTGATGAGTATTTAGAAAAGGATATTTTACCTAATACATCTACTACGGGTGTAAAAACTTTCTATAAAGAAGATATGGTAGATAATAGTGCTGAATATAATTTTGGTGATAAAGTAAGACATGATACATTTGGAGTTGGTGTAATAGTTGGTATAGATAAGAGTTTACTTACTATTGCATTTGAACATCCTTATGGAATTAAAAAATTAATTAAAGGACATAAAAGTATCAAAAAAATATAGATTATGGTATACTGATAATAGAAAGTGAGGAAATTATGACATTAGTGATTATGGCGGCTGGCATGGGAAGTCGCTTCGGTGGATTAAAACAGATTGAACCAGTCGGTAGAAATGGAGAATTTATTTTAGATTTTTCTATATATGATGCTATTCAAAATGGTTTTGATAAAGTTGTCTTTATTATAAAAGAAGAAAACTATGAAATATTTAGAGATACAGTTGGTAAAAGAATTGAGGATAAAATTAAAGTAGAATATGTTTTTCAAAAAAACGATAATTTACCTAGTAATGCCAATGTCCCAAGTGATAGGGTTAAACCTTTAGGTACTGGACATGCTATACTATGTTGCAAAGATGTAGTAAAAGAGAATTTTGCTATAATAAATGCTGATGATTTTTATGGAAGAGATGCTTATCAAGTAGCAGGTTCTTTCTTAAAAGATACGCATAAAGAAAATGAGTTTGCTATGGTAGGATATAAAGTAGCTAATACTGTTTCAGAAAACGGCTCAGTAAAACGTGGTGTTTGTGAAGGTGAAAATGGCTATTTAACAGAAATAATTGAAAGTAGTATAAAGAAAGATGGTAGTAAATATTACGCTGAACCGTTAAGTGGTGAAGATGCCTTTTATGTAGATGGTGATGCTTTAGTATCAATGAACATGTTGATATTTACGCCAAAAATATTTGAGTACTTAGAAACTAAGTTTGTAGAATTCTTTGATAATAATAAAGATAATATGGATAAAGCAGAATACTTAATTCCAGAAGTGTTACGTGAATTAATAAAAGAAAATAATGTTACAGTAGAAATACTTCCAACTAAGGCTGTATGGAAAGGTATTACCTATAAAGAAGATAAACAGGAACTAGTTGATAGCATAAATGAAATGATTAATGACAATGTTTATCCTGAAAAATTATGGAATTAATGAACAAATAGATAAAAAGTAGCGATTTTCTCGCTATTTTTTTGATTAAACATTGAAAATGCTAGGATTTTGTTTTTATTTTTGATAAAATAAATATGTATATTGTTAGAGAGGATGATTTGAGTGAGTTTTTTGAAAAAACTATTTGATCATGAATATAAAGAGTTAACTAGGTTTGAAAAAATTGCTGATGAAGTATTAGCACTAGATGAAGAGTATAGTAAACTTAGTGACGAAGAATTAAAAGAAAAGACAAATGAATTTAAAAAAAGATTAAAAAATGGCGAAGATTTAGAAGATATTAAGGTAGAAGCGTTTGCTACAGCTAGAGAAGCGGCATTTAGAGTAATTGGTGAAAAACCATACCGTGTGCAAGTTATTGGTGGGTTAGCTATTCACTATGGTAATATTGCAGAAATGAAAACTGGTGAAGGAAAAACTTTAACTTCAACTATGCCAGCTTACTTGAATGCTTTAACTGGTGAAGGAGTTCACATAATTACAGTTAATGAATACCTAGCTGGACGTGATGCTGAATGGATGGGTAATATCTATAGATTTTTAGGCTTGACAGTTGGTGTTAATTTTCGTGATTTAACTGCTAGCGAGAAACAGGAAGCATATAAATGTGATATTCTTTATTCAACAAATAATGAAATAGGTTTTGACTATTTGCGAGACAATATGGTTGTAAGAGCTAGTGATCGTGTAGCACGTCCTTATAACTTTGCTATTGTTGATGAAGTGGACTCTGTATTAATTGATGAGGCTAGAACACCATTAATTATTTCTGGTGGCTCTATGAAGTCAGCAAATTTATATATTCAAACAGACAGATTTGCTAAGTCATTAAAAGAAAATGAAGGATACATATATGATGAGAAAACAAAGGCTGTTACATTAGATGAAAAAGGTACTGAATTAGCACAGCAGGCTTTTGGTGTTGATAATTTATATGATATTAAGAATACTGAGTTAGTACATTTTATTAATCAGGCATTGCGTGCTAATTATGCAATGAAAAGAGATTTTGATTACGTAGTTGAGGATGGTCAAGTAATTATAGTTGACCCGTTCACTGGACGTCTTATGAAGGGAAGAAACTACTCTGAAGGTTTGCATCAGGCTATTGAGGCTAAGGAAGGGGTAGAAATTCAACAGGAGACTAAAACCCTAGCAACTATTACTTTCCAAAATTTATTTAGAATGTATAAAAAATTGGCTGGTATGACTGGTACTGCTAAGACTGAAGAGGAAGAATTTAGAGATATATATAATATGTATGTTATACAGATTCCTACTAATAAACCAGTTATTCGTGAAGATTTTAAAGATTTAATTTTTGCTACTAAAAAAGGTAAATATAAAGCAATTATTAATGAAATAAAAGAAAGACATGCTAAAGGTCAACCAGTTTTGGTTGGTACGGTAGCGGTAGAAACTAGTGAACTTTTAAGTTCTATGTTGAAGAAAGAACATATTCCACACGAAGTACTAAATGCTAAGAATCATGCTCGTGAAGCAGAGATAATTGCTAAGGCTGGTGAAAAGGGTGCTGTAACAATTGCAACCAATATGGCTGGTCGTGGTACTGATATCAAACTTACTGATGAGGTAAAAGAATTAGGTGGCTTGTGTGTTATTGGTACAGAAAGACATGAATCAAGACGTATTGATAATCAATTACGTGGCCGTTCTGGAAGACAAGGAGATCCTGGTTTTTCACAATTCTGTGTATCATTTGAAGATGATTTGATGGTAAGATTCGGTACAGATCGTGCTAAAGGAATGCTACAAAGTATTGGCTTTGATGACGATATGTCAATTCGTAACGGTATGCTTACTAAATCTGTAGAATCAGCACAAAAAAGAATTGAAGGAAATAACTATGATATTCGTAAAACTTTGCTTCAATATGATGATGTTGTTAATAATCAACGTGAGATTATTTACGAGAAGAGAAATGAGATACTAGATTTAGAAGATATACATGATAAAGTTTTGGATTCATTTAAGAATTATGTAAGTGCGCTAGTATATGACCATTTGGGTGAACAAAATAATTTAACTGACAATGATATTTCAGAGATTCTAGAATCTGTTAATGAAAATTTGTTAAAACATGATATTAAAGCTAAAGAATTGGCAGATAAAAATCCAGACGAAATAATAGATTATATTTACGATAAGATTGTTAGTGAATACGAGGAAAAAACATCCGATATTCCAGTTGAAGTAAGAAGAGAATTTGAAAAAGCAATTGCCCTTAGAGTAATTGATATGCATTGGATGGAACATATTAATTCAATGTCAATGTTAAAAGAAGGTATTCATTTAAGAGGATATGCTCAGGAAAATCCTTTACGTGCTTATACTAATGAAGGCTATGAGATGTTTGAAAACTTATTGGATACTATTGATAAAGAAACTTCAATATATTTGATGCGTGCTGAAATTAGACAAAATACTGAGAGAAAACAGGTTGTTAAAGGAGAAGCTGTTAACGATTCAACTAAACTTAATAAAAAACAACCTAAAAAAGTGTCTAAGGTAGGTCGTAATGAGTTATGTCCATGTGGCAGTGGAAAAAAATACAAACAATGCTGTGGTAAATAAATTATTTCATAATGGTTTGTGAGTTTGACAATAGTCAAAAAACACAAAAAATTGTGCACATAACGCCATTTGTGCACATTTTGTGCACATGATACCAAAAATTATGTGCACAAATTAAAAAAATCCCCATATTATAAGGGAAAAATATATGTGCACATTAATAGAAACTAGCGTTCAAGCTAGTTTTTATTCTCTTTTATAAATATTTTTAGAAGGATGATTTATGGCACAGGTACATGTGACAAAAAGAGGAAACCTATTCCAATATAGGTTTGAAATTGCTCCATAAGGTGGAACAAGAAAGTATGTTAATAAGTCTGGATTTAAGACAAAACAAGAAGCTTATGAAGCAGGCATGAAAGCGTATAACGAATATCCAAATGTTGGTCATCCTTTCAAACCATCTACAATGTCATTTGCTGATTATTTAGATTATTGGATGAAAACTTATTGTGAGGTTAATCTAAGGTATAATACAATACAAGCATATAAAAAAATTAACATTAATTACATTCTAATGTAATAATAGACCAAGATTTATTCTTAGTCTTCATATGATTTATGATATAATGAAAATAAATGGGTGATTTTATGTCTAAAGTTTCTAATGTTATAACTATGTTAGAGTTGTTACAATCAGGAAGAAAATATAGTATTAATGAACTTTCTAATAAACTTGAAGTTTCAGAAAGAATGATTAGAGTATATAAAGAAGATTTGGAAAAAGCTGGAATATATATAGATACAATAATGGGCCCATATGGGGGTTATGTATTAAACCAATCGGTTCGTATGCCTATTAGAAAATTTAAAATGAAAGATGCAAAATTATTAGATAAGTACATTGCAAATGAAAAAAATAAAGACATAAAAGAAGAACTTATATTACTTCAGGATAAAATTAAAGGTATATACATAGGAAGTAAGCAAGAAGAAAAAGAATTAAATTTAAAAGCTGAAACCGATAAGAAGTATAATTTATTAACAAAAGCTATAAAAGAAAAGAGAAAAGTTAAAATATTATATTATTCTTACGGTAAAGGTGAAAATGAAAGAATAATTGATCCAGCAGAAATGTTTTTATTTCAAGATGGTTGGTACTGCGCAGCTTTCTGTGAAAAGAAACAGGATATTAGGCATTTTGAATTAAAGAGAATAATAAAGTACGAATTATTAGATGAAAAATATGAGTAGACGAAATATTACCTCCTTTTGAGTTATATTGAACTTGAAAGGAGATTTTTTATGGAAAAAAACATGAAAGTTAATTTTGATTTTTTAAAAGCAAGGGTGATAGATTCATTAGACAATACTGACTTAGAATTTATTAGAAATGAATTATCTAAATTAGGTGAACCAACATTATTTAGTGGTGTTGGAGGATCAAGTGTAGTTAGTGAATTCGGCGCTAAAGTTATTAATACTAAAAATGGTATAATTTCACTAAATAGTGAACCAAGAGATTTTTTATACCGAAGCAATGGTACATTTAGAAATGTAGTAGCATGTAGTTATAGTGGAAATAATTATGGAGTAGAATTAGCCTTTTTAAAAGGCTTAAGAAAATACTTGTTATCTAGCAATTCATTTGATGATAGTGGTGTGACTTATTTAAAATATGGTTCTACCATTGATAAAGAAAGAAGTTATATATCACTTGGTGCGACATTGATTCCTATAAGTATATTAATGAACTATTATTTAGATGGAAAAAACAATTCAATGTTAGATTGTATAGGAGAATCATCATTCAATTTTGATTTAAAAAGTGATGTCTATGAAATATTCAGTGGCTATGATACCAGTACCGCATCAAAGTATTTAGAATCTACAATGGTTGAATCTGGTATTGGAATACCTATAGTTCATGATAAGTATTCTTATTGTCATGGAAGAAGTACACTTGGTATTAATTATAATGGTATAGCGATTTATTATAATAGGAATACTGAATTCGATCTAATGATATTGGAGGAACTTAAAAAGTATTATAGTATGATCATCACTATTGATTCTAAATTTAAAGATCAGATACTAGATGATTTTCAGATGCTTATCCAAAGCATGTATCTAACAAAGTATATTGCAGAGAAAAAATTAAAAGATTTATCCAAAGTAGAATATTCACCAATAGTAAAAAAATTGTATAAATATAGTGGGCAAATTTAAGCACACTAATTTTTCTCTTTATGTTCAGTATGTTATTTACTTTTTAAAATTATAGTATAACTTATTTGGCGGTATATTTATAAATATATTATATTAAATAAAATTTTTAGGAAAGAAATTTATATCTACACACAACAGTTTCTATTAAAATGGGAACATTGTGCACATTTTGTGTTCATAAATGAAAATTATATATGACACAAAGTATTGTATGTATTGAAAAATGGACATTAGTTTTGGTAAAAACTATTATGATAAATAATTTATGAAATAATACAAAATAAATTTAGATTGGTACTGTATATACAACTAAATATAAAAGTAAGTGTTTCTTAAGACCATCAAAATTTAAACGCTGTTTTTTGATGACTTTTTATTTTCTAATACTTTTTAGTAATACATTTAGTTTATACATAATTAATAAGATTTAACCATAAAATTTAATTGAGGTGATTTATATGAAAAATGTACTTCAATATTATTATAATTTAAATCCAACAAGCATACATCAAGTAAATAGCAATTATAAGTGCCATATTGGTAATTTTGAATATATTTTTTGTCGCTTTGAAAAATCACCCGAAGAGTTATTGGAAATTCAAAAATTAAATATATATTTACTATCAAAAGGTTTTTTGTGTCATCAAATTATTTCTAATATAAATGAATCGCCTGTCACTTATGTAGATGGTGTGCAATATGTTTTAATGAAAGTGTTTGTGCAAAATAAATTTATAAGTGTGAATAATTTAGTAGATTTTTTATCTTGGACAGTGCCCGAAAAAAATTTTAAAGTGCTTGAAAGAAATAATTGGTATGATTTATGGACTAAAAAAGTTGATTATATAGAGTACCAAACTAGTCAATTTGGTAAAAATTTTCCTTTACTTAGAACTGTTATACACTATTATGTTGGCTTAGCAGAAACTGCAATAAGTTTAGTTTTGAGTATAAGCAATGACAACTTTAATTTGACAATTGCACATAGAAGAGTTAGTGGAAAATATAAACTACAAGATTTGTATAATCCTTTGAACTTTATAATTGATTCAAGAATTAGAGATTTGAGTGAGTATTGTAAAGAGAAATTTTATTTAAGTGGTATAGATATTGATAAGTTAAAAGGATTAATCCAATTTTATAGATTTAGCAACTCGGAAGCTGTATTGTTTTTAGCACGTATGCTATATCCAACGTATTTTTTTGATTGTTATCAAGATATTATATTAGGTGAATTAGACGAAATTGAAATTAATAAATATTTAGTTAAAGCTATTGAATATCAAAAGTTTTTAAAATATATATATTTTTATTTAAAACAAAGCTATAAGATTCCTGAAATTGAGTGGATAAAAAAAACGTAAGTATTATTTGCTTACGTTGACCACTTCTAAAACATCTGGAACTTCTTCAATAATTGCTGCTTCGATTCCTTCTTTTAAAGTTAAATCAAGCATATGGCAGTTGGCACAAGCTCCAACCATTTTAATATAAACTATATTGTTTTCATATTTAATAAACTCAATGTTACCGCCATCGTTTATCAAAAAAGGACGTAACTTATCTATAATGTTTATTATTTTTGTTTCGTTGTTTGATTGCTTTTTCCCCATTTATATCACCGAGAATATTATATATTAGTTTTTGTTTGGTGTAAAGAACTTTTTATTTTTTGTGTTTTATGATATAATTGTTTCAGAGGTGTTTGTATGGCTGATTATAAGGTTGGAAAGATTGTAAAAGCGACAGTAACGGGTATAGAGTCATATGGCATATTTGTAAATTTGGATGAATATTATAGTGGTTTGATTCATATATCAGAAATTTCTCATGGCTTTGTTAAAGATGTTCATAATTTTGTAAAAATCGGTGATATTATTAATGTACAAATATTAGATGTTGATGAAAAAACAAATCATTTGAAATTGAGCATTAAGAACATTAATTATGCTAATTCTAGAAAAGTTGCCAAGAAATTTATTCGTGAAACTGTGCATGGTTTTTCCACACTTAAGCATCAATTGCCACTTTGGATAGCGGAAAGCGAAAAAAAATATAAAAAAACTGAAAATTCTATTGACAATTAACCATATAAATGTTATATTTAATTACGTCCACAGAAGTTTTTGGGCGATTAGCTCAGTTGGTTAGAGCACCTGCCTTACAAGCAGGGGGTCATAGGTTCGAGTCCTATATCGCCCACCATATTTTTTGCCGGAATAGCTCAATTGGTAGAGCAACTGACTTGTAATCAGTAGGTTGTGGGTTCAAGTCCTATTTCCGGCACCATTTTTTCTGGAGGGATAGCGAAGTGGTCAAACGCGGCAGACTGTAAATCTGTTCTTTCGGGTTCGATGGTTCAAATCCATCTCCCTCCACCATTTCGTTTGTTGGTTATTGCCTCGTAGCCAAGCGGTAAGGCACCACACTTTGACTGTGGCATGCGCTAGTTCGAATCTAGCCGAGGCAGCCATTTTTAAAAAATATGTTCCGTTAGCTCAGCCGGTAGAGCATTTGACTTTTAATCAAAGGGTCTGGAGTTCGAATCTCCAACGGGACACCATACTGTGCCTGAGTGGCGGAATAGGTAGACGCACAGGACTTAAAATCCTGCGAAGGTAATACTTCATGCCGGTTCAAGTCCGGCCTTAGGCACCAAGCTGATTTTTAAGACTCGTTTGGGTCTTTTATTTTTTTATTAGAATTATATGGAACGTAAAATAGTGTTAACTTTTTGTGCCGAATTGCTGTTTATGGTCATTTCTGAGTATGTAATAGCATACTTTTAATTATACATATATATTATTATAATACAAATATAATACAAAGTTAAAAATATTTAATTAATATGTTGACTTTTAAAAAAGCATTGTGGTATAATCTATTCGTGTCAACAAATTTAATGGAGAAATACCCAAGTCTGGTTGAAGGGACCGGTCTTGAAAACCGGGAGGTCGGCGACGGCGCGGGGGTTCGAATCCCTCTTTCTCCGCCATTGTAAATTTAAATATCGCGGAATAGAGCAGCCTGGTAGCTCGTTGGGCTCATAACCCAAAGGTCAATGGTTCAAATCCATTTTCCGCAACCAATTTGGTCCCGTGGTGTAGCGGTTATCACGTCTGCCTGTCACGCAGAAGATCGCCGGTCCGAATCCGGTCGGGACCGCCATTCTTTTTGGCTTCATAGCTCAGTCGGTAGAGCAAAGGACTGAAAATCCTTGTGTCGTTGGTTCGATTCCAACTGAAGCCACCATTTTAGTATTTATATCCGATAGGCGTTTATTTTATGCGCCCTTAGCTCAATTGGATAGAGCGTTAGACTACGGATCTAAAGGTTAGGGGTTCGACTCCCTTAGGGCGCACCACTTAATCGGGAAATGGCTCAACTTGGTAGAGCACTTGGTTTGGGACCAAGGGGTTGCAGGTTCAAATCCTGTTTTCCCGACCATTTTGTATATTATAGGCTATCACTGTGTGATAGTTTTTATTTTTGTTTACAAATAAGAGACTAAATTATAATAATAAAAGTTACAATTATTGCTTCTATTAATTTATGTATTTTTAAACAATAACTCTAGATCGTTTCTTGAAATTGTAAATACTACTCCTCGATTATGCATCTTACCTCTTTTTTTACCTTTTGTATATACTCCTATTTTAAAAATAATTTTAATTATTCCTTGCTCAAGCAATTCAATAAATCTATCAAATGAGTATGATTCATAGAAACTTATATTTTCATATTTAAAGTATATTGTTTTATTTTCATATTTTTTTTGAGCATCGATAAGTGCTAAATACCTCAATTTCCTTTCAAATTTGTCTCTTAACATCTTAAATGACCAACTTACTTCATGGTCTATCAACTCTAAGTCATTTGTTAAAATGTGCAACTTAACTATTTCTTTTTGCTTGTTGACACGGATAGTTTGTTTGAAGTTACTACCTAAATTATTTAATTCATTGGCTGCAGTTTCAAAATTAAGTATTTTGAATTCTTTCATATGTTTGTCAGGGTAACCATATGTATTTTTTAGTCTTTCTACTTCAAATAAATAGTCTCCATCTGGAGTTGCACTAAATAATGTGATAGAAAAGTTTGAATTTAAATCATGTGATTTTAACTCAAAATTAATTAAATCTGGTATTTCTAGACTATTTTGTTCTATACCAAATAAATTTTCAAGTGTATTTCCAATTCCACTTAAATCCTTATTTTTTGATGTAACCCATCCCATTTCTTTTATTTCTTTAAATCTTTTGAGTATTTTATTTTTATTCATTTCCTTCCATAATATATGTAGTCATTTGTAGAGAGAAGAATTATTTTTTATCATGACTACTATAATTATTATTCCTTTCTTTTTGATTGTATATTTATTATCCCTCAATACAAATATACAATTTTTTTAGTGCTTTTTCCTTTTTTATAATTAAATTATTTATATTTTGTATTAAATTTTTATTTAATTAATAGGTTTAATCCTATAATTTTTATGTAACGTTGGTATTATATTAAAAAAGGCTATCTATATTATCGCCTTTTTTATATTGCAAACATATAAGTGTATTGGTTTACATAATTTATATTTTGAATTTTTAAATTATAATTTTTTAGCGATTGATACATTAATGTATAGCAATATTTTTGCAAATATTGTATAATGATCTAAGAATAGGTGATAGGTATATGATATTAAGAAAGCCTTATGCATTTTTTATAAAATATTTTAGAATTATTCATCTTATAATGGCTATATTTATAGGACTTTTAATTTTTCAAACTAATACTTTTTTACAGTTTTTTAATCAATATGTAAATTCTAATATGATTACAATAGGGGAAAATTTAAGATCTTATTTAAATAACTTTTCTTTTGTTTATATAATTATAGTTTTGATTATGGATTTTGTGGTTTGGCTTTTGCTAGACGTTAAAAAGAAAAAAAATCTTTTTTATGTAGTTAATTTTATTGGTTATATTCTAGTTTTGGTATTTTATATCTACCTTGCTTCTTTATTAACTACTATGAGTAAAACTGTTGTTGATATTAGATTAATAATGTCCATAAGAGATCTGGTTATAATTACATTTACATTTCAAACGTTTTCTATGTTTATAGTTGTTTCTAGATTTTTGGGATTTAATATAAAAAAATTTAATTTTGATCATGATATAAAAGAATTAAATTTAACTGCAACTGATAACGAGGAATTTGAAGTAAAATTAAATTTTGATGTAAAAAATGCTCAAAGTAAATTACGTTTAACATTAAGAAATTTTAAATACTATTTTAAAGAAAATTTAAGATTAATCATACCGATTATAACCATTTGTGTTGTTCTTGTTGCTTATATTGTATATAAAAGTATAAATGGAAATACAACAATTTATAAACAAAATACTTTGTTTAATGTTCAAAATTATTCTTTAAAAATAACAGATACCTTAGTCACTTCTAAAGATTATAAAGCAAATATTATTGATGATAAAAACTCTTTGGTTATTTTAAAAGTTAGTGTAAAAACGACTAATAAAACAAGCGTATTTGAGTTTGGAAAGTTTGCTCTTCAAATTGGAAAAAACAAATATTACCACACTATAAAATATAGCAGTATGATTAAGGATTTGGGGGATACATATATAAAACAAAAACTATCTGATAATTATACTGAATATTTGTTAGTATATGAAATTCCTAATAATCAAGCTTCGAATAAAAAACAGCTTGTTTATGTAAATGCAATTAATAGTGGATTGTTTAGTAGAGATACAGTTACAAAGGTGGATTTAGTAACTAAAAATCTTGATGATAATCAAAATGAAATACAATATACTTTAAATTCAACAATTACTCTAGATGAGTCCTTACTCGGTGTTTCTTCTATTAATTTTAAAAACATTGAGTTAAATGATGAGTTTAATGTTGCTTATAATAAATGCTTAACGAGTAATAATTGTTACAAGTTTTATGAACCATTACAGGCTACATTTACTGGAGGTTATGATAAAGCACTTTTAAAAGTGGATTTAGATATAACTGGTAGTAAGACATCAAATAGTGATGTTGCCAATATTATAAGCTCTTATGGCAGAATAGATTATAAAATAAATGGTGTCTCTAAGCAATTAGGGTTAAATAAACAAGTAATTCCAATTAAAACTAAAACTAAATCTTATTATTTTGAAGTTCCAGCAACAATTATGAATGCTGAAAATATAGATTTTGTATTTAAACTTAGAGGAACAAGTATAATTTACAAAATTAAATGATAAATTTGTAAAATTTATATTAAATAATTGACTGTTTTTATGTTTTAATTTATAATGTTATATATAGAATAGGAAGGTAGATTATAGTGAATAATTTCTTAATGAATTTAAAAAGATTTTTTACAAATAAAAATACCATTACAATAATAGGTGTAGTGGTCATTGTAGGATTATTGTATGCGGCTTATAGTTATCAAGTTAACACTCAAGTTGCACCAATTAAAGTACCAGTAGCAAATGTTGATATTCAACCAAGAACATTAATTACAGCTGATATGATAAAGTATGTTACTGTTCCTAAGGCTACAACTACAAAAGATGTTTACGTTAATCAAAATTTAATTGTCGGTAATTATACAAATTATAATACCATGATACCAGAAGGAAGCATGTTTTTTAAAAGTGCAGTTGTGAAATTTGAAGATTTACCAGATTCAGCATTTGTTGAAGTAAAAGATGGTGAGATTCCTTATCAATATGCTGTAGACATGGTTTCTACATTTGGTAATTCAATATACCCAGGCAATAAAATTGACTTATATATGAAGGTAGTAGATGATACTACTGGTAAGATTGCAATAGGTAAATTTTTACAAGACATTAAAGTATTAGCAGTAAAGGATAGTCAGGGACGTCATGTTTTTGAAAATGCTGCTGAAAATCGTACACCTGCATATTTAATTTTTGGTGTTACACCAGAAGTTCACTTATTACTTCGTAAAGCAAGATATTTGAGTCAATATTCAGTTGAAGTATTCTTAGTACCTCATGGTGGAACTGTAGAGTCTACTGGTGATACTGTTGTTAGCAGTGAGTGGTTAAAGAAGTTTATTAACGATAGAACAGAAAATATTGAAGAGCTTGAAGAAAATATGCCAATTGATGATCAAACACAAGAGTAAAGTTTATAATTAGAAAGGAATGAGTCTAGATATGGAAGAAACTGTTTTTTCACAAATCGATTTTGGACCACTAAAAAAATATTTAGAAAATGATGATATAACAGATATTTCTTATAGTAATCATGGACAAATCCATTTAAAAACTTTATCACGCGGTATATATAGGGTTGAAGACCCAGATATTAATGATACGTTTATGGAAAAATTAGCATTTCAATGTTCAAATGTAATGGGAACTACTTTTAATATGGCTCATCCATTTTTGGATGCAGAAAGTGCAGAATTGCGTTTTAACTTCGTTCATAATTCTATTGCTAAAAATGGAGTTGCGGCGGTTCTTCGTAAAACTCCTGCTAAAATAAGGCTTGAAAAAAACAAAATACTTGAAGAAAAATATATAACACTTGAAATACATGATTTTCTTATTAAATGTGTTGAAGGTCATTGCAATATTATAGTTTGTGGTGAAACTGGTAGTGGTAAGACAGAATTTGTCAAATACTTAGGTGCACATATTAAAGAAAATGAAAAAATTATTACTATTGAAGATACACTAGAATTACACTTAGACAGAATTTTTCCGCATAGGGATATAGTTGCTATGAAGACAAATAACATAGCAAGTTATTCTGATGTACTTGTTACTTGTATGCGTCAAAATCCTAAGTGGATATTACTTTCTGAGGTTCGTAGTGCTGAAGCTGTAATGGCGGTACGTAACTCTATTTCTTCTGGACATAACATATTATCAACTATTCATGCTGATAAAGCATCTTCGATACCAATTCGTATGTATAGTTTGCTAGAGACAAATCAAGATGTGGATCAGTTCTTAAAAACCATTCATAGATATGTTCAGTTAGGTGTTATGATTCGTGGTTATCAAAGTGCTCAAACAGGTAAGTTTGTTCGTGAAATAGCAGAAGTTACAGAGTTTTATGTTGATGATAATAATGAGGCTAAAAGTAATACTCTTTATAGAAAGGGTATGGATGGTAGTGTTGTTAAACATAATCCAACTAAATATTTATTGAATTATTTGTCTGCACAGGGTGTATATATTCCACCTGATGCAATTACTAAAGATGAACTTGTAGAACAAGGGGACAATGTTGATATACTTTTTGAGTAAGGAGGTACAGTTATGAATGCAATTGTTTTTATTGTTTTTATAGCAATAGCATTAATTATATTATTTCTTATAATATATCGTAAAAATAATGGTATGCATGTTTATAAATATGTTACCTCACAAGTGGCTCAAACCTATAATAAGTATATTCCTTATTCTTTTAAAACAGTAAGAGATGCTGCAAAGAAGATGGGATATGATTATAGTGTTAAACGATTTACAACAGAAGCTATAATAATGGGAGCTGCGGCATTTGGAATATCATTTTTATATTTTTATAGTATAATCAGATCTGCTATATATGCTGCGGTTGCAATAGCATTTGTTCCTTATTTAGCATATTTAAGATATAAGAGAGTATATAGTGAATTTATATTTGAACAGGTACAAGTATATACTACTAATATTATAATGGAATTTGCCACTTCTCAATCATTTGTAAAATCACTAGAAGGTGTATACGAGTCTGGCGTATTAGAAGAACCGTTTAAATCAGATGTAAAAATTATGATTGATATGGCTTATGATAATGGTACTATTGAAGAATCAATAAAATACTTAAATGAGAAATATGATTACTATATTATTCGGAATTTGCACCAGTTATTTTTACAAATAACAAACGAGGGTTCTAAGAATTCTGGTCCTGCTTTAGAGAATATGTCTCTAGATATAGATATGTTAGTTGAAAACGTATATAGTGATAGATTAAAAAGAGCAGATTTCCATAAAAAGTTTATTCAATTTGGTATAGGTCTTTATTTAATGGTAATGTTAGTCCAGTTATTGCTTAAAGATTCCTATACTAATATGTTAAAACAACTTTATATGCGCGTACTTCTACATGGAGTTTTAATAATTAATTCATTCTTCTTGATAAATGGAGAAAAATACTATAATGAGAATGTAGGTGCTGAATAATGAATAATACTTCATTAATATTTATTTTTATAGCAGTTATTATTATTGTTATTTTACTTGTAAATAGAAGATTAGATTCTAAAAGATTTATCACAGAAGTAAAACCTTATTTTAGCTTTTTATTAGAAGATGATTATGAGTTTTTATTAAAGCTTAAATATGGACCAGATATAGATACTAATAAATTATACGAGATTCGTTTAAGAAATGCTTTTATTGCTTTAGCGGCGGCTATTATTCTTTTTATAAATAAAATAAATTTCTTATATATAGTTTTATCTTTAGTTATAGCGTATGTTATATTTAAAGAACCTTATATTAAATTAAAAAGTTTTTATAAGAGGCATTTGTATAAGATAAATTTATTATTACCATACTATTTAAAGAGTCTTGAAATATTAATTCAACATTATACTGTACCAGTAGCGTTAAGTAAGTCTATTGCTACAGCGCCAGAAATATTTAAAGATGGTTTAATAAAATTAGTTGAAAAAATAGATGCTGGTGATTCTACTGTAGAACCTTATATGGATTTTGCAAGAGAATATCCTGTTAAAGACTCTATGCGTATGATGCGTTTATTATATCGTTTGAGTTTGGGTTCACAGGAAGAAAAAGAAGAACAATTAATTATGTTATCTAAAAATATTTCTACTTTACAGAATCAATCTCGTGCCCAAAAATATCAAGATCGTCTTGATAAGATGGAAAAAAAGACTATGTTAATGTTAACCGTAACAGGAATGGGTATTATAGTTATTTTATTAGTCGCTATGATGTCTAACTTAAATATTTAACTATATTGAAAATTATCATTAATTATGTTACAATTAAATTGTTAAAATACCGAGGGGTGGTGAATATAAATGAAAGAAGCTACAGGAGAAGCAAGTATGACTGGTATTACTATAGCTATCATAGCTGTTGTTGCGGTTGTAGCTGTTCCTATCGTTAGAATGGTTATAAATAACGTTCAAAATAATGCATGTTGTGCATCTATGGGTGGAGAAATGAAAGGTGGCTCTTGCGTAGATAAAGATGGTGCTACAATTGAGAACTACAAAGACAATTGTAAAACAGAATAAGTTTAGATGATATAAATAAGTTTTTAATAAAAGGAGATAAAGTATGAAAGAGAGTATAAGTTATACATATTTATTAAATATGATGCTAGTTTTCATTTTTGTCTCTTTTTCTGTTGTAATGGTTACAATTAGTTATACTAAAGCATATAGAATTAATAGTAAAATTGCTGATGCTATTGAGGATGCAGAAGGATATAATGAAAAATCTGTAAATGAAATAAACAGACTTATCAGTGCGTTTGGTTATCAACAACCTAATATTACGTGTAAAGAACGTAGTACTGGTGTAGTAGTAGAAACAGATATCAAAGGTATATGCATTTATGAAATAGATAGTGGCGATTATTATTCTTATGGTATAACTACTTATATGCTATTTGATTTGCCATTGGTAAACATGCTAAGAATCCCAGTATATAATACTACTGAAAAAATATATAAGTTTAATTAGAGGTGACGTAAATTATGAAAGCTGCAATAGGTAATACATTAGTTTTAAATATTATAGTTACGTTTATGTCTATAGTTTTACTTATTATTATTTCATCTATTGTATATACTAAAGCATATCGTGTTAAAAATAGAATTATTGATGAAATAGAAAAAGTGGAAACATATGATGCTGATGTGGATGCATCTTTGACTACTGTATTTAGGGAAATAGGTTATAAAACTAATAATTATATGGATAATACTAAATGTGAAAGATATGGTTCGTCTGAAACATTAGTAAATCCAAGTTCTGCATATCATTATTGCGTATTTAAAATGGAATCAAATACTTCTAAAGGTGGTTATTATTACAAAGTTGTAGCATTTGCATACTTGGATTTGCCATTGGTTAGTGCTATACAAGTGCCTGTAAAAGGCGAGACAAAAATATTCTATAAATAAAGATAAATAGTGTTTTTATAAAATTATGGTTAAAATCATAATTTTTTTATTTATAATATCTTTGACTTTTAACAATTAAGTATGCTACCATATACTTATTGTTAGGAGGAACATTATGAATTATGGTTATATTGGAGCGAATCTGGATAAATTAATTAAAGAATATAAGATACAAAATAACAAATTAATAGTAACATTTTTAAATGGTAAGAAGTATATCACTGATTATACTGTGGAAAACGAAAATATTGTAATTTCTAAAATGATTGAACAGGCTATATTAAGAGATAAACAAGGTTTTCCCTTATTACATGAATATAGTGGCTTTTATATGTTTGATAATGCTTATCGCTTATTTTTAGAAATATATGCAATAACTGTTTCTACATTTTTATGTTATTTAGTTAAAGAACAGTGTGATAAAGATATTTTACGTTCTTGTGTTTATGGTAGTGTTACTGTAATGACTATGGATATTGTACAAAATAAAATAGATAAACTAAAACAAGAGGAATATTTTAAATATAATATATATTTAAAAATAATGGATGATATTAATAGATTTGGAAAATCTAAATATTCTATTAGCTTACTTAAAGGATTAAAAAAAGAATATTTACCTAACATTAATACATTAGATAATTATTCTTTAAAAGATTTAAAATTAATTGAAGAAAATATAGAAAATCTTAAAAGTTCTTCGTCATTACAAAAAAATGCTTCCCCTGCGAAAGTTTATAAAATTAAACTCCACCATTAGATATAAGAAAAAAGAACTCATTTGAGTTCTTTTGTAATCACAATGGTGGAGGATAAGGGATTCGAACCCTTGACCCCCTGCGTGCAGGGCAGGTGCTCTAGCCAGCTGAGCTAATCCCCCATTGCCTATTTAATATATCATATATTTATTGTTTCTGTCAACAATTTTAATTAAAAAATATAAAAATTGTAAAAATTATTTTAAAACTTACTGCATAAATGATATAATATTCTTATACTTAAAGGTGATTGTATGGAATGTAAAGTGATTATAAATGATTTTGCTGGTCCTTTGGATCTTTTACTACATTTAATAAAAAAAGCTAATATTGATATTTATGACATCAATGTAGTAGATATAACTAATCAATATATAGATTTTATAAATGAAATGGAAGAATTAAATTTAAATATTGCTAGTGAATATTTAGTAATGGCAGCCGAGTTATTAGAGATAAAATCCAACATGTTATTACCGCATTCTAAAATAGAAGATGATGAAATAGAAGAGGAAGATCCAAGACAAAAATTAATTGAAAAATTACTTGAATATAAACAATATAAAGATGTGACTTCTTCTTTTAGAGAACTAGAAGAGGAACGCAGAGAACTTTTTTCAAAAGAGCCATCTAATTTAAATGAATACAAAGAAAATATGATTGTCAATATAAATGGTGGTAATATTGATGAGTTATTATTAGCATTTCAGAATTTTATGAAAAGAAAAGAACTTGAAAAGCCTTTAAATACGAAAGTTGCCACTAAAGAGTATTCTCTTAATACTAGAAACAGAGAAATAAGAAGTATTTTAAAACAAAAAAAGAAAATAGAATTTGAAGAACTATTTGAGTATTATAATAAAGACTATATTGTTATAACATTTTTGTCTATTTTAGATTTGGCTAAAAAGCAAGAATTATTAATAAAACAAGATAACAATTTTCAAAAAATATATTTATCATTAGTAGGATGTGATTAGAATGAATTTAAATAGTAAATTAGAAAGTTTACTTTTTGTAGTAGGTGATGATGGCTTAGAATTAAAAAATATTTTAGATATTTTGGAAATTGATGAATCCACAGCCTTAAAAATATTAGACGAAATAAAACAAGAGTTTGATAAAGGTAATCATGGGATAGTTTTAGAGCAATTTGGAAATAAATATAAATTTGTAACTAAAAAAGAAAACAAAGAATATATTCAAAGATTAATAGACACCCAAGAAGATACAGCACTTAGTCAGTCAGCTTTAGAAATTCTTGCTATTATAGCGTACAATGAGCCAATAACGCGTACTGCAATAGATGCTATTCGCGGGGTTAATAGTAGTTACGGTGTTAGAAAATTAGTTTTAAAAGAATTGATTAAAGAAGTTGGTAAATCAGATTTACCAGGTAGACCAACACTATATGGAACCACAGATAGATTTTTAGATTATTTTGGTTTAACTTCTAAGTCAGATTTACCAAAACTAAATTTAGTAGACAACTTAGATTTAGACAACATTAATTTATATGATTCTAAGTATAAAGAGGAGAATTTATAGCATATATTAGACAAAATTAGAATGTCATAGTTTGTTTATTTTCACTAAAATATATAAAATAAATTCTTTTTTTGTTTAAAATACTAATTAATATGATATAATGTATTTAGGCACGTGTGGCGGAATGGTAGACGCGGCAGACTCAAAATCTGCTGAAGGCGACTTCGTGGGGGTTCAAGTCCCTTCACGTGCACCATAATAATTTTAAATTTAGTATTTTTTTTATTTAAAAATTAATAAAGATTTTAACTGCTTGCATAAAGCAGTTTTTTTGTATATAAAATAAAATTATGGCAAAAATATTAATGAGGAGGAAATATATGAAAAAAATTATATTTACAATAATTAGTTTAATTTTATTAAGTGGTTGTACAGATGTAAATAATACCCCTAAAAAACAGGTAGAAACATTTTTTAATAAATATCAAACTTTAGATTCTGATGTTATAAAAGATTTAGATAGAGTTATTTCAGAAGAAGAAGCATTTGATACTACTGCTAGAGAAGAATATCGTGAGGTAATTAAAAATCAGTATAAAAATTTAACTTATAAAATAAAAGATGAGGTAATGGAAGGCGATGAAGCTACTGTTACTACAGAAATTACAGTAACTGATTATAGAAAAGTATTAAATGAAGCAGAGGCTTATAAAAATGAACATCCTACAGAATTTCAAGATGATAGTGGTAAATATGACTCTACAAAGTATTCTAACTATGTAATTAAAGAATTAAAAAAAGCAAAAGATAAAGTAACTTATACATTAGATTTAAAATTAACTAGAATTGATGAAAAATGGCATTTAAATAATTTAGATGAAGAAACAGAAGATAAAATTTTAGGAATTTATCAATATTAATAGAAAAAGTTATAAAAAAGTATTGCTAAAATAAATATTCCATTATATAATTGTTTTGACGTTTTGCAAAAAAATCTATATATTTATACAACTTGATGTACTGCATATTTTAAATATGTGGTTTTTTGCGTTATATTGAAGGGAGTGATAAAATGACGTCATACATTACAGTTAAGAACTTAAAAAAAGAGTTCAAGGTTCCAATTCGCAAAAGTGGAGTAAAGGAAGCACTAAAATCGTTTGTAAAAAGAGATTATAAAGTAATACACGCTATTGACGATATATCTTTTTCTATAAACAAAGGTGAAATAGTAGGATATATAGGTCCAAATGGAGCTGGGAAATCTACTACTATAAAAATCTTAACAGGTATTTTAGTCCCTACCTCCGGTAGTTGTACCATAGGTGGTATTACACCTTGGAAATCAAGAAAAGAGTATGTTTCTAAAATAGGTGTTGTATTTGGACAACGTAGCCAACTTTGGTGGGATATTCCCGCATTAGATACATTTGATTTACTTGCTGATATTTATAAACTAGATAAACAAAAGTATTATAAAAATCGTGATGAACTTATTAAACTTCTTAGAATTGAAGACATAGTTCAAGTCCCGGTAAGACAACTTAGTTTAGGTCAAAGAATGCGTTGTGAAATAGCGGCGTCATTATTACATAATCCAGAAATATTATTTTTAGATGAGCCAACTATTGGTTTGGATGCTGTATCTAAAAATATTGTTCGTGACTTTATTAAAAAAATTAATAAGGAAAGAAATGTAACAGTTATTTTAACTACACACGATATGACAGATATTGAAACTCTCGCTAAAAGAGTAATTTTAATTGGTAAAGGTAAAGTCTTATATGATGGATTACTTACTAAATTAAAAAGACGTTATGATATAAATAAATATATTCATATTGTTACCAATGATAAAATTGATACTAATATAGAAGGTATAATAGAGCATAAAAAAGTTAATGATGGTTATAAATTCGTAATAGATACTAATAAATTAGAAGTATCAGAATTTTTAAATATAATATCTGAAAACACTTCGATTGATGACATTGATATTGATAGTGAAAATCTAGATAATATCATTGTAAAACTATACGAGGATTTTAATTTATGACAGCTTATTTATCTTATTTTAAATTACGATTTATAACAGGCTTACAATACCGTATCTCTGCTTTAGCAGGTATTGTTACTCAGATATTTTTTGGTTTAATATTTATTATGGTATATTTAGCATTTTACGAATCAGGTAGTAGTAATGCTCCTATGGAATTTAATCAACTAGTTAGTTACTTATGGTTAAATCAATGTTTATTTGCGTTAATATGTATTTGGTATAAAGATAAAGATATATTAAGTATGATTAAAAATGGTAATATATCTTATGAATTTTGTCGCCCACAAGAATTATATTTTATGTGGTATACCAAGATATTATCTAGTAGATTATCACAAACACTACTTAGATGTGTTCCAGCATTTATAATTGTGTTTTTATTGCCTGCTCCATTTAATTTGTCATTACCAGCTAGTGGAGTAACATTTATTTTATTTTTGATAACTTTAATTATTGGAGTTTTACTTGTTACTTGTATAGTAAACTTGTTTCATATTATTACAATGTTTACTTTAGATGAAAAAGGTATAGTAGGTATATTTTTCTGTATAGCGGATATCTTTTCTGGGTTGACAGTACCATTACCATTTTTTCCTAACTTTTTACTAAAAATAGCCGATTTTTTACCGTTTAGATATGTAAGCGATTTACCATTTCGAATATATGTATCTAATATATCTACAAATATCGCTATTAAAGGAATAATTATTCAACTTGTTTGGCTATTTATTCTAGGTATTTTAGGATACATATTATCAAAGATTGCTTTAAAAAAAGCAATAGTTCAAGGAGGTTAAAATGGCTATATATTTCAAGTATTTTAAAAATCATTTAAAGTCTACATTACAATATAAAGTTTCATTTATATTAACTTGTATATCACAAATATTTATATTTTTCTCTTATTATTTTGTTATTTTATCTTTATTTGATAAATTCAATAACATAAAGGGTTTTACTTTATATGAAGTATTATTAACGTTTGGTATTATACAATTTGGTTATTCTTTTAATGAAACATTTGCTAGAGGAATAGACCAATTCGACAAACAAATAATATTAGGTACTTTTGATAGAATACTTTTAAGACCTAGAAATGTGTTAATTCAAGCTATAGCGGAAGAAATAGATTTAGTAAAATTAATGCGTATTTTACAATCTGTAATAGTAATATTTATAGCACTTTTTAATTTAGATATTTATTGGAGTATTTATAAGGTAATAACGTTAGTATTGATGTTATTAAGTTCAATAACAATATTCTTTGGTATATTTTTATTAGCTGCATCTTATTGTTTTATCACTGTACAAGGATTAGAGGTAAGAAATACTTTTACTGATGGTGGAAAACATATGGCACAATATCCAATTGGTATATTTAAGAAAGGATTTGTAATATTCTTTACCGTAGTTATTCCTTATGCTTTTGTTAATTATTATCCATTGTTATACTTTGTTGGTAAGAGTAATAATATATTATATTGTTTTAGTCCTTTAATAGTGTTTATATATTTAATACCTTGTTTATATTTGTTTAAACTTGGTATGAAAAGGTATGCTAGTACAGGCTCTTAAAATAATATTAGAACAAATAAAATTTTATTAGAACTGGTTTATAATACTATAATACTAGTTCTTTTTATATTGGTATAAAAATTTAATTAAATACTTGTCCAAGAACAAATGTTTACTATAATGTTTTTGGAGGTTGAGAGATGAATCAAAATAGAATGCATTTGGTAAATAAAATATTTAATAATGAAACAATTAGAACTGTTTGGAATGAAAATCAGGAAAAACACTTTATAAGTGTTGTGGATATGGTGAGAGTTGTTTCAGATAGCAAGGATGGAAGAAAATATTGGAATAAATTAAAGCAAAGTCTTAAAGAGGAAGGAAATGAAACGGTGACAAATTGTCACCGGTTGAAGTTAAAGGCGCAAGACGGAAAATATCGTATGACTGATGTTGTTGATATTGAAGTAGTTCTTGTTGATTTAGGTGAATTAGCAACTAGAGAAATAGCTAAAAAGAAAAATCCTAAAGGTTTAAAAGAAAATATTTTAGTAGCACAGCGTGGTGGTAGTATAGCAGGTAATACTAGAAGAGATTTAGAAAATGAAATTGGGAATGTATTGTTACTAATAATAATTCCCTAGATTATAAATATGTCAATGAAAAAGAAATTGAATTAAAATAGTTATAAAAAGTATTTGGTTATGACATTAACTAATTCTTTAATTAGGGTATATTTTGTCCTTTTTTTCATATATATTTTTTAGGTGATAGTTCATGAAATTAAGGTACATATTTTTATTAATATTATTATGTATTCCATTATCTATAAAAGCTTATGATAGTAGCGCTACTAGTGCAATAATGATGGATATAGATAGTAATAGGATTATTTATAGTAAAGATATTCATAATAAACGTAGTATTGCTTCTATTTCTAAAATTATGACAGCAACATTAGCGGTAGAATCTAATAAATTAGATGATGTAGTAACAATTGGTGATGAAATAAGTAAAGCTTATGGTTCGGGTATATATATTAAACAAGGTGAACAATTAACATTAAGAGATTTGTTATATGGATTAATGCTTCGTAGTGGCAATGATGCTGCTTTAGCCATAGCGCATTATGTAGGTGGAAGTGTTGACGAGTTTGTAAATATGATGAATACAAAAGCTCAAGAAATAGGTATGAAAAATACAATATTTAATAATCCTTCAGGATTAGATCAAGAAAAAGGTAATTATTCTACAGCGTATGATATGGCTTTACTTACTAGTTACGCAATGAAAAATGATGAATATAAAAAAATTGTTAGTACTAAAAATTATAAATTAAAAACCAATATGAATTATTATAGTTGGACTAATAAAAATAAATTATTATTTTCTTATAAATATTCTACTGGTGGGAAAACAGGTTTTACTCAAATAGCACGTCGTACTTTAGTTACAACTGCTTCTAAAGATAACTTAAATTTAGTAGTAGTAACTCTTAATGACGGTAATGATTTTAATGATCATAAAAATCTTTTTGAAGAAGCTTTTAGTGAATATACAAGTTATCAAATTTTAAAACAAGGTTATATAAATATTTTAGGTGAAGAATACTATAAAAGATGTAATTTTTATATAAAAGATAACTTTTCTTATCCCTTACTTGAACAAGAAAGAAAATTAATTTCATTAAAATATGAACTTGAAAAAAAACGTGAATATGAAAATGATGATGTTATAGGAAACATTATAGTTAAAATGGCTGATAAAGAAATATTTAGAACACCAATTTATGTGGAAAAACAACCAATAAAAAAGATAGGATTATTTACAAAAATAATTAATTGGTTTAAAAATTTATGGTAAATATTATTTGGTGTTCTTTTATTATAATTGGTAGTATTTTCTGCATAGTAAATGGTAAATTAGATTTACTTAATACAGAAATACTGGGGAGTGCTAAAAGTAGTCTAGATATGATTTTAAAGATATTTCCAGTTATGGCATTATGGCTTGGTATTATGAAAATCGCTAGTGAATCTGGTTTGTTAAATAAAATAACTAAAATAGTTACTCCTTTATTTTCAAAGATGTTTCCAGAGATACCTAAAAATCATGAAGCAATAGGTTATATAACATCTAATATGATTGCTAATATATTTGGTCTTGGTAATGCTGCTACGCCATTTGGTTTAAAAGCCATGCAATCATTACAAGAGATAAATCCTAAAAAAGATACCGCATCTCGTAGTATGATTACATTTTTAGTACTTAACACAAGTGGATTAACTATTATTCCTACTACAGTAATGTCCTTACGTATGATGTATGGTAGTAGTAATCCAACTGGTATAGTTTTTCCTTGCATTATAGCTACTTTTTTATCTACAATAGCGGGATTAATAATGGATTATATTCTAGCGGAGAGGAGTAAAAAATGATAGATATTTTATCTTCGTTAATGATTCCTTTTTTAGTATTGTTTATCTTAATATATGGTATATTTAAAAAACAGGATGTTTATAATTTATTTATAGAAGGCGCTAAAGAAAGTTTTTCTATGATTACCAGTTTGTTTCCTTCTATGCTCGCTATGATTTTAGGAGTAAATATTATTGTAAAGAGTGGTTTTATAACTTATATATTTTCTTTTTTATCAGATATTCTAAATGTGTTAAAAATACCATTATCTGTTCTTCCTATGATGTTAATGCGACCTATATCTGGTAGTTCTGCCTTAGCACTTTTAAATAATATTTTAGCGACTTTCGGCCCTGATAGTCTTGAAGGGGTTTTAGCAAGTCTTATTCAGGGTTCTACTGATACTACCTTTTATGTTTTAACACTTTATTTTGGTAGTGTAGGTATAAAAAAAATAAGGTATTCCTTATGGGCAGGTTTATTTGCGGATATAGTAGGTATTATTATTAGTATCATGATAACTAATTATTTATTTTAAAAAATATATAAATGATTTGCCTTTTTTTGATTTCTACGATATAATTAATCGCAGGTGATGTTTATGGAACGTTTACAAAAAGTTATAGCGAGTACAGGCTATTGTTCTAGAAGAAAAGCAGAAGAACTAATATTAAATGGTAAAGTATCAGTTAATGGTAAAAAAATTATTGAATTAGGAACTAAAGTAGAACCTAGTGATATTATTTCTATTAATGGTATAATGCTTAAAAGAGAAGAAAAAGAATATATTATTTTAAATAAGCCACGTGGAGTTGTAACGACTACTAGTGATGAACATAATAGAAAAACGGTTATGGACTTAATTGAAACAGATAAGCGATTATATCCTGTAGGTAGATTAGACTATGATACTACTGGTATATTACTTCTTACTAATGATGGTGAACTTGCCAATTTACTTATGCATCCTAAGAATAAAATAGATAAAGTATATATTGCTAAGGTTAGAGGTTTTCTACCTAAAGAAGAGCAATCAAAATTAGCACGTGGAGTAGTTATAGATGGTGTTAAGACTGCACCTGCTAAAATTAGAATACGTAAATATGATAAAAAAACAAATACTTCTATAGTAGAAGTAACTATACATGAAGGACGTAATCATCAAGTAAAAAATATGTTTTCCGCAATTGGTCACGATACATTAAAATTAAAAAGAGAACGTATTGCTTTTCTTGATTTATCTAATTTAAAATCAGGTGAATATCGTTATTTAAATGCTAAGGAAGTAAAAAAATTATATAGTGAAGTTTCTTCTAAATAAAAAGATGATTGCTCATCTTTTTTGTTTACTCACTTATTTCAATAGCGCTAGTAGGGCATCCCTCAGCAGCATCTTTTACTTCATCAATTAAATCTTTACTTACTTCAGTTTCTTTTACTTCATTATCTGTAATAACTTCTGCTAAACCATCATCACCAATTTGAAATACATCTGGTACAATAGCGGCACAAGCTCCACAACCAATACATAAATCTTTATTTACTTTTGCTTTCATAAACAACCTCCATATTTATTATAGATAAAAACCAATAAAAAAACAATTATATCTTTAAAAAATATAAAAAATATGATATGATTATCTTAATAATAGAGGTGATATCTATGGCTAGTCGTATGGAAAAGTATTATAATAATGACAAAATACCTAGTAGAACTAATAAAAATGCTAGTTTATATGATGAACTATATGATAATGTTAAATATAGTAATGTAGAAGGTATTGCTAATATAGCTAGTTCTAATGAGATTGATATAAGAAAGATAAAAAAACTTATTAGCGAAAAAGAAAATGATAAACTTGATACTGCTTTTGTTAGAAAGACTGTGGTTTGTAATAATGATAATGATGAAGTCTTAGAAGAAAAAAATTATGATTTAAAAGAAGTACTAGATGATGCTAAAAAGAGTCGCCCTAAAGAAGAAAAAGAACGTTATGTTCAAAATTTTAAAAATAGTAATTTTCTTGAAAAATTAAATGAACTAAATGCATCAGACGTAAAGATGGATGATTTAACTAATATAGCAACACTTAGTTCATTAGGTGATAATGAATTAAGTCTTGATTTATTAGATTCATTAAAATCTAATGATAATACTTTTATTGGAAATTTAGATGAACGCACTAAAAAAGAAGATGAAACAGAAGAAATAGATAGTTCTTTTTATACAGCAGGAATGCATTTTAGTAAAGATGATTTTGAAGAATTAGATGGTATTAATAAAAATATTAAGAAAAATAATATTTGGATAACTATATTAGTATTTATTATCTTAGTAATAGTAATTACTGGTGGTTTATTCTTATTTAATTTTTTGTTTTAAACTTCATTCTAACAGCAATAACTATAGGTAATAATAAGTATAATGCATATAACATCCAAGGAAAAATGTTTATTATTGTTTTATTACCTATAGTATTATTAGAAAATACTTTATTAGAAATAACTAAGGAACTAATAGCGATAATACTGATAAGTATGTTATTAGTTTTTTCTTTTACTTTAAATGTACTTTTTAAATAAATTTTAATAAAATATAAAGCCATTATACAAGTAATAAACATATATAATACCCATCTAAGGGATAAAGTACTTTCTATTCTTTCAACAAATCCAACTAAAGATACTCTCTTTAATACTTGGAACTCAGAATATTGATATATCTTAGAAAGTTCTCCACCTAGAGAAGTTATAACTATAATACATCCAAATATTATTACTAAGAATCCTAGTGTATAAAAAATATAACTTCTTTTATTTAGTTTATCTTTATCTATTACAGAATCTTTTGGTATGGACATAAATAAAAATAGTATAAAGTTAGTATATGGTAATGTAATAAAACCAGTTTTAATTATGTTAAAAAGTCCACTTTCTCCAATAGGCAAAAGTTTAGAAAAATCTAATTGAAAAAATAGACCAATAAATGTTAGTATAAATAAAAGTGTACCTAATATCCAAAAGATAAATAGTGCTCTACCTATTACTTCTAGTTTTTGAATTATTAAATATATAATTGGTATAGAAAATATAAGAGTTATAAATAGAAGTGGAGTTTTAATTAAATATTGTGATGCGACAAAGTTAATCATACTATAAAAATAAATACAAGCCATATATAAGTTAGATGATATATATAGTATGTTTATTATATTACCTATTTTATTTCCAAATATATAATTGATTTTTTCAAATATATTTTTATCAGGATATTTATTCCAAATATATAAATATAGACTTAGTATTAAAAAGCCAATTAAAAAGGAGAAAATTAGTGCTATCCAACCATCTTGTTTTAACATGTAAAAAACAATATAAGGAACAATCCCAATATAGGCAGATAACATAAGTGACCATAAAATAGAACCTATTTGAATAGTTGATATTTTTTCTTTCATTTAATTTCCTCCTTAATAGTTTGTTCTAAGGAACCTTTACTACTTAAATTTATATTTGTTTTTATTTCAACATCTAAATCTTCGAGGTACTCATCACTCCAATTATTTTTAATTTTATTCCAGTATTTAGGGTGATATTTATATAAAATATTACCAAATCCTAGAATATCAGTTTTATATTTTTTAGAAACATTTATTCCAGATTCTAATAATTGTTTTATTTTTTCTTCTACTTGATTTTGAATGTCTTTTATAACTTCACTATCTTCTAGATTTATTTTACAATTTACTTCTAGTAATGCTCCGTTACCTTCAAATTCGATTTTTACTTTAGGTTTATTATCTTCTAATTTAATTTTCTTTTTTATAGATATATCAGTTAAGAAAGTTACAATTTTATCATTTTGACAATCAGTTTCTATGTATGTATTACTTAAACGATTATTAAAAAGATTAATGGCAATAGATTCATTATTGTCTGTAATATATATTAATTTATCTTGTTTAAATATGGCTGTAGAAGTTAACTTAATTACTGCTTCTTGTTTAGATTTATTATTAGATTTTACATCTTGTCCTTTTTCAATATCACCTTCAATTTCAATAACTCCAATAGTTGGTTCTATTCCTTCTGTAATTAGTTTTGCTAAAAATTCACTATATTTTATTGTATAAGTAGTTGCGGATTTACTAGGTGAAGAAGTTATATTACTTTTGATATTTTCTGATGGAAAATTTTCTAGTGGTGTTAATATAGATAGTGAATCACTAGCTTTTGAACCTTTACTTATTAAAACATAAATTTCTTTTCTTGATTCAGGGTTTCTAAGCAGAAAGTCCATTACCTTTAACATATTTTCTTTAGCGACATCTTCAGATATAATTATTACTTCCGCATGAGATAAGTAAGGTATTTTAGGTAATTTTTGATTAATATTTTCTGCTGCTTTAGCAAGAGTATCTCCTTTACCTTCATATAAAACAGTAGATGCTTCATTACTATTTGAAGAGGAATCACTTTTCTTAGCGTTAGAAATCATGTAATTCATTACGAACTCATTATCCTCTTTATCAATAGATATACCAGTAATAAGTGCTAAATTATTTAATTCATTGTAATTCCAACACCCAGTTAACAAAAATATAGGTAAAATTAATATTAAAAATTTAATTTTGTTCATTATTTTCACCTCTTTTTATATTTTTAGTATGTAAAAATCTTGGTCTTTCTAATGTTTTACCTCTAGCACTTTTTAGTAAACCATATTTTTGAGCCTTTAAGTTAAATGGACTTAGTGGTGCTAAATAAGGAGTACCTAGTGTTTCCATACTAGCAAGTCTAGTTACTAAGATGATTCCCGCTACACTGATACCAATCAATCCTAACATAGTAGCAAATAGTAAAAATATAATACGCCAAGTACGAATAGAGTTAACCATATCAATATCAGAAAATACCAGTCCACTAATAGAAGTAACTGCGACAATGATAACCGCTATAGGAGATACTATCCCTGCTGATACTGCCGCGTCACCCAGTACTAATGCACCAACAATACTAACAGAGGCACCCATTTGTGTTGGACTACGTAAATCACTTTCTCTTAGTATTTCAAAGGTTGTAAGAAGAAGTAATACTTCTATTACAGTAGGAAATGGGACACCTTGTCGTTGTGACGCTAAAGATATTAATAATTGACTAGGAATTAGTTTTATATCATATGTCATAATAGCAATATAAACTGCAGGAGTTATAATAGTTATAATAAAACTTAAAAATCTTAACATACGAGAAACAGATACATTAAAGGGAAGTTCATAATTATCTTCGGCAGCATGAAAAAAGTCAACAAATGTTGTTGGTAGCATCAATATAAAAGGTGAATTTTCTACTAGAATAACTATTTTACCTTCTAAAATAGATGAACAAGCAATATCTGGTCTTTCTGTACTTTGTATTTTTGGAAATAAATAGTTTTTATTATCAACAAGATAGTCTTTTAGATATCCACTATCTATTATTCCGTCTATATTTATGTTATCAAGTCTTTGTTTAATTTTATTTATACTTTCATCTTTAACAACATCTTTTAGATATACTATTTCTACTTTAGTTTTAGTCCTAGTTCCGACTTGTACTTCATCAAACCATAAATTACTATCTTTAATACGTTTTCTAATTAAACCAATATTAGTCATATGATTTTCAGTAAAACCATCTTTAGGACCTCTAACTACGGTTTCTGTACTAGCTTCGGTAACTCCTCTATCAAGATTAGCTTTAGTTTCTAAACATATAACACGACTTTCATTATCTACTACGACTATAGTAAATCCACTTACTAAATAATAAAATAAATCTTCATAAGTTTGAATTACTTTCATGTTGCTATTGGCAATACTATTTTGTAAGTTATTAAATAAACTAGAAAATAAATTATTTAAATCAAATTTATTATCAAAATTAAGACTTTTAACTAGAAAATCACTTATTTTATCATCACTACTAACACTTTGTAAGAATATATATCCAACACGTTTATTTTTTACTTTAATAATTCTGGTAGTTATATCAGGACTATTTCCATTAATATTTTTAATATATTCAAATATATCTTCTATTTTACCGGTAATTTTTTTCATAAAGTTTCCTCCATCAATGTTATTATGAGCGAAATTTAAAAATTTATGATACAATAATTATGGATGTGATTTTATGGAAACAATAGAAATAATAGATTATGATCATCAAGGTAGAGGAATAGGAAAATTAAATAATAAAACTGTATTTGTATATAATGCTTTACCTAAAGAAGTAGTAGAAATTAAAGTTTTAAAAGAAAAGAAGAATTTTATAGAAGCAGAGGTTAATAAAATAATTACTTCTTCACCAGTAAGAATAAATCCTATCTGTCCTTACTTTAATATTTGTGGTGGATGCGATATTATGCACATTTCTTATGAAGAACAATTAAAATTTAAACAAAAAAAGATAGAAAACATAAAAAATAGGTTTTCTAATATAGATTTTAAAATAAAGGATATAATTTCTTCTAATGACTTATACTATCGTAATAAAGTTACATTACATGTTAGTAATAATAAAATTGGATATTTTAAAGCAAAAAGTAATGATTTAATAGAAATAGATTCTTGTATATTATTAGATAAAAACATAAATAAGATATATAGTATTATTAAAAACAATATGAATTTAGATGGTATTACATCTATTGTAATACGATCTTCTTTAAATATTAGTAATAGTATGGTAATTATATATGTAAGTAAGAAAGTAAATGAACAAGAGATAATTAATTTATTAAGTGGTGTAGTAGATAGTATTATTATTTCTTATAATAATGAATTTAAGACTATATATGGTAATGATTATATTTTAGAAAAATTATTTGATAAAACATTTATAATTACTGCTGATTCTTTTTTTCAAGTTAATACTAAACAAACGGAAAAGTTATATGGTAAAGTTATAGAATATGTAGATCCTAAAGAAACTGAGACTATTCTTGATTTATATTGTGGCACTGGTACTATAGGTATACTTTTAAGTAAATACGCTAAAGAAGTAGTGGGAATAGAAATAAATACTTCAGCAGTAAAAAGTGCTAATAAAAATAAAGAATTAAATAAGATTAATAATATTAGTTTTTATGCTGGTGATACTGGAGAAATATTAAGTAAGCATAATTATCATGTTGATACAGTTGTTGTCGACCCTCCACGTGCTGGATTAAATGAACTTGCTATTAAAGAAATATTTAAGATAAATCCTAAGAAAATAGTTTATGTTTCTTGTGACCCTATGACATTAATGCGAGATTTAAATTTATTGAGTGTTAAATATGATATTTTAGAACTAACACCAGTAGATATGTTTTCTAATACTAGTCACGTTGAATGTGTGTGTGTCTTAAAACTTAAGTAAAACCTTACATTTAGGTATAATCAATCCCATAATTGTGAAATATATTAACAAAATATATAATGAAGATGAATTAAATGAGAATTCAACTAGTGCAAATTATGCACTAATTCAAAAAGAAGGAAATAGAGAAGTTAAAAAGAATGTATTAATATTATAACTTAGATATGATTATATCTATTGGATTTAGAGTTAATTCTAAAACTGCAATTAAATTTAGAACTTGGGCTAATAAAATAATTAAAGAATATATGGTAAAAGGATTTGCTTTAAATGGTGACAGATTTATCAATGGAAATAGATTTGAAACGAGATATTTTGATGAATTATTAGAACGTATTAAAGTAATTCGTACTAGTGAGCGAATGTCTTATCAAAAAATTACAGATATTTTTATTGCAACTAGTGCAGATTATAATAAAAAATCTGAAGAAGCATATACATTTTTTAAAATTGTTCAGAACAAACTTCATTTCGCTATTACTGGCAAGACAGCTGCGGAACTTATTTATGAAAGAGTAGATAGTGAAAAATTACATCTAGGACTTACTAATTGTCTTGGTTAATCGAAATGACACAGATTAGAAAAATTGACAATTTACTTTATTTTAAAGGGATTATTGATAAAACGAATATATTAGTAAATTCTATAAATGAAAATAAATATAAAGAAAATGATTTTAAAATAGTAGTATCAATAATAATATAAAACTAACACGTTCTCTTTATAATGATACTAAAATATAAGTTATTAAAATAAAATTAATGTTGTTTATGATTAGCAAAGGTACTTTTGATTAAGTATCTTTTTTGTAATGTAATTTTAAAGAATTAGAAAATATACTTTTGATAGTATGAATAAAGTTATTAATGAAACAAAAAAAGTAATTGAATTAGAACCTAAAATAAAAGAGTTGTTTTCAGAAGTTAACGAATATACTAAAAGTCATCAAACATTAGAAAAAGAAAATCAAAATGTGTAAAGAAAAATAAAATCATTAAAAACTAGAAATCATAATCTAACCGAAAAAAACAATAATTTAAAATTCTATATTTCAGCCATTTTAGAGGTAATAAAGCACTTTTTTAGAAAGATATTATTATTTGGTAATGACAAGTCTAAAAACGATACTGCAAGTGAAATAATTTTAATTCAGATGATGTTAATGATGTTTCAAGCAGTACTGATAAGGAAGATGAATTATTTTATTATGCAAAAATTCCTAGTTATATGAAATCCAATAAAAATCTTATAATAAAAAAGATAAAGATGATTACGATTTTGAAAAATAAAAATACGAAAATAATCAACATTTTTTCAAAAAAGCTATTGACATTCCTAGAAAAAATGATAAAATATAGATTAAATTTATTTGGGAGACTATTAGTATGATTAGATTAATTGATAAAATTATGATTGATTATTCAAAAAAATTAAGTGCTAGAAATAAATATTATACTAACATAATTTACTCATGCTTCTATTCATGCTCAAACAAAAATAATATTTCAAAATCGGTGTCAGTCGAAACATTATAATATGTGTTTTTTGACACCGATTATTTTTTTATTTAGGAGGTGTTTTGATGAATAATATTACTTTAAATGATTTGCTAATTAAACTTGAAGAATATAACAAAGAAGAAGTAGAAATAGTAAAGAAGGCTTATCTTTATGCTGATAATTTACATTCAGGTCAAAAAAGACAAAGTGGAGAACCTTATATAAGTCATCCTTTAAACGTTGCTTATATACTTGCTGAAATGCACGCTGATAGAGACACTATTTGTGCAGGACTTTTGCATGATACACTAGAAGATACTAATATCACTAAAGAAGATATTGCACACGATTTTAATCAAAATATTGCTAATTTAGTTGATGGTGTAACTAAATTATCTAAAATGAATTTTTCTTCTAAACAAGATCAAAATTATGCAAATACTAGAAAAATAATAACTGGTATTACTGAAGATGTAAGAATAATAATCATAAAACTTGCTGATAGACTTCATAACATGAGAACATTACAATTTAAGTCAGAATTTAAACAAAAGGAAAATGCCCTAGAAACTATGGAAATATTTGTACCACTTGCCTATTATATTGGTGCATATAGAATCAAATCAGAATTAGAAGATTTATCACTTAGGTATTTGAAACCAGATATGTATAAAAAAATTGAGGAAAGAAAAATAAAATTAGAAGAAACCAGTAATGATTGTTTAAAAGAAATGTTACACAAAATACAAATATTACTGAATGATAAAAGTATTCCAAACGAGATTAAAGTTAGAACTAAAAATATATATGGAATATATAAGAGATTAAATGAAGGACATAAATTGTCTGATATACATGATTTATTAGCACTTAAAATAATGGTAGATGAGGTTGCAAACTGTTATTATACATTAGGAATGATACATAAAGAGTATCATCCAATAAATGATAAATTTAAAGATTATATATGTAATCCAAAAACAAATATGTATCAAAGTTTACATACAACTGTATTTGGCCCAGATGATAGATTAGTACAAATACAAATAAGAACATTTGATATGGATAAAGTTGCTTCATTTGGATTAACTGCATATTGGGATGAACAAAAGGGAAAAGCAAGAGATGTTATGCAAGATGATTTAAAACAAAAATTCCAGTTTTTTAAATCATTAACCGAAATTAATTCAATGTTTGGTGATAATCAACAATTTGTAAATCAAGTTAAATGTGAATTGTTTGCTGATAGAGTTTATGTTTATACAACTAAAGGTGATATAATAGAATTACCAAAAGGTTCAACCCCAATAGATTTTGCATATAAAATTCATACCGATATAGGGAATACAATGGTTGGAGCATTTGTTAATGATGAGTATGTTCCAATAGATTATATGCTTCAAAATAAAGATAGAGTTAGAATTATTACTGATGATTTATATTATGGTCCAAGAGAAGAATGGATTGATAAAGCACAAACAAGTTTAGCTAAAAGAAAAATAAAAGAATTTAATAAAAGATAGGAGAAAAAATATGATAAAAGAACCGAATACTTGGATGAATTGTGATACTCATTATATTAAAGCAATGGATGATCCTTGGTATAAATTGTTAGTTGAATTGCAAAATTTACTATCAGTAGAAACAATGAAATTTTATGAAAAGAAAGGAATTATAACAATGCACTTACCTGTTACAACAGGTTCAATATCGAGTCCGATGGGAAGAGGAAGTGATTCGCTACCAGTAAAAGTTAATATTCAAGGAATAGATACATATTTAGCAGACTCAATGCAATTTTTATTAGAATATGGTTGTAGGCTAACTAATAAAGGAGTTTATTATATTATGCCATCATTTAGGGGAGAACTTGCTGATGAAAGACATTTATGTCAATTTTATCATAGTGAAGCAGAAATAGTTGGAGACTTAGATGATATAATGAATTTGGCTGAAGAATATATAAAATATTTGTCTAAAAAAATAATTGAAAAAATGGGAGAAGAAGTCAAACAAGCGATAGGCGATATTTCACATATAGAAAAAGTGGCGAATTGTAGTGCACATTTTTTTAGAGTAACTTTTGATGAGGCGGAGGAGACATTAAAGAAAAATCATGGCAATGATATAAGTAAATATATTGAATATAATAGAGGCTGGAGAAATATTACTAAACTAGGTGAAAGTGAAATATTGAAATTATATAACGGATTAGTTTGGATAACAAATTATGATGTACTTGCAGTACCATTTTATCAAAAAGTTGATTTAAATATTGAAGGAACCACTAAAAATGCTGATTTGTTAATGGGAATAGGTGAAACGATTGGGTGTGGTGAAAGACATTTTGATCATATAGAATTATTAAATTCTTTAAAATATCATGAAGTAGATAAATATGAATATGAATGGTATATTAATATGAAAAAATTAAAACCTTTAAAGACTTCAGGATTTGGTATGGGAACGGAACGTTTTCTTATGTGGGTTTTAAAATGTGATGATATAAGAAATATGCAATTATGTTTGAGATTTAATGGGCAAAAAAATGTATTATAGAATTATTAAGATAAAGTAAGTAAAAAATTAAAAAAGCATGATTGGAGGAAAATATGAAAAAATATACAAAAAATGACATAGAAAAAATGAGTTATACAGATTTTATTTCATTAATAAAAGAAGAAAATAGACCTTCTGGAGGGAAAAAGACAATAAGAGAAATAGCAATTAATAGCTTTATTAATGAAAAATCCAAAGTATTAGAAATTGGGTGTACAAATGGATTTTCGTCATTAGAAATAAATAAAATTACTAATTGCCATGTTGTTGGAATTGATATAAATAAGTATTCAGTTGAAAACGCTAACGAAAAAATAGATTATAATTGTTTGAATAAAAATAAAATAAAATTTCAATATGGAGATGCAGAAAATTTATCTTGCTTCGATGATAATACATTTGATTTAATAATTTGTGGGAATGCCATATCATTTATAAATAATAAAGGAAAAGCTTTCGATGAAATGATTAGAGTATTAAAACCCAATGGATTTATTTCAATTGTTCCAATTTGGTACAGGGAAAAACCAAATATTAATATAATAAATAAAGTAAATAATGAGTTAGGATTTAAAATTAAATGTTATTATGAAAACGATTGGTTAGACTTTTCAGAAAAAAAACTAGAATTATATTATAAAAAAGATTATAAATTTATTTATTGTGCAAAAAAGCAAATAAATGATTATGTTGATAAAATGTTAGATTCAAAGAAACATTTAGATGTTTATAGTGATGAAGAAATTAAAATAATAAAGAAAAGATGGAATAATACAATAACAATATTTAATGATAATTTAGCTATGACAAATTATTCAGTTATATTATTACGAAAAAACATATGTGATGAAGAACCTGAAATATTTTTGACTGAGGAAGTATAATGAGTATTGAAAAAATTAAATTAACAAAAAATGATTTTGATGCTTTAGTTAATGAAGAAGCAAAAAAATTCAATAGTACAATGATTGATATATTTAATTTGAGATCAAAAAACATAATTCCATCAAATTTATTAAAAAATTATGAAAGAAAGTATGATTTATATGAACCATCAAAAATAGATCCACGCACATACAATGAAATAAGTAATATATTTTTTGATAGTGTAAGTAGTAATTTTGAATGCATTGAATTATCACCTATTAATCCATTTGGGTTAAATTCAACATTAACTTTAATAAATCAAAATAATGTTTTAAGTTCAATTAGAAATTCGGAAGTAATGAGTGATTCTTCTATATCAATGGCATTAGAATGTGCATATAGAATTAGAAAAATGAATGTAGAAAATGTCAATTTAGCAGCATCGACTAGAATTTTAAGAACTCAAAATTATGGTACGGGTAAAAAAACGCATTGGAGTCAACATTTTAGGGCATGTTCTTTAGTGTCAAGTTTTAGAAATAATGGTAATAATATGTTTAAAACATTAGAACTGCAATTAAATAATTGGTTAAATGTTGTTGAAAATTTAAAGGAAAATTTAAATATAGAACAAATAAATTTAAATTTTTGTTTTATACCTTTAGTAAAAGAAATATATAAATTTTATAATGTGGATGAAAATCTTATTCTTTCTCACACCGTAAATCCTAATTATGATGTTTTTCAAAAATATAATATATCATTACCAAATATTATAAATAATGAAAGTAGAATAGATGCATTAAATGCAGAAAAAAGTTATTTAATTAGTATAAATAATACATATAAATTTTTAAATAACAATATAATTGAGCCATTAAAATCAAAGCATAAGGATGTAAAATTTAATTTACAATTGAATAGAAAATCTGGATTAACATATTATGATGACATATGTTATGAAATTGAAGTTATTTTTAAAGATGGGAAATCTTTAGTGTTAATAGATGGTGGTGTTAATGATTGGATAGGAAAAATTTTAAGTGATAACAAAGAAAAGTGTGTTACATCAGGTATGGGTTTGGAATATTTAGGAAAGGTATATAAAAGAAAATTATGAATATACAAATAACTGGTGCGAGTGGTAGCGGGAAGACTTTTTTAGGAAAAAAATTGTCAGAAATTTTAAATTATAATTTTGTTGATACAGATGATATTTTATGGGTATGGGGTGAAAATATACAACCATATACTATTGCTGTGAGTAATGAGGTTGCTGTAAATACGTTAGAACAAATATTGAAAAATAATTCTTCAACTATTGCTAGTGGCTTGTTCTATCCTTGGTCAGAAACATTAATTCCTATGTTTGATTTGTTAATAATTATTGAAACTGATAATCATGTAAGGAAAAAACGAATTATAGATAGAGAATTTGAAATGTATGGTGATAGATTTAAAAAAGGTGGAGATATGTATGAACAATTTAATCAGTATTTGGATTGGGCAATGCAATATGATACATCTGAAGATGAATTGGGTAGTAAAAAGGAAACTGATGCTTGGTCAAAAAAATTTTTTTGTAAAGTTTTATATATTGATGGTAATAAGCCTATTGAAGAAAAAATTCAACTATGCTTAAGAAAAATAAATGAAATATATGATACGCAAAAAGAAAGGATTGATGAAATGATTATTCCTAAAAAATTAAAAAAAGGAGATACTGTAGCTATAGTAAGTTTATCAAGTGGTATGGGCGGTGAAAAAGAATTTATTCATCGATACGAAATTGGAAAAAAAAGATTGGAAGAAGAATTTGGATTAAATGTAGTTACAATGCCAAATGCATTAAAAGGATGTGATTATTTATATAATCATCCTGAAGCAAGAGCAGATGATTTGATGAGAGCTTTTGAAGATAAAAAAATTAAAGCAATTTTTACTATGATTGGCGGTGATGATAGTATAAGGATCATACCTTATATAAATTCAAAAATTTTAAAAAATAATCCTAAAATATTTATTGGATATTCGGATACAACAGTAACTCATTTTTTGTTATATAAAAACAAAATAGTTTCATATTATGGACCAGCATTATTATCTGAAATTGCAGAAAATGGTTGTATGCATGAGTATACTAAAAATTGTTTAGAAAATGTTCTATTTAAGAATAAAGATATTGTTATTAAATCAAGTAAAGAATGGACAAATGATAGAATTGATTGGACAGATAGTTCAAAAGATAATGACTTTAGAAAAATGCAATTAGAAAAACATGGATTTGAGGTGTTACAAGGCAAAGGACTGATTGAAGGGGAATTATTAGGTGGATGCTTAGAAGTATTAAATATGATTATTGGAACTGAAATTTGGCCAAATATTAAAGAGTGGGGAAATAAAATATTATTTATTGAAACTAGTGAAATGAAACCATCTCCAGAAGATGTTACTTACTTTTTAAGACATTTACACGCTTTGGGAATATTAAATAATATTAATGGCATTATAATAGGTAAACCAAAGGATGAAACATATTATGAAGAATATAAATCTGCTATCTTAAAAGTTATAAATAAAGAGAATAAATTAGTTGATTTACCAGTTTTATATAATGTTAATTTTGGTCATAGTGCCCCAATGTGTACGTTACCTTATGGTTTAAATGCAAAAATTGATTTAGAAAGGAAGATAATTACTATTGAAAACTAAGAATATGATATTCCCTGATAGAATAAAACAAGGCGATAAGGTAGCTATAATAAGTTTATCAAGTGGTATACTTGGAGAACAACAAGTAAGACATGAAATAGAAATTGGCTTAAAAAGACTGGAAGAGATGGGATTGATTCCAATTTTTATGCCAAATTCAATGAAAGGAATAGAATATTTAAAAGAACATCCTGAGGCTAGAGCAGCTGATTTAAAAATGGCATTTTTGGATAAAAGTATTAAAATGATAATAACTGCTATAGGCGGTGATGATACTTATACAACTATACCATTTTTAATGAATGACAAAGAGTTTGTAACAGCGGTAAGAAAAAATCCTAAAATATTTACTGGCTTTTCTGATACAACGGTTAATCACTTGATGTTTAATAAAATAGGATTATCAACATTTTATGGACCAGCATTTTTAGTTGATATTTGTGAATTAGATAAAGATATGCTTCCTTATACTAAAGAATATTTTTTATCGTTTTTTGATGAATATCAGAACTTTGAAATATTATCAAGTCCCATTTGGTATTTAGATAGAACAGATTATAGTGAAAATGCTATTAATGTCTCAAGAATTTCATATGATGAAATCCACCATTTTGAATTATTAAATGGTTCGGGCATTAAGAGCGGAAAACTTTTTGGAGGGTGTATTGAAACAATATATGATTTGTTAACAGGAGAGCGTTATGGTGAAGAAAACAAGATAAACGAGAAATATAATTTAATTCCTACTTTAACTGAACTTAAAGAAAAAATATTATTTTTGGAAACATCAGAAGAAAAAACTTCTCCGCAAAAATTGGAAAAAATTTTAAATGAGTTTAAAAAAAGAAAAATATTATCAATAGTACAAGGAGTTATTATTGGCAAACCATATAATGAAATTTTTTATGAAGAATATAGAAATGTATACAAAAATATATTTTCAGATTTAAGTACACCAGTATTATATAATGTTAATTTTGGCCATTCTTATCCAAGATGTATTCTTCCTTATGATGCACTAGCTACTATTGATTTTGATAATAAAACAATTAAAATTAACCAAAAACAGAAAACTTATAGTCATAAAATTTATTAATGACTTTATTTTGATGATTGTATTAATTTTAATAATATTACTGAATTAGAAAAACTAAATAATATATCTTTTTCTTTAAGATAATTTATTACATTATGTAATGAAAATAACATTAATATAAAGTTATTTGCAAAAGATGATTATTCAACAATGACTACACTTGAAATGAAACTTTATAAAAATTTTGATCCTAATGAAGAAAGTATAAATAAGTATTTATCTACAGTTGTTGCTAATAAATAATAAATAAACAAAAATTACATAAAATAACTTAAACTTATCACATATTAACATGAATTTGACATGAAAAAGACTTGCATTAAACAAGCAAGGTGTTATAATATGGTAAACTTGAAATAATTGTATTCAAATTAATGTCGATGATTATTTAAGTTTATTTTTTTCTTATTTGCATACCTTTTTTCTTATAAAATAAGGGAATAATTAATTTTTAGCATACCTTTGTATGTAAAATGTATGCTTTTTCACAAGTGTGAAAAAATATTTGCACCAAAAAAATTAAAGCAGAAGGCTTATAAAAAAGGCTTTCTGTTTTTATTTGGTACAAGTCCCATATCCTGTTGAAGTTAAAAAGGTGAAAAAATAAGGATTTTTAATAGAAAGAGAGGTTAAATAAGAGGATACATTAACATAGTTTTAATAAAAAAAGAAGAGACTATTTATATGAATCCTAAAATAGTAATATAAAATAAAATAATAACTAACACAAAAAATGAGAGTAATTGCTTGTAGATAATACAAGTTTTTTTGTTTTCTAAAATTTAAATGAAAGGAGAATGTAATGAAAGAATTAAGCAAGGAAGATATTCCAAAAAATAGAGTTGATACAATAGAACAATTTTATATTTTAGATTATTTAAAGAAAAATATAAATATAAATGAATTTAAGATTTATTTAAATAGTTGCAATAAAGTTAAAGTTGTAGATAAAACAGAAGATATTTTATATTTTAATTGTGATTCCACCACAAGAGAAATAACTTATCAAGAAATATTAAAAGAAATAGAATATGAAAAAGAAATTTAATATATTAAATGATTTCATATTATATAATAATTGAATACATGAGTTTTAAAAGATACATTTATTTACTATAAAAGAGAAATAAATAAAACTTGAAAAATTGTTAAAAAATTTTAAATAGATAATGGAAAGGATTGAGATTAGCAAATTAAAAATTATTAAATATATAAAATAAAGGGGGAACTATTATAGATACTAAAAATTTAACACAATTAGAAATAGATAGTATAATTGATAAATTAATTAACTTATCAGTAATATCAAAATTATTAAAATTAGATATAATTACTGAAAACAATATTATATTTTAAAAGAAAAAAATACAAAGTTTTTATTAATAAATTTACGAAATAATAAAAAAATAGTATAATATTTATTGAGAACGTGTTGCAAGTTCAATAAAAAATAAATTATGAGAGAGAGGTATAAATGGCACAAGTTGAGGTTGTTACAGCTAATCTCAAAACAACAGAAAAATCCATTAAAAAACATTAAAGAAAGTTTGTGCTTATGCAAGAGTAAGTACAGACAGTGAAGAACAATTAACAAGTTATGAATCACAAATAAAACATTATTCCGAATATATTAAAACTAATCCCGAATGGGAATTTGTAGGAATATACGCAGATGAGGGGATTAGTGGGACACAAATTAAAAATAGATGTGAATTTCAAAGAATAATAGATGATGCTTTAGGTGGAAAGATAGACATTATAATAGCAAAATCAATTTCAAGATTTGCTAGAAATACGGTAGATACTTTAAATAATGTGAGATTACTTCGTGATCATAATATCGATGTTTATTTTGAAAAAGAAAATATTCATACTTTACTTTTAGATAATGAAATGTTTTTAACTCTTTATAGTGCTTTTGCTCAAGCAGAAAGTGAATCACTATCTATGAATGTTAAACTTGTTTTAAAGGCAAAGATGAAACGTGGAGAGTTTGTTGGTAATGTTAAATGCTTTGGTTATGATTGGATTAAAGAAACTAAAGAATTAAAAATTAATGAAGAACAAGCAGAAGTAGTTAGACAGATATTTAATTGGTATGTTAATGGTATAGGTTCATATACCATAGCTAAAAAATTAAATGAAGAAAAGGTTAAAACTAATCGTGGTGGAAATTGGAATCCATCATCAGTAAGGCAAATAATAAGGAATGAAAAATATGTTGTAGATTTAATAAATCAGAAAACATATTCAATTAGTCCGTTAACTCATAAAAAAGCAATTAATTTTGGAGAAAAAGAAAAGTATTACTCAAAAGATCATCATCAAGGTATTATTACTCGTGAAGTTTGGGATAAAGCAAAAGATATTTATTCTAAAAGAAGTAAAGAAATGATACCCGAGGGAAAACAACACGGAAATAAATTTAGTAAAAGGTATCCATTTAGTAGTAAAATATATTGTGGTATTTGTGGAAATACTTTTGTTAGAAGAACAAGTGGTAAAAGAAAAGATGGTTCACAAAAAATATATTGGTCTTGTTCTAAAAGAATAACTAATATTGAGGAATGTAGTAAGTCAATATTTATCAATGAAAATATTTTACAAAGTATATTTATTCAAATTTATAATTATATAGTTAAAGAAAAGCATAAGACTAAAGATAAATTATTTGGTGCTATTAAGAATATTTTAAATGAAGATAATAATAAAGATATTTTAAATAATTTAAAACAAGAAAAAGAACAATTAGAAAAGAGATTATCAAATTTGATTGATATGAAACTTGATGATTATGTGAATAAAAATGCTTATACTACAAAGGAGAATGAAATAAATGAAAAAATAAAAAAGATAAATATTGATATAAGTAATTATGAAACATCTAACCTTAATAAAAAAAGTATTATTAAACAACTAGATATTGTTGAAAAAGTATTTGAAGAACAAAAAAATATAAAAGAATTTGATGAAGTTTTATTTGAAAATTTAGTGGATAAAATTATAATTGGAGAAATAGATAAAGATGGTAATATAGATGAAAATGTTACTAATTTTATTTTGAAAATAGGTTCTAATTATAAATGTGAAATAGGTAAGACTAACAATAAAGAAAGCGTGTCATTTAGAACAACCAATCTGGAAAAATAGTCCCGACGGATTAATTTATAAATATGATGTTGGAATTGCAAAGAATGTATTGCACAAGTATGGATTAAGTATAGCGAAAGATAAACTAGGTTGTTAATTATTTATAAAATTAAGTTTAATTTGATAAAATGTGGGTTATGTGATAGACGTAATAATTATATACTATAAGGTTATACTATTTATAATATTAATTCAACATATGTTGAATGTGTGGTGGTATTACGTCGAAGAAATCTTGAAAAATAAAAAACTATAATGGTGACGTAAATGTACCTCTAATAAATAAACCTCTAAATAATATTTATATTAAAATAATAGGAGAAAATTATATGAAAAAAAGAAATGTTATATTTAGTTTTGTTATTTTAATTTTATTAGGTAGTAGTTTATATTTTTATTTTATAATGCCTAAAAATTTGGAAAGTGAAAAACCACTTAACATAAATGAAACAATTGTTATAAATGATCCAGATATTTCTGTATATAGTGATTTTTATATTAAATCAAATGATGATAGTTTTATTGTGTATAACTTTTCTAAAGAAGTGGTATATCAATATAATGCTAAAATTAAGAATTATGAAGTATTTCAGGATAAATATATAATAATTAATTTTGGTAATAAGACTTCTGTTATAGATAAAGATGGTAATACTATTCTAACTGGTAATTATAATTTACCTGTTTATAACACAAATAATACTATTAATTACTTAATAATAGATGATAAAATCTATGATAATAATATGCAGGTTATATATACTTTACCTGATTATTTTGTAGAACAAATATTTATAAAAAACAATTCTTTTTCTTTAGATATTATTAATGATGTTATGTTTTTAACTTTTAACGATAAAAAATATAATTTAATGGTTGATTTAAATAATAAACAAGAATATCCCCAATTTGATAGTTATATGACCTTTAATAATAGTGATAATAATATAACTTTTGTAGCTATTAATAATAGTGATAGTTATAAAATTTTTAATACTGTAGATAAAACAGTATTGATAGAAAACGCTACTATAGATGAAAATTTAATTATAAGTACTTCTAATGATACTATGTATATTTATAAAAATAATGTTTATCAGAATGGTACTAAAATAAATGATAATTATCATATGTATAGAGATACATGTAATATTGGTAGTAAATTAGTTGATAAAAACAACAATATAATTATAGATAAATGTATGCTTTATTATGAAGAATTATTTGATAATGTTATAGTTGGTTCTAATAATAAAACTAGTATATTATTTATTAATAATAAATTACTAGAAGCATCTACATTTAGTAAAACAGGTGATTATATTAGTTCTTATAATTATGATAATATAAATGGTGTATCTACTTATAGAGTATATAATAAGTTGGGTGAAGAAATAGTAGATAATAAAGGAATTTATTATATAAATTCTGGTTATTATCAAGTTTATGATACACAAGAAAACTTATCATATTTTACTGATGATAAATTAAATAATATTTCAGATAATTTTGAGTATGCTAATTGCTCTTATAATAATTTCTGTGAAGTCACAAATGACAATTATAATAAAATATTATATAGAGATGGCAAAAAAGTATCTAATAACTTGTATGATTCTATTAGTATAAATAATAACTATATTGTAGCTAAAACTTTATTTAACACTTATATTTATAAATTAGGATCTAATAATGAAATAAACATAGATTATTTAGAAGATATTGATGTAGATATTGATCAAATAATTAGTAAATATGATTTAAATAATATAAAAGATAAAATAGAAGCTAATAGTTTATTATTTAAAAAATATGCTTATATAGTAGAAAATAATAATTCATTACTTCAGTATAAAAAACAAGTAATGGATATGTTTGAAGTTATTGTAGATAATAAAGATTATTTAGATGAACTAGGCTTTTTAAAGGAATTAAAAAAGTTAAATATTGAAATCAATGATAATTTACGACCTGGAGTAGCGGGAGAATACTATGATTCAGATGTAAAAATAAGTTTAAAAGAAACAACAAATAATACTTTATATCATGAACTTATGCATTTTGTTGATTTCTCATTTAATCATCATAATAATAAGTATAATATTTATAAATGTAATGACGATTATGTTTTAAAAAATGGATATAGTAGTAATTGTGATTTAATTAGGATAGATTCTAACTTTATAACAGAATCAGGTGCAGAAACTTATTCGGGAAAATACTTTACAAGTGAAATAAGTGCTTATAGTCCCGCTCCTACGATACTAGAAGCATTAGAATATATTTGTGGTTCCAAAGAAGTAGAAAAATGGTTTTTTGAAAGTGATATATATTTTAAAAAGATATGGTTAGATATTGGTTATAGTTATGATGATACAGATAAATTAATTAACGCATTATCTAATCAAACTCAAATTAATTATAATGGTAGTGATACCATATTAATAGTTGATGCTTTAATAGATTTATATAAATATAAAAAAGATAATGGTTTTATGAATGATAGTAAATTTAAATATATGTTAAGAAGTATAATCGATTATCGTAAAGACTTTTATAATTCTAAATATAAAGAGGAGTTAAACTTGCTAATTAGTGATAACTATAATATAAGTAAAATACTTGATGATAGTTTAGGTAAATATGTATTTTATAAAAACTTTGGTGATGTTTTAATTATTGATGGTAAAACTTATATTTCAATTTTATGTTATAAAGGAAATGAACTTGGTGCATTACTTGTAGAATATGATTTTGATAATAATATTATTTTAAATTATAATTATAAACCACTTGTATAATAATGTATATGTATGTTCCTGTTAATAGCTTAAATAGTTTTAGTATTATTGACTTTATTTGATATATTCCCTATAATTATTTATAGGACAAATAATAGGAGGTTAGTATGAAGAAGACAATTAGAGATTTTGATTTACGTGGTAAAAAAGTAATTATTAGGTGTGATTTAAATGTACCTATAAAAGATGGCGTTATCACGGATAATAATCGTATTGTTGAAAGTTTGCCTACTATAATGTACGCAATTAAAAATAGTGCTAGAGTTATTTTAATGAGTCATTTAGGAAGAGTTAAAGAATTAGCGGATAAAAAACTTTATACTTTACAGCCTATCGCTAAAGAACTTAGTAATTTATTAAATAAAGAAGTTATTTTTGTTCCTGAAACTCAAGGTAAAAAGTTAGAACAAGCTATATTAAATTTAAAAAATGGTGAAGTATTACTTATGGAAAATACTCGCTTTGAAGATTTAAATGGAAAATTAGAAAGTTCTAATGATAAAAAGTTAGGACGTTATTGGGCTTCTTTAGGTGATATATTTATAAATGATGCATTTGGCACATCACATCGTTCTCATGCTTCTAATGTTGGCATTGCATCTAACTTACCTAATGGTATAGGTTTATTGATGGAAAAAGAATTAAAATATTTATCAGAAGTTATTGATAAACCTAAACGTCCTTTAACAATTATTTTAGGTGGCGCTAAAGTTGCTGATAAAATAAGTGTTATAGAAAACTTAGTAAAAAAAGCAGATTATATTTTAATTGGTGGCGCAATGGCATATAGTTTTTTATTAGCAAGTGGTCTACCTGTAGGAAAATCCCTTGTTGATGAAGATAGCCTAGATTTTTGCAGAAGAATATTAGATACTTATCCAGATAAAATTATTTTACCAATAGATGGTGTATATTGTGATAATATTGATGGTAATGGTACTATTAAAGAATGTTTTTTAAGTGATGTAAAACCATCTGATATAGGGCTTGATATAGGTAATGGAACTGTTAAAATATTTAAACAATATATAGATGAGAGTAATACTATTATATGGAATGGTCCTCTTGGAATGTTTGAAAATGAAAAATTTGCAAATGGAACTAAAAAAATTATGCAGATTTTAGCAGATTCAAATAAAATAACTGTTGTTGGTGGTGGAGATACTACTGCTGCAGTAAATAAGTTTGGGTTAAAAGATAGTTTTACTCACGTATCTACCGGTGGCGGTGCTTCATTAGAATTATTAGAAGGAAAAATATTGCCGGGAGTAGGTGTTATAGATGATAAGTGAGTGTCAAATTAAATCAGGAATTAACAAAGATAGTATGGAAGATAAAGTACAACTATCTTTATATGTACAAAATTTAGAAAGTATGAATACTCGTACTTGTGATAGATTAATAGAAATTGTTGATGATAATCCCAAAATTTTATACGAACCTGAAAAAATAACTAAAGATACTAAATTCCCTATAATTGATTTAGCATTAGTTTATAAAGCTAAAAAGATTATTGGTCATTTAGTTTATGTTTTAAGTAGAGATTTTAATGAATATGGTTATAAGACTAAAGTTACTATTGCGGAAGAAAACTTAAATGAAGAAATACCTACTAATTTTTTTGATGAATATATTGTAAATCGTTTAAAAGGAAATATGCTATTGAGTTTTAAAGTTAATGAAAAAAACAATCAAAAATAAATTAAGTTTATTAATTGTCCTTTTATTAACGATTGTAGTTTTATATTTTTCCTTAAGAAACGATTTTGATGATGTAGTACAGGAATTAAGAAATGCTAATATATGGTGGTTTTTAATTGCGGTAATTAGTGTACTTGGTTATTATTTTTTATCAAGTGTTAGCATGCACTTAATAATAAAAAAATATAATAAAGATTATACCTTATGGCAAACAGTTAAATTAAAATTTAAAACTAAATTTTTTGATACTATTACACCAACTTCTACTGGTGGACAACCTTATCAGGTTTATTCTTTAACATCTAGTGGTATTAGTGTTTTAGATAGTACTAATATTTGTTTACAAAGTTTTGTTGTTTTTCAAGTAGCGTTAGTTTTGATGGGAATTATGGCGGTTTGCGCTAATAATGTATTACATTTATTTACTGCTAATGAAGGATTAAAAATTCTAGTATTAATTGGTTTTTTAATTAATACTGGTATAGCGGTGTTTCTATTTTTAGTTTCTTTTACTACTAAATTCAATAATTTTATTTATCGTAAAGTTATAAATATAGCAGTAAAATTACACTTAGTAAAAGATGTAGAAAAAACTAACAAAATGTATGAAGAATATGTTAAAAATGTAAAAGCCGGAACTACTTCATTACTTAAAAATAAAAAAGAATTTCTATTAATAATCTTACTTAATTTTGTAGGTTTATGTTTAGAATATATAGTACCACTATTTGTACTATATAGTATAGGTGATTATACTAGTTTTGGAGCATTTAAATGTATCATAGCGTCAGCTTATGTCCTTTTAATGGGTTCATTTATTCCTTTACCTGGTGGTACTGGAGGATTAGAATATGGTTTTGTTTCTTTCTTTGGAAACTTCTTAACTGGTGGAAAACTAACTACATTAATGCTTTTATGGCGTTTTATTACATATTATTTAATTATGATTTTAGGTGCCATTGCCCTAAATATACGAAAGAAAGAGGAGTCTTTATGAGAATAGGTTTATTTACTGATACGTATCCTCCTTATATTAATGGTGTTTCTACTAGTACTATGATGCTAAAAAAAGCCTTAGAAAAAGATGGAAATAAAGTTTATGTTGTTACAGTTAATCCAGATAATTTAAAATTTGTATATGATGATAAAGAACATATTCTTCGTATGCCAGGCATTCCTACAGGCATATATGACTATCGCTTGACAGAAATTTATTCTATTAAAGCTCTTAGTTATATAAAAAAATGGCATTTAGATATTATACATACACAAACTGAATTTGGGGTTGGTACATTTGCTAGAGTAATAGCGAAACAATATAAAATACCTTTAGTGCATACTTATCATACAATGTATGAAGATTATATTGGTTATATAACAAAGGGACATTTTGATAAACCAAGTAAAAAACTAGTAGAGTATTTTACAAAGTTTTACTGTGATACGACTGTTGAAGAATTGATTGTTCCAACTAAGAAGACTTATGAATTATTTAAAGAAAAATATAACTATAATAGAAATATTCATATTATTCCTACGGGTATAGAAATAGAACGTTTTTATGATGAGAATATTAATAAAAAACGTGTATTAGAAATAAAAGAAAACTTAAATATAAAAAATGATGATTTTGTAATACTTTATGTAGGACGTTTAGGATATGAGAAAAGCATTGACTTTTTAATAGATGCTCAGGCTACATTTGTTCATAAAAATCCTAAATGTAAATTAGTTATAGTTGGTGATGGTCCTGATTTACCAAAGTTTGAAAAACAAGTAAAGAAATTGAAAATAGAAGAAAATGTTATATTTACTGGTAAAGTACCTTGGGAAGATGTTCCTTTTTACTATAATATTTGTACCGTATTTTCTACTGCTTCTAAAACAGAAACACAAGGCTTAACTGTTATAGAGGCTATGGCGGCAGGTCGCCCAGTAATATGTATAGATGATGAAAGTTTTCGTAATGTTGTTATAAATGGGTTAGATGGTTATTTATTTAAAAATAAAAAAGAATATAAGAAGATTATATTAAACTTATTTGATAACAACGAAACAGTAAAGAAACTTGGTAATCAGGCAAGAATTAGTAGTGAAGTTTATTCGTCTAAATATTTTGCCAAAAGGGCAATGGATGTATATAAATTGGCTATTGGTAAAACCGCTAAAAAGAGTTTTAAAGATAAATTGAAAGAGGTAGTTTATGGAAAAAAATAAGCTTATAATAGGTAATCATAAGAATTATATGAATTTAAATGATGTTTCTAAATTCTTAAAAAAAGCTAATGAAAAAATAAATACTAAACAAGTAGTTATATGCCCATCTAGTATATATATACCTTATTTTATAAAACATGAATATGATGTTGGTGTTCAAAATGTAGAAATAATAAAACCATTTACGGGTGAAATAACAGTTAGTCAAGTTTTAGAATTAGGAATTAATTATGTAATAGTTGGTCACTCTGAAAGATTAAGTAATTTCTATGAAAGTGTTGAAGATATTAACAAAAAAGTAATTGATATTGTAAGTAATAATATGAAAGCCATAGTATGTATTGGTGAAACATTAGAAGAGAAGAATTTATTTAAAACAAAAAAGGCTTTAAAACGTCAAATAACTACTTATTTTAAAAATATTCCAATTGAAAAAATGAATAACGTTATCGTAGCGTATGAACCGGTTTGGACAGTTGGTACAGGTAAAAATGAAACTTTAGCAAATATCAAGAAAAATGTTACTTATATAAAAGAATTATTTAAGAAAGTTTATAATGTTGATATAAATGTGTTGTATGGTGGTAGTATTAATTCATCAAATATTGAAAAGTTTAATAAATTAGAAGAAATAGATGGTTTCTTAGTAGGAGAAGCTTCTACTAATATTGATGAATTCTTAAAGATAATAGAAGTTGTTGTAAATCAATAGCTTCTTTTTATATAATGTCATAATGAAAAATCGTTCGACAAAATTAGCTATTTTTCATTCTAGATTAACAATTTTGGTTGTAGTATAATTTAAGTGCATAAAGATAGGAGATATAAAATGGATAAAATTAAAGTACTTATGATAGATGACAATATAAAATTAGTAGAAATGATAAAAGAATATTTTAAAACAAGTAATGGTGTAGAAATTAGTATTACCGCTAAAGATGGATTAGAAGGAATAGAAAAGGCTGAAACTAAAGTAAATGATTATGATTTAATACTATTAGATTTAATTATGCCTAATAAAGATGGCTTATTTGTTTTAGAAGAAATGAAGAAGAGAAAAATTAATAAACCGGTAATTGTAGAAACTAGTTATAATACTAGTGATGTTATAAAAGAAGTATCTGAGTATGGTGTAAATTATTTTATATTAAAACCTTTTGAATTAGATGATTTAGAACAAAAAATAAGAAAAGTATTTGATAGAACAAGTTCTAGTAATGATATAGATTTCTATAATAGTAACTTACAAGTATCTATTACTAAAATACTACATGAATTAGGTATACCTTCACATATTAAAGGATATCAATATATAAGAGAAGGTATAGGTATAGTATTTGAAAACCCTGATACTATAGGTGGAATTACTAAAGAGTTATATCCAGAACTTGCTGATAAATATGATACTACTGTTTCTAGAGTAGAAAGAGCAATTAGACATGCTATTGAAGTAAGTTGGAATCGTGGTGATTGGGACTTAATGGAAGAAATATTTGGTCATAGTGTAGATATAGATAAGGCTAAACCAACTAATTCAGAATTTATTGTAACTATAGCGGATAAACTTAGATTAGATTTTCATAAGGTAAGAAGTTGATGTTTTGATATTTACAAAAATCAAAAAATTTTATAGAATATACTACTAGGGGGGAGTAGTATGTTTTATTTTAATAAAAACATTCAAAACATTTTTATTATTAACGGTCAAATTAGTAGAAATAAAATTAGAGCCTTTGGTAATTTTTTATCAACTATTTCAGAAGAGGAAAAACTTAAGAATTTAGTTTTATATACAGTAGGAAGAAATGACGCTAAAAGATTGGCAAAAGAATATTCTAATATCTATAAAAACGCTATTATATATAGTGTTGGTGGGGATGGTACCTTAAATGAAGTAATTAATGGCATTAATCCTAATTGTAAACTTGCTATTATACCACTAGGAACAGGTAATGATTTTTATAGGGTTTATAAAGAAATACAAGGTACACAAAAAATAGATTTAGGTATCGTAAATAATAAAAAGTTTATTAATATAGCATCTATAGGAGTAGACGCTGAAGTGGCAAATAAAGCCAACTATTATAAATGCAAAGGTAAATTTAAAAATTTTGAATATTATGCTGGAATAATAGATAGTTTAATTAAAAATCCTAATTATAATACATCTTTAGGTAATATAACTTTACTTGCTGTATGTAATGGTAAATACTATGGTAATAATGTACCTATTAATCCTAATTATAATTTAAGTGACGGAGAATTTGAAGTTTATAAAGCTAGTAAATTAAAAAGATTAGAATTTCTAAAATTGTTTTTAAAAATATACCAAGGTAATCACTTTGATAATGATCTAGTTGATTACTTTAAGACTGATAATTTACAAGTTATTAGTGATAAATCTATTGTTTGTAATGTTGATGGTGAAATTATTTATTCTAATGAATTTAATTTTAATGTTATTAAAGATGGTATAACTTTAACAAACGATACTCCTGAATATATAAAAAAATATGTTTTAAATATTAATAATAAATAATATTAAACTAATAGATTTTTATTTTTCTATTAGTTTTATTTTTAACTTTAAAATACTTTTTTAAAATGCTATAATTAAATAGGAGAGTGATATAATGAAACCAGTTATTTTGTGTATTTTAGATGGTGTAGGTATTACTGATAGAGTAAAAGGAAATGCTTTTATGGCTACGAAAAAGCCTAATTTTGATAACTTATGGAATACTTATCCACATAGTTTATTAAGTGCTAGTGGCGAAGACGTTGGATTACCTAGTGGTCAAATGGGTAATAGTGAAGTAGGTCATATGAATTTAGGTGCTGGTAGAGTAGTTTATCAACCATTACAATTTATAAATAAAAGTATTAAAGATGGTGATTTTTATAATAATATTAAATTCCTTGATATTATAGATCATGTTAATAGAAATAATTCATCACTTCATTTACTTGGACTTCTTTCTGATGGAGGAATACATTCACATATAAATCATTTATTTGCATTATTAAAATTATGTAAAGAAAAAAATGTAAAAAAAGTATATATTCATGTATTTACTGATGGTAGGGATACAAGTCCTAATTCATCTATAAATTTCTTAGAGAAATTAGATAATAAAATAAATGAACTTGGTATTGGAAAGATTGCTACAATTAGTGGTAGATACTACGCTATGGATAGAGATAATCGTTACGAGCGAATAAAAAAAGCTTACGATGTTATTGTTGAAGGAGTAGGTCCTTGTTACTCTAGTTATAAAGAAGTAATAGAGGATAATTATGAAAATAATATAACAGATGAGTTTATAATTCCTTCAATAATTGATAAAGAAGGAATTATAAATGATAATGATGGTTTGATTGTCTTTAATTATCGACCTGATAGATTGAGAGAATTATTTAGTGCTATAACTAATAAAGGTAATAATTGTTTTGATAGAACTATTAGAAATAATATTAAACTTACAACTATGATGCCAGTAAGTGATGAAGTAATATATGAAAATGCCTATGAACTTCCAAAATTAGATAATACTTTAGGAGAATATGTTAGTTCTTTAGGATTAAAACAATTACGTATTGCGGAAACAGAAAAATATGCTCATGTAACTTATTTCTTTGATGGTGGTATAGAAAAAGATTTACCTAATTGTAAAAGAATTTTAATTCCTTCACCAAAAGTTGCAACATATGATTTAAAACCAGAAATGAGTGCTTATGAAATAACAGACACTTTAATTAAAGAGTTAGATAATGACTATGATTTGGTAATTTTAAATTACGCTAATGGCGATATGGTAGGTCATACTGGTGTATTTGATGCTGCGGTAAAAGCAGTAGAGGCGTTAGATGAATGCTTGGGTAGATTATACACTAAAGTTCAAGAAAAGAATGGTGTAATGTTAATTTTAGCGGATCATGGTAATTGCGAATATATGATAGATGATAATGATAATGTAGTTACATCACATTCTACTAATAAAGTTCCTTGTATTGTAACTGATAAATGTTATAGTATTAAAGATGGAAAACTTTCAGATGTTGCACCTACTTTATTAACTTTATTAGATAAGAAAGTTCCAAAAGAAATGACCGGTACAATTTTAATTAATAAATAATATTAAAAAGTATACAACTATAAAAGTTGTATATTTTTCGTAAATAAAGCAAGTTTATTTCATTATATATTTTGATAATTGTGATTTTTAAACGAAAATTTTACACTTTTGTTATATAATATATCTGGCTTTTAGGGAAGAAAGCGAAAATTTATATTTAGATGAATATTATGATTATAACTTTGAAGCATTTTATGATGAACTTTTAGAAAATAAAAAATACAAAGGTAAATACGATATTTCATATTCATCTTTGCATATGTATTTTCTCAATGACGATATAATTTCAACAGTCGCTCATAAAGAAACAATTAAATTATACAACGAAAAATTAAATAATGCATTTAACTTTTTAAAGAACATTTTTGCAAAAAAATATTGACAAAATTTGGTAAAAGTTTTACTATAACAATAAATTATCTGGTGGGTGGTAATATGATTTTGAGTTGTTTCAAATTATATACTGATTTATATTGTGAGGACAATAATTTTAGACATTTCTAAATGCCTAGAATTATTGCCCTCATTTTTTAGTTTTTAATAAGATATTTAATAGCTAAATAATAATATAAACCCAGAAAATTATTTGTTAGGGAAGGTGATGTTATAGTAAAATGTGATATTGTTTACGACATATTATTTGATTTTCAAAGAAAGGGGAAATAAGCAATGAAAAATGAAAATTTAAAACAATTGTTGGCAGTTTTAACACAATCTTTAGAAAAAAAAGATTTTGGCGAGGATAAAACAAAGATTCAATATTTATCTACCGAATTAGGAAAAATTGAAAACCAAATTCCGATGTTCAGTAAATTGGAAGAGCTTAAAAAATTTGTAAACGATTTAGAAGTTAAATATGATGACCTTAATGATTTATCATATTATTTTGACCCATTGTATGTAGAAATTAAGAATAACATACATGCCGATGAAGTAAAAAAAATAAGAGAAGAAAATAGAAGAAAGAGAGAGATAAATTAATATGGAAGATTTTGATTATGATAAAATAAAAGATATGGAATATGATCCGGATAGAGGATGTTATGTCGGAAAAGATGGTAGTGAATTTCATGTTACTCCGTATTCTAATGGAAGTGGTTATAAATATGATTATTATGATAGAAGTCCATATGGTAATGCTCCCCACAATTCAACACATCTAAAATCTGATTTAAATGAAAATTGGAGTCGAACTGATAATGACAGAGATAATGGAACACAAGATAAGAGTTCAGGTTCAGGATGTTATTTAACAACAGCATGTATGACACATATGCAAGAAAATTTTGATGATAATTGCAATGAATTAATGACATTAAGATGGTTTAGAGATAATTTTGTTAGTAGGGAAGATATTAAACATTACTATGATGTTGCTCCTATTATAGTTGATAAAATTAATTCTATTCCGGAAAATAACAAAATTTATAAATGGATTTATGAACAAGTTGTTCAACCTTGTGTACAAGCAATTCAAAATAAAAACTATGAATTTGCATATAGTAGATATAAAAATAGTGTTTTAACATTAGAAAAACAATTTACAACATTACAACAAGAAACAGTTAAGACATTAAAAAAGGTAAAATAATAATGGAATGATGATGATTTAGAATCAGAAAGCATTGTTAATCAACGTAGTTTATTAATTTGTTATTTAAAAACACAAGGATCAGTTACAGTTGATATATATGTTGCTGGTTATGGCAGTTCACAAATCGCAGAAATATTAATAAGAGAAGAAATACTAGCATCAGTAATGTATAAATGTTCTAGTTCGAAATTAAGTAAATTTGACCATCCTGAAATATGGAAACACACATCTGTTAGCAACATTATAAAAAATAGAGTTTATACCGGAGATTTAATTAAACATGGATTTCAAAAAGTTAGTTATAAAGTTAAAAAACGAAAAAGTTTACCTGAAAGCGAATGGTGTATAAAAGAAAATGCACATGAAACACTGATAGATAAAAAAACTTTTGAAATTGCGCAAAGTATTAAAGATGGAAAACTTTCAGATGTTGCACCTACTTTATTAACTTTATTAGATAAGAAAGTTCCAAAGGAAATGACCGGTACAATTTTAATTGATAAATAATATTAAAAAGTATACAACTATAAAAGTTGTATATTTTTCGTAAATAAAGCAAGTTTATTTCATTATATATTTTGATAATCTTGACTTATGGCAAAATAAACATTAAAATGGTATTGGGTATGTTCACGCTTTTGAACAAACTTAGATAATGGAGGGATATTATGGATAATATTTTTTTCTCCATTTTACTGGGACTAATTGGACTTTTTATAGGTATTGGAGTAATGCTTATAATTAATTATATTAAAGGAGAAATGGCTTCAAAAAAAGCAGAAGCAATATTAGAAAAAGCTAAAAAAGAAGCCGACAAAATTAAAAGGGATTATCTGTTAGAAGCAAAAGAAGAAGCACATAGATTAAAAATGGAAACAGATAAAGAAGTAAAAGAAAGAAAAAATGAAATTAAAGAATCTGAAGAACGTTTGTTAACACGTGAAGGTAATATTGATCGTCGAGATCAAGTGTTACAAAATCGTGAACAAATGTTAGAAGATAAAGAAAATAATATAATTAATAAACAAAAAGAGCTTCAAAGAGAACAAGTAGAAGTGGAAGAAATAAAAAAACAACAAGTAGATTTATTAGAAAGTATTGCTGGCTATTCTAAAGAACAAGCAAGAGAATTAGTTTTAAAAAGAGTAGAAGAAATGATGAACTTAGAAATTGCTGCTTATATAAAAGATAGAGAGGCAGAAGCTAAGTTAGAAGTTGATAAAAAAGCTAAAAATATGTTAGTATCTTCTATGCAAAAATATGCTAGTGATGTTGCTAATGAACAAACAGTTACAGTAGTAAATTTGCCTAATGATGAAATGAAAGGTCGTATTATTGGTCGTGAAGGTAGAAATATTCGTACAATAGAAGCCGTTACAGGTGTAGATTTAATAATTGATGATACACCAGAAGCAATTGTACTTTCTAGTTTTGACCCTTTACGTCGTGAAATAGCAAGAGTTACTATTGAAACACTAATTAAAGATGGAAGAATTCATCCAACACGTATTGAAGAGTTATATGACAAAGTTTCTAAAGATATGCGTGAGAAAATCCTTGAATATGGACAAAATGCTTTATTCGAGTTAGGTATTACAAAAATGGATCCTGAACTAGTAGAAATAGTTGGTAAATTATACTTTAGAACTAGTTATGGGCAAAATGCTTTACAACATTCTATTGAGGTAGCTCATTTATCTGGTTTAATAGCTGCAGAACTTGGTGAGAATGAAACTATTGCTAAAAGGGCAGGTTTATTACACGATATAGGAAAAGCAATTGACCATGAAATAGAGGGAAGCCATGTTCAAATTGGTGCTGAATTAGCTAAGAGATATAAAGAAAATGATATAGTAGTTAATTCTATTGAATCACATCATGGTGATAAGGAAGCTACTAGTGTTATTTCTGAAATCGTAGCGATTGCAGATGCTTTATCAGCATCACGACCTGGTGCTAGAAATGATTCTTTAGAAAACTATATTAAGAGATTACAAGAATTAGAAGCTATTGCTAATGACATGGAAGGTATCGAAAAAACTTATGCTGTTCAAGCTGGACGTGAACTTCGCGTTATTGTTGAACCAGAAAAAGTTGATGATTTAACAAGTTATAAAATTGCTCGTGATATAAAGAATAAAATAGAACAACAGATGCAATATCCTGGTACTATTAAGATTACAGTTATTCGTGAAACTAGAGCAGTAGAAGAAGCTAAATAGGCTTCTTTTTAATTATTCTAACAAAAAGGTATTGAACAAAATCAATACCTTTTATCTATAGTATGGTCTTGGATAGTATGGACCTGGATATGGTGGATAGTAGTTATTATAATATGGTGGTCTATTGTAACCTCCAAAGAATGCTGGAGCAATAGCGGCACCAGTTACACCTCCAAGTAAGAATGGAAATGCAAAAGCACCACCTATAAATCTTTCATCTTGATTTATATTTTGTTTTGGTTGAAAACTAGATATTTGATTCATAGGAAAATTATAATTATAATTAAAGTTATTTGGATTCATTGTAAAACTCCTTTCACAATATGGTATGTTTTTATTAAATTTGTGTGATTTTAGATATTAATTTCATATATTTAATTGGGTGATGTATTTGAAAAAAACTTTAGAGATGATTGGTCTTTCTATTTTGATTTGTTTTAGTTTTATTTTAACGGAAAAAACTACTAATGTCATGAAAGAAAATGATAGCATTATGACTTCGGTAAAAGAAAATAAAGAGGCTTTAGAAATACATAGTATTAACGCTAAAATAAATGAAGATGAAATTGTTCCTGGTATTAGTGGTAGAGTAGTAGATATTGAAAAAAGTTATCAGACTATGAAAAAAGTAGGATATTATAATGATAGTTTATTTGTTTATAAAAAAGAATTACCTACTATTTCTATTAAGGATAATTATGATAAATATATAGTAAGTGGAAATAAAAGTAAGAAACAAATAGCTATTATTTTTAAAATTGATAAAGAACAAAATATAGATAATATCATTGATTTATTAGATAAAAATAAAATGACTGCTAATCTTTTTATTTCTTATGACTGGGCAAGTAATAATATAAATAAAATTAAAAATTTATCTAATAAAAACTATGTATTTGGGGTTCTTAATGAAACAAATAATGTTGATAATGAAAACTTTAAATTACTTCAAACTTTAATAAAAATAAATAGTAGTCAAACAAATTATTATTGTTATACTGAAGAAAAAAGTAGTGATTTATTAAATACCTGTTCTAAAAATAAACATTATACAATATTACCTAGTATTATTATTGAAAATAATTTGTTAGCTAATTTAATGAAAAATATTTCATCTGGTAGTATTATATCTATTAATATTAATAAGAATACAGCTTCAGAACTTTCCAATGCTTTAGAATATATTAATTCAAAAGGATTAAAGGTAGTAAATTTAAGTACACTTTTAGAAGAATAAAAATTTATATTATTTTAATAGAAAAGTAATGGACTTTTCTATTTTTTTGCTATATAATAAAAACCAATTTAACGGGAGGTTTTAGCATGAAATTAAGTTTACCAACAGTCCTTTTAAATAATAATATTTTATTTCCTAATAATGAGATAAAATTAGAATTTGATAATGAATTAAGTAAAAATATTATTAGTGAATCAGAATTTTTTCATGATAATAATGTTTTAATTTCGTATAATTTAAATAAGTTAGAACAAGCTCCTAAACTAAGGGATTTATCAAATGTTGGTGTACTTGCTAAAATCATTCATAAAATAGATTTACCTAATGGTAAAACTAGAGTAATTATAAAAGGTATCAAAAGAGTTTTTATTCACGAATATTTAAACTTGGATAGAGAAAATGAAATACTAGAAAGTATTGTTTCATCTGTTGCAAAACAGGATATTCCCACAACGGAAGAAGCAATATTGACAAAGAAGTTATATAAAGAATTAGAAGATTGTGTTCATACAGTTCCATATATTAGTAATAGTTTCTTAACAGAAATTAATGACGTTGATAATTTAGATGATATGACAGATTTAATAGTACCTGATTTACCACTGTCATATGAAAGATTACTTGAATATTTAAAAGAATTTAATAGTGTTCATCGCTGTCAGATGATTTTAGAAGATATTTATACTGAAAAACAAAAGTTTAATATTGAAAAAGATATTGATTTAAAAATTCAACAAGGAATTGAAAATAATCAGAAACAATATTTATTACGTGAAAAAATTAAGATGTTAAAAGAGGAGTTAGGCGATGGCCAACTTGTAAATAATGATTTAGAAAAATTGTCTAATTCTGTAAATGAATTGCATGCTCCAGAACATGTTATAAATCGTTTAAGAGAAGAATTATATCGTTATGAAAATATGGCTAATTCATTCGAATCATCAGTTGTTAGGAATTATATTGATTATTTACTAAAACTTCCTTGGAATAATAAAACTCAGGATAATGAAAATTTAAATGATGTAATATCTACTTTAAATCAAAAACATTATGGTATTGAGGAAGTTAAAAATAGAATAATAGAATATTTAGCTGTAAAAAAAATGTCAAATAATGTCAATAGCCCTATCATATGTTTAGTAGGCCCTCCAGGTGTAGGTAAAACTACTTTAGCGTATAATATAGCTTTTAGTATTGGAAGGAAATTTGCTAAAATATCAGTAGGTGGAGTTAATGACCCAGCTGAATTAATAGGACATAGAAGGACTTATATTGGTGCTGCTCCAGGTAGAATTATTCAGGGATTAAAGAAATGTCAAAGTAGCAATCCTTTATTTCTTATTGATGAAATAGATAAAATGGGTAAAGATATTAAAGGAGATCCCGCTAATGTATTATTGGAAGTGTTAGATAAAACACAAAATAAGCATTTTAGTGATAACTATGTGGAAGAAGAATTTGATTTATCAAATGTTATGTTTATAGTAACCGCTAATGATGTAGAGTGTATTCCTGCAGTACTAAGAGATCGTTTAGAAATTATCTATATAGATGGATACACAGAACAAGAAAAACTAGAGATATGTAAACGCCATATTATACCTAATGTATGTTTAGAATATGAGTTAAATAAAGATTATATTGAATTTAGTGATGATGCTCTAAAGGAAATTATTAAGTTCTATACTAAAGAACAAGGAGTTAGAGAATTAGAGCGTCAAATAGATAAAATAATTCGTAAGATAGTTAAAACTATTGTAGTTAATCAAATTAAAGTAAGTAATATAAAAATTACTGTAGATAACATTCCTAAGTACTTAGGACCTAGACTTACTAAGTATTCTATTTTAAATAAACCTAGTATAGGTAAAGTTTATTCCCTAGGATATACTTTAAGTGGTGGAGATTTATTTCCAGTAGAAGTAACTTATTATAAAGGACAAGGTAATTTAATTTTAACTGGTAATGCTGGCTTAGAATTAAAAGAAAGTGCTTTAGTAGCACTAGACTACGTAAGAGCTAATGCTAGTAAGTTTGGAATAAAGATTGCTGATTTATTAGAAAACGATATTCATATTAATTTACCACATTATGAAATAACAAAGGATGGCCCTAGTATAGGTGTAGCGCTTGTTACAGGTATAATTAGTGCCTTTAAGAAAAAAATTATTCCTAATGATATATCTATGACTGGCGAAATATCTTTACTAGGTGAAGTACTACCTATTGGTAATACTTTAAGTAAGATAGAAATAGCACATTATAATAATTTAAAAACTATATTTATACCTAAAGATAACTCTGTTGATTTAACTAAAGCTTCTAAGGATTTATTAAATGGAATAGAAATTATCAAGATAGAAGATTATAGTGAAATATATGAAAGGATATTTTTATGAAAGAAATTTTAGAAAGTATATATGTTGATTCTTTAATAGCATCTTTATCATTTGGTGGTGACTATTTTGAAATACAAAAGTTAAATGGTGTAAAAGAAAAATTGTTTCAATTAGATACAATAAAAAAGTTATTAGCGACAATTGAAAAACTTTATAAAGAAGAACAGATTCCAATAATTGATTTTGAACAAAGGAAAAGCATTCTTGGCGTACTAAGTGATATTCGCTTCGATTATCAATTTCAAAATAAGCAAGATAGAGAAGAGATTATAGATAAAATAAATAATTGTATTATTTTATTAAATAGTATAACACCAGCATTTGACAAAGCTATTTCTCCTAGTGATGCTGAAGAACAAAATGCAATAAATTTATACATATTAATTAGAGAATTTATATTTTTTATAGTACATTTTTATTTACAAGATGAAGATACATTTGTAAACGAGGCAATTCCTTTATTTCAGTTAAATCCTGATTTATATGCCTGTGCTATTGACACTATTATGGATAATTATCCTAAATTATTAGTAAGTCTAGAGTTTTTGAAAAAAACCAAAACTATAGGAGAAAAATGTATGGACTATATAAATGAAGATCCTAGTATTTTAGATAATTCTTTAAAAAATTCAACTTTATCTATTCTTAATAATATTAATAAATCTATTAAATTGAAATAGTGCATAACTATTTCTTTTTTTCATATATTTATAATGATTGGAGGAACTATGAAAAAGATAATACCATTTAAAAAGCAAATATATTTTAAAACTAATGTTGGGGAAATAACTAGTATTTCTTTAGAACATACATTATCACCAATAAGTGATACTACTATAAAAGGTGATTTTATTATCACTGGAGATTATAAAATGACTGAAACTAGTGTAACTACAGACCCATTTGAATTTAATATTCCTTGTGAAATAGAATTAAATGAAAATTATAATTTAGATAAAGTACAAATAAATATAGATGATTTTTATTATGAAGTAATAGATTCAAAAATACTTGAAGTAAATATAGATGTTTTAATAGATAAATTAGAAGAAAAAGATATTATAAATGAAATACCTATTAAACATTCTACAATTGAAGAATTTGAAGCGGATTTACAAAAAGAAGATATAAGTATTCCTGAAAGACAAGAAGAAAGAGAAGTTTTAGAAGAGAAAGAGGTGGATAAAAATATGATTAATGATGTACAAGAAGAAGTAAAGGAAGAAACTGTAGTAGAAACTAAAGAAGAAAGTGATAGATGTATAGAAGATGAAGAAATTAAACCTTTATTTACAAGTTTTGGAACTACAGAAGAAGAATATCGTACTTATAAAGTATATATTGTAAGAGAAGGCGATTCTTTAGAACAAATAACTACTAAGTATCAAATAACTAAAGAAGATTTAGAAAAATATAATGATTTAAAAGAAATTTCTATTGGTGATAAAATTATAATTCCTTATTTATATGAAAATAATAAATGATACTTTAAAAAAGTATAATCTTTGTCCATTTAGATATGAAAAAAATGGTAACGTTATTATTGTAGATACAAATGAAGGTAAATATGTTTTAAAAAGTAAAGTTCATAATGAAAAAATATATGCTTATTTAAATTCTAGAGCTTTTCATTATTACCCAGAAAATATTAGTAAAGATGATGATATATTTGATATATTTGAGTATATAGAAAATTACTCTATACCAAATGAACAAAAGGCAGTTGATTTAATTGATTTAGTGTCTCTTTTACATAATAAAACTACTCATTATAAAGAAATAACTGAAGATGAATATAAAAAGATATATGAAGATATTACAAATAATATTTTATATCTTGAAAGTTATTATAATGACATGATTACTATTATAGATACTGAAGTTTATCCAGGACCTGCAGAATATTTATTCGCACGAAATTTTTCAAAAATAATTTCAGCATTATCATTTTGTAAAAATGAATTGGATAAATGGTATGAAAAAGTAAAAAAAAGTCAAAAAAAAAGATTAGTTATTATTCATAATAATCTTAGTTTAAAGCATTTCTTTCGTAATAATAATTCTTACTTAATTAGTTGGGATAAATCAAGAATAGATATGCCTATTTTTGATTTGTATAAACTTTATAGAAATGATGGACTAGATATAGAGTTTTCTTCTTTATTGAGACGTTATGAAAAGAATTATCCTTTATTAGAAGAGGAAAGACAATTATTGTTTATATTAATGTCTATGCCAGAAAAGGTAGAATTTATTACCAATGAATACGAGTGTTGCAAAAAGGTTACTAGAATGATAGATTATATTTATAAAGCAGAAAGTATTGTTTCACCATATTATACGAAAAAAGAAGAAACCAAATAATATAAAAAACAAAAATATTAAAAACAAATTAAATCTTGTTAAAATAAAGAATGTTAAAATAATTTGATATATTAGAATAATAAGACATATACCACAACCACAACACCAACCACCACGCCTATTAAACCAATTATTATTCATAAGATCACCTATTATAATTTATTCATTTTATTATTTTTGGAATAGGTAAAATATATTAGTATTAATAATTAAAATGCGTAAATAATATAATTGGTGATCTTATGAAAAAAATATTACTATTATTGTTTTTAATTACCGGAATAGTATTAATACTATTATTTTCATTTAAGGATGATGAAATACCTAGTTTTGTAAATAAAAATTTAGTAGAGGTAGAGGAATATTGTAATAAATATAAAATAAATCTTGAAGTAGAAAAAACTTATGATGTCAATGTAGAAGAAAACAAAGTTATTAATCAAGAATTTTTAGATGATAATACATTAAAAATAACATTATCTTTAGGTAAAAATAAGTCTGAATTATATGAAAAGTTTCAAGTAAATGAACTTGGTAATGTACCTATAATGATGTATCATGGTATTCAAAATATAACTGATAATAAATATACTGGTGGTAATATTGATGTGGCAGGTTATCAAAGAACCGCTAAAGCTTTTAAAGAAGATTTAGAATTTTACTATCAAAATAACTATCGTATGATTAGATTAATAGATTATGTAAATGGTATTATTGATGTAAAACTAGGTTATAGTCCAATTATACTTACTTTTGATGATGGCCTTTCTAATAATATTAAAGTTCTAGGTAGAGATGATTCTGGTAAATTAATAATAGATCCTAATAGTGCTGTAGGAATATTAGAAGAGTTTAAAAATAAATACCCTGATTATAATATAACCGCTACTTTTTTTATAAATAGTAACTTATTTAATCAGAGTGAATATAATGAAGAAATATTATTATGGCTTATAGAACATAACTATGATATAGGTAATCATACTACTACTCATACTTCTTTAGCAAGTACTACTAAGGAACAAACTATAAAAGAAATTGGCAAACAGTATGAAAAGTTAGAACATATTATAGGAAATAAATACGTACCAATAGTAGCCTTACCATTTGGTGAACCTTATTCTAAGACTCATCAAAATTTTCAATATATTTTAGAAGGTACTTATAATAATAAATCCTATAAAACAGAATCCTTACTTAGAGTAGGTTGGGAAAGTGAACTATCCCCATTCCATAAAAATTTTGATAAAACTTATTTAAAACGAATTAGAGCATATGATAATAATGGTGCAGATTTTGATATCAAGTATAATTTTAATATACTAGATAAAACAAAGTATATATCAGATGGTAATAAAGATACTATTGTAGTAAAAGATAAAGATAAAGATTTAATAAGTCCTAATAATAATTTAGAAATAATTACGTATTAAGTATTTAATTTATAATACTTTTTAATATAATAAAACCGTGATATTTGCTTTATTGCGGTTTTATTATATTATTATGAAACAATCTAATACAAAGTAAAATACCTAAATTGAACTATTGAAAAAATATAAAAAGTATATTATACTTAAAATAGAGGTTATGGGTATGAGAAAAAATGGATTTACTTTAATAGAATTACTTGCAGTAATAGTAGTCTTAGGAATACTAGGTTTAATAATTATTCCTAATGTAGCGGGTACTTTAAAAAATCAAAAAGATAATTTATATAAGGTTCAAATAAGTAATATTGAAGAAGCTGCAAAAGGATGGGCTAGTGAACATTTTTTTACTTTACCAACTAGTGATAATGAAGTAAAAAGTATTTATTTAAAAGATTTAGTAGGATTTATTGATACCGACATTAATAATCCTAAGACTAATAAAAAATTTGGTAAATGTTTAAAAATTAATATTACCAAAGTAGCGGGTACAGAAAATTATACGTATAAAGTTGATGAAAGCACTGTTGATAATGATAGTGGATGTTAGATATTATAAGTGCTTCAAGTAAATTAAAAGCAATGTTTTTATTATTATCAAGATATAAATATCATATAGAATGTATTTATTGGGTACACCCTGATAGTTTGTTTGGTACTAAAGATATGATATGTCAAAGAGAAGTAAGATTTATATCTTGTTTTTTTTTGCTTATTATTGTATTATTAAAATGGTGATATATATGAATAATAAGGGATTTGCATTATCAGGAATATTATATTCTATATTAGCGTTATTTTTAATGTTATTACTTTTAATACTTGGTAATTTTCAATCTAGAAAAGTTACTTTTGATAAGCAGAAAGATAATGTTTTACAAAAATTGGAGGGTAAGAATGCTAGTACACAGGTTAAAGAATTTTGCTATAGTAGTGATATACAAAGATTTGAAACACCACAAGATGGTACTTATTTAATAGAAATTTATAGTTCAAATAATGGTACTTATTTATCTGGAAAAATAAAACTGTATCAAGGTATTTCCTTATATGTATTAGTTGGTAAAGATAATAATAGCGTTTCTAGTGTTAGAACTGAAGAAAATAGGGCTAGTACAGTTATAATGCGTTATACTAGCTCAAAAGATACCTATATATATACATCTGATAAAGGTAAGAATGATGATATAGCACTTGATTATGTAACAGAAAGTGTTATTGCTAATACTACACAAAATAATTGTAATGATAGCGCTTTGATTAGAATAAGTAATATTAGCGAATAGATAGTGAGAAATATTAATGAAAGAATTAACAATAAAAGAAATTCAAGAAGTATCTTTAGAGATACTTCATACAGTAGCGCAGATTTGTGAAAAATATCATTTTAGATATACTTTGGTTTATGGTACTCTTATAGGTGCTGTTCGCCATAAAGGATATATTCCTTGGGATGATGATGTAGATATAATGATGCCTAGACCAGATTATGATAAGTTTTTAGATTATTTTAAGAAAAATAATGAAAAATATCCTAATCTTAAATTATTTAACCATAAGGAAGTAAAAAGTTATCCTTATATGATTAGTCGCATTTGCGATGATAGATATACTATTAAGACTAACAATGAAAAACCTTGTGGCATGGGTATATTTATTGATATATATCCTTATGATGGATTAGGTATGACTAAAAAAGAATCAGTAAGTTTTGGTTTAAAAGGTGATCATTTATCGTCTTTATGTTTTTTAGCTAGTAGATTACATTTTGAGCCACAGGATAATAAAAAATGGTTTGAAAAAATTTTACTCTTTTTTGCGTATGTTTATGCTAAAACACTTGGAAAAGATTATTTTCAACGAAAACTTGAGAAAATGGCTAATGTAAAAAGTTATGATGAAAGCAATTACATTGGCTGTGTTACTTGGCTTTCTTGGGGTGAAAAAGACATTTTTAAACGTGAATGGTTTGATGAAACAATTATGACAAAATTTGAAAAATATCAATTTAGAATTCCTAAAGAATATGATAAAATTTTGCGTCATGAATATGGCGATTATATGAAACTACCTAGTGAGGAAGATCGAGTAGGGCATCATTATTTTAGAGCTTATAAAAAAAGTAAGTAAAAGGAGATTGTTATGTATAAAGTAAAACGTGCTATTATAATGGCTGCTGGTATAGGAGAAAGATTACAACCTGTCACTTTGACGACACCTAAACCTTTAATAAGGGTTAATGGCGTTAGAATGATTGATACAATAATTGATGGATTATACGATAATGGAATTAATGAAATACATGTTGTTATTGGATACTTAAAAGATAAATTTCTAGAATTAAAGGAAAAATACCCTAATATAGATTTTATTTATAATCCTTATTATAATACTTGTAATAATATATCTTCTTTGTATGTAGCACGTCAGTATATAAATGATGTAATAATTCTTTATGGCGATCAAATTATTTATAATAATAGTATTTTATCGCCAGATTTTGAACGTTCTGGATATAACAGTGTATATATAGAAGAGCCTACTAAGGAATGGCTCCAAACAGTTGAAGATGGTATTGTTATATCATGTAGTAGGACAGGTGGAAAAATAGGATGGCAGTTATATAGTATTTCACGTTGGACTAAAGAAGATGGATTAAAACTTCAAAATCATTTAAAAAAAGAGTTTGAAGAAAATAAAAATTATAAAATTTATTGGGATGATGTTGCTATGTTTTGTTATCCTAATGACTATAAATTGGGTATTGTACCAATGAACAAAGTTGATCTTGTAGAAATTGATAGTTTAGATGAATTAATTGAGGTAGATAAAAGCTATAAAAAATATAAATAAAGAAAGTGGGATTAGCATTGACTAATTTGAAGTATTATTTGAACAAAATGGGTGGATTAAAAATGGTTATGCACTATGTAAAAAGTCATATTTTTACTTATGCTTGCTTACAAGTACTAATTAATGGTACATCCAAAAAGTCTTTAGAAATTGTTAGACTTGCACTTAGTAATAAAATATTAAAAAGATTAAGAAAAAAGAATAGAAAACTATGTTTGAAATATAAGAATAGTTTAAATGAACAGAAACTAATAAAGGAAAGATCTAATAAAGTATGGATTTGTTGGTTTCAAGGTATAGGTAAAGAACCATTTATAGTAAATGCTTGTTATAAATCCATAAAAGATAATATCAAGAATAAAGATATTATATTAATAACTGATAATAATTATAAAGACTATATTACTTTTCCATCTTATATACAAGAGAAGATAGATAAAGGTATTATTACTAAAACACATCTTTCTGATCTTTTAAGATTAGAACTTCTTATAAAGTATGGAGGCACTTGGATAGATAGTACAGTGTATTGTTCTGGTTCAAATATTCCAGATTATATTTTAAATTCAGATTTATTTTTATATCAATGCTTAAAACCCGGTTTAGATGGTGAACCTCTTCGTATTTCAAGTTGGCTAATTACATCTACTACTAATAATGAAATATTATTGTTGACTAGGGAATTGTTATATAATTATTGGAAACGTAATAATTATCTTATTGATTATTATCTGTTTCATAATTTTTTTGAATTAGCTATAGAAACGTATCCTGAAATATGGGATAAAGTTGTACCTACTTCTAATTCAGTACCACATATATTGCTTTTAAGATTATTTGATAAATATGATGAGTATATGTGGAATGAGATCAAAAATATGACTTGTTTTCATAAATTAAGTTATAAATTAGACACTAAAAGTTTAGAAATAAAGGATACTTATTATAAAAATATATTTTGTAACCAAAAATAATTTTTAAGTATTTGTTTATAAAACAAATTAATAATCAAGAAAAGTATAAAGTTTATATTTGGTTATTGCATTCCCTAAAAAAATAGTTTATAATACACATAAATACATTGAACAAGAGGAGTATTATATAAAAGTTTATAGAGAGTCTATGGTTGGTGGAAATAGATAATGTATATATAAGAAGTAGCTTGTGAGTAGAATATCTAAGTAAATAGGATATTTCGTCATATAAGACGTTATAAAATTAAAGGTTGTAGAAATACAATAAATTAAGGTGGTACCACGTAACTCACGTCCTTATTGGATGTGAGTTTTTATATTTTATATTAAATAATTTGGAGAGGATGATATTATGTTAGATAAAAAATATGACCATTTAACTGTAGAAAAAGATAAGTATGAAAATTGGAAAAATAAAGGATATTTTACTAGTGGAGATTTAAGTAAAAAACCATATAGTATAGTAATACCACCTCCAAATGTAACTGGTAAATTACATATTGGACATGCATACAATGTATCAATACAAGATGCTATAATAAGATATAAAAGAATGCAAGGTTTTGATACTTTATGGTTACCAGGAATGGATCACGCTGCGATTGCAACAGAAGCTAAAGTTGTTAAAAGATTAAAAGACCAAGGTATTGATAAATACGAGTATGGCAGAGAAAAATTCTTAGATGCTTGTTGGGATTGGACTTCCGAATATGCAGATAACATAAGAAGTCAATGGGCTGCAATGGGTGTATCTGTAGATTATAGCAAAGAAAGATTTACTTTAGATGATGGTCTTAATAAAGCAGTTACTAAAGTATTTGTTGATTACTATAATAAAGGTATAATTTATCGAGGTGAAAAAATTATTAATTGGGATCCAGTTGCACAAACAGCTCTTTCTAATGAAGAAGTTATATTTAGTGAAGAAAAGAGTGCTTTTTATCATCTTAAATATAAAATAGAAGGAACTGAGGAATACTTGGATGTTGCTACAACACGTCCTGAAACTTTATTTGGTGATACTGCTGTTGCGGTAAATGCGGAAGATGAAAGATATAAAAAATATGTTGGTAAGAATGTAGAACTTCCATTTATGAATAAAGTTATTCCTGTAATTACAGATGAGCATGCTGATATGGAAAAGGGTACTGGTGTTGTTAAAATAACTCCCGCACATGATCCTAATGACTTTGAAGTAGGTAATCGTCATAATTTAGAGAGAATATGTATAATGAATGATGATGCTACAATGAATGAAAATTGCCCTAAAAAATATGTTGGTATGACTAGGGAAGAGTGTAGAGAAGAATTATTAAAAGATTTAAAAGATGCTGGTTTATTACTAAGTATTGAGCCATTAGTTCATGAAGTAGGTCATTCAGAACGTACGGGCGTTATGGTTGAACCTATGATAAAAAAGCAATGGTTTGTAAACATGGATATTTTATCTAAAAATCTTTTAAATAACCAATTAAATAAAGATTCTAAAGTTAACTTTATACCAGAAAAATTTGAAAATACATTAACTTCTTGGATGAGTGATTGTCATGATTGGTGTATTTCTAGACAACTTTGGTGGGGACATAGAATTCCTGCTTGGTATAAAAATGATGAAATATATGTTGGTGAAGAAGCACCAAAAGAAGATGGCTGGACGCAAGATGTAGATGTATTAGATACTTGGTTTTCAAGTGCCTTATGGCCTTTTTCAACACTAGGTTGGCCTGAGAAAACAATTGATTTAGAAAGATTTTTCCCAAATGATTGTTTAGTTACAGCGTATGACATAATATTCTTCTGGGTAGCACGTATGATGTTTCAATCATTAGAACTTAATCATACAAGACCTTTTAAAGATTGTATTATTCATGGTCTTATTAGAGATAAAGATGGACGCAAAATGTCTAAATCTTTAGGTAATGGTGTAGATCCATTCGATATGATTGAAAAATATGGTTGTGATGCTTTAAGATATTACTTAAATACAGATGTAGCATTTGGAACTGATTTAAGATTTGATGAAACTAAATTATCTTCAACTTGGAATTATATAAATAAAATTTGGAATGCTTCTAGATTTGTACTTATGAACATAGAAGATTTAAAAGAATATACTTTTGATAATTTAACAATTGAAGATAAATGGATATTATCAAAATTAGAGAAGATTATAAAGAGTTCTGTTAAACATATGGATAAATATGAATTTAATTTATTTGGTACTGAAACATACTCATTTATATATGACGATTTCTGTAGTAATTATATTGAACTTGCTAAATTCAATTCAAACTCTAATACTACTAAATCTGTATTATGTTATGTTTTAACACAAATACTTAAATTACTTCATCCATTTATGCCTTTTGTAACAGAAGAAATATATCAGATGTTACCAATAAAGACTAGTGAATCTATAATGATATCTGATTATCCTAAATATAATAAAGAATATGATTTTAATATAGATTTAGATTATACATTAGATCTTATTACAAAAATTAGAAAAACTAAATTAGAAAATAATATTAAAGAATATAGTATTTATTATAAAGAATTAGATAATATAGAAATAATTAAAAAAATGTTAAAACTAGATGATTCTAATTTTATTACTGAAAGAAATGATTTCAATGAAATAGTAATAGATAAAAATATAAGTATTTTCTATGATGGTAGTGAAAATAAAGAAAAAGAGTTAGAATCATTGAAGAAAGAAAAAGAAAGATTAGAAAGTTCTATTGAAAGAAGAAAGAAACTTTTAAGTAATGAAAACTATGTTGCTAAAGCTCCAGAAAATATAGTTAATAAAGAAAGAGAAGATTTGAAAAAAGAAGAAGAACAATTAGAACTTATTTCTAAACAGTTAAGTTAGGATTTATGCCTAACTTTTTATGTTGTTATTGCAAAAAAATCAAAATGATTATAAAATTATATTAATGAATATTGATAGGAGTGTAGAAAATGAAAAATAATAAGGGATTTACACTAATAGAAATGATAGGAATAATTATCTTACTCACAGTAATTATGATTGTAGTTGCGCCATCTATGATTGGTACTTTAAAAAATACTAATATTAAAAGATTTAATGCTTATAAAGAAAAACTTAAAAATGCTACTGAAAACTATATAGTTGATAATGGCTTGTTAAATAAAACAGAAGTTGAAGTAGAATTAAAAGTATTATTAGAAAACAAATATATTGATGATATACCTAGTATACCTGCAGAAGATCCTCTTGCCGAAGATGGTGATGTATCTTTAGAAAACGCTACAGTTAAGGCTATAAAGACTTCTAAAGGTTATAGTTATCAACTTTGTAATTCTGGTTGTAAAGATTTTTAATAAAAGTATTAATATTTTTGATAAATTATGATAAAATATGTTTAACATCTTATAAAGAGTGATGGAGGGACTAGCCCTTTGAAGTCACACCAACCTATTAATTTAGGTGGTAATGCTAGATCTATAAGATAACTTATTATCACCCAAGATATAAAGTTATCTTGGGTGTTTTTATATGATGTTAATTTTATTAAGAGTTAGAAAGGATGATATAATGAAACTCTATAGTAATGAAATTGTATTCAGAGGTCACCCTGATAAAGTGTGTGATCAAATTAGTGATGCTCTTTTAGATGCTTATTTAAAAGAAGATAAGAAATCTAGATGTGGTGTTGAAGTAATGGGAGGAAAGGGTAAAATTTTTATAACTGGTGAAGTTACTAGCACAACAAATGTTGATATAGAAAAAGTTGTTAAACGAGTATTAAAGGATATTGGTTATAAAACAAATTATGAAATAATTAATAATATTGGTATTCAAAGCCCAGATATAGCATTAGGTACTAATGATATTATTGGTGGTGCAGGAGATAATGGTATGATGTTTGGTTATGCCTGTAACGAAACAAAAGAGTATTTACCTATGGCTATGGTAATACTTCAAAAACTTAGTAGAAAGTATGATGAGTTAAGAAAAATAGATCATCGCTTTTTACCAGATGGTAAAGCCCAAATTACTGGTATATATGATGAATTTGGCAAACTTACAAATATTAAAGATTTTACTATCTGTTACCAAAATACAGAAGTTGAACGTGATAAAACAGATTTAATTATTAAGAATATGTGTGATGAAATTTGTAAAAGTTATAATATTACTGTGGGAAAATATTTGATAAATCCAACTGGAAAGTTTTTAATTGGTGGTTTTGAAGGTGATGCTGGTTTAACTGGTAGAAAAATAGTAGTTGATTCTTATCAATCATTTGCAAACGTTGGTGGTGGTGCATTTTCTGGAAAAGATCCTTCAAAAGTCGATAGGTCAGCTGCTTACAAAGCGAGAGAAATTGCTAAAAATATTTTAAAGAAAGATAAAAAATATAGTTGGTGTATAGTACAATTATCTTACGCTATTGGTATATCTAAACCACTCGCTATTTATATAAAAACTGATTTTGGTGATTTAGAAGTACCAGAAAAACTTTATAGTGAATGTACTCCTAAAAATATAATAAATGACTTAAATTTATTAAATACATGCTATGAAGAAAGAGCAAGATTTGGTCATTTTGTTGATTAATTAGTTTTAAAAGATAAAACAAAAAGGAAAGAAATAGTAATAAAAAATTATTCTATTTCTTCCTTTTTTTTATACTTATATTATCATAAAATACTAATTTTTTCAAGACTTGTATTTCCTTGGCTAAAGGTGTATTAAGAATAAAGGAGGAAAAAATTATGAATAAAAATATGACAGCACTAGTGAGTGCCTTTGTGAGATGTTATCACAATAAAGATAATAGTATTAAAGTATATAAAGACTCTATAACATCTAAAATTTTAACGGAAGAAGAATATGATTTAATATCCAAAAATATGGTTAATTGGATTAACTATTTTAATCCTAATTATAATGGAAATAATCCTTTAAAATGGATAGTAAATACATTTTTAGCACCATCAGTCTTGGCACGTTCTATATTTAATGAAGGACATTTATTAAATGAAATAAAACTTGGTTATCAACTTTATTAAAAACAAATTATGATAAAGAAAGTAAAACATTCTGTTCTTTATTAGGAATTAGTTATTACTTAGATAAAGATATATTTAAAAGTTTGTTAATATCTTTAGCAAGCCTCATACCTAAAGATAGTGTAATTATTTTTGATTATCCTAATGAATTTGTATCTAAAAAAAAACAGATAATTAAATCTTTATCAAGCACTGCACATGAAGATATGCTAACAACCTATACCTATAAAGATATAGAAGATATAGCTAAATTTAGTAACTTATTAATTTATGAACATTTGACTAATGAAGATATTAATAACCAGTATTTTTATAACTATAATACTTTAAATTCAACTACAAAATTATTAGCGCCCATTGGTGTAAATTATTGTTTATTAGTAAAAAAGTAATAAGTTTATACAATAAAAGTAGTTATGGTAGGAGGAATTTTTATGTCTAATGATAAGTATCAAGAATTAGAAGAAAATTTAAGATTAAGAAATAAATTATTAAAAATAGGTATAGGATGTCCAATTATAGTTCCAACAGGACCGACTGAACCACAAGGAATTCAAGGACCAGAAGGAATACAAGGAACAACTGCCCGATGTAATAAATCATCTATATATATTTTTAAATGGTAAAGTTCCATATTATTTTAATATCCCTTGAAT
>CAKPGL010000002.1 GCA_934154785.1 uncultured Bacilli bacterium | reverse complement strand
AGCGAGGGAGGGACTCGAACCCCCGACATATCGGGTATGAACCGATCATTCTAGCCAGCTGAATTACCTCGCCATAACAACAGCAATATAAGTATATCAAATTAAATATATTTTGACAATACTTTTTTTGCTTTTTATTACGTTTCTAGCAAATTTCTTTTTTCTTTTAAATCATTAATATAACCATTTACAAATGTTTTCCATTTTGCTACGTAAAATGTTTCTTCTGTTTCAGAAATCTTATTACTATCAACAAAGCAATAATACAAATTGCTGTGACGATAATTTATTACTTTTTTTAATTTATTGAATGCTTCGACAACATCTTCATCTTTACTTATATCTAAGTTACTTAATTGTAATAGATCTTTGTTGTTTTTATCTATATAAAATCTTTTATAGTTTGCAAGTATTCCTGCAACAAACATTTTTTTAAATTCTAATTGAAATAATTTAGAATTACTACCATTATTATAATCTAAATGTGAATATAGTATACTATTATATTCATTTTTTAATGTTTCTTCAATTATCGCTACTAATTCTGTGGCGGGAATAAAAAAGTGAAATCTTATAAATACTATATATTTGTTTAAAATATAAATAAACTGTTCTTCTGGAGAGACTGTGACTCTTCCAAATAATAATTTAGAACAAAACCTCACCTTACCTGTTTTTATGTTACGTGCTATTTGAGGTAATGTATTGTAATTTAATAATCGATATATCTCACATCCAGCAAAATAAGATGAGTGAAAGCATAATTTTTTTAGTTTTCTTATTAGTAATTTATGCTTAATATTAGAATATATATTCATGCTATCCCCCCAATCAGCAAACATTAGCACGGTCTTTATTATAACATAAATACTAATTTATTGAACCAAAAATAATATTTTTTTGCAAAAAAAGATGCTAAAAAGCATCTATTCATTATTCATTTTTTGATATGATTCAACCACATTCCTTAATAACATTGAAACAACTACAGGCCCAATACCACCTACTGCTGGTGTAATATATGATACAGTACTATCAATATTATTTAAATCAACATCGCCACATAATTTATCATCAACTTTAGAAAGTCCAATATCAAAAACTACAGCATTTTTCTTTAACATACTAGCTTTTATAATATTTGGAATTCCAACTGCAGTAACAACTATATCTGCACATTTTAATATATCACTTAAGTTCTCTGTTTTAGAATGACATATTGTTACTGTAGCATCATTATTAAGTAAAAGACCCGCCAACGGTTTACCAACTAATGAACTACGATTAATAATAACAGCATGTTTTCCTGCTAATTCAATATTATAATTATTACACATTTCTAATACAGCCTGTGCTACACAAGGTACATATGTTTTTTTATTATTATATATTTTACCTAAGTTTAAATCAGTTAATCCTTCAACATCCTTATTACGTGCTATATAATTAATTAATTTTTCACGATTATATTTTTCTGGTAGTGGTAACTCTATAGAAATACCATTAACATAATCATCGTTATTTAATTCTACTATTTTATTAATAATTTCTATTTCTTTAGTATCTATAGGGAAATGAATATATTTTAAATAGATACCTACTTCATCACTAGTTTTAATTTTAGATTTAATATAGGATTCTGTTACTTCATTATCACCTATTTGAATAATAGCTAGGCATGGTTTAATCATGTAACCTTTGACCTGTTGCTTTAACATTAAATTTATTTTATTACTAAGTTCTTCACCAGTCATTAATATCATACTATCACCATCTTAATTATATCAAAAATCACTAAAAATCAATAACTTTTTAGTAATTTTTTTAATTTTTTACACTCTATATACAAAAAAATAGTAAATTCTTACAAGTTTACTATTTTTCCTTTTTAAAAAAAGCAACCATTTTTGATACCATAAATAATATGTCATTGCTTCTAGACATAGCTACACCTTTACCTGCAGCTTTACCACCTATAGTCAATGATGCTATTAAAGCAGTAATACATAAAGTAACTGGTAGGACAGGAATTTTAAAAGTATTAGCTATTGAAAGAGCTACAGTAACTCCAGCTGAACCTGAAATTATACCACAGATATCACCTATTACATCATTGCAAAAAGATGAAACCTTATTAGCATTCTTCTTAAATAATATTGCTATCTTAGCTCCTTTTACTTTCCTAGCTCCCATTGAGTGGAATGGTTTTTCATCAGCTGTAGAAACAGCTACACCAATAATATCAAAAATAATACCTAATAAAATAAATATTATTACTAAAACTATACCTAAAAGCATACTGGCTTTTGGTAATACTAATTCTGATACTAAAGAAAAACAAAATGATATTACAAATGCTAATACAGTTATAGTTATAATCCACTTAGTATTATTATTTTTCTTTTTTAATTTCTTTGTCATAATTCTCCCTATATCTACTAAAAAAAGCCATTTGGCTCTAATAAATGTAAAATGGCTATCTAAATAATTAACTTTACGTCTTAGGTCAAGTTGGTTTTCCCCAGCTCTTACATTCCGTTACCGAAGTTGCGGTTTCCCTTTAAAAGTTCTGATATAACGTCACCGTTTATATGACTTGATTGCCACTTAGTACGCACTGCAATCTTATGTAGATAATACATTCTAGGAGATTTCCTCAACAACTGTTTATTATTAATTCTTTTTTGCAAATATTGTTTCAAATTGCGATAACTATTAATCTTAGCTACGGACTAATAGAATGGATCAATTATCCCCAATACTCACGCAAGACAAGCTACACTACTCGTAAGTTTCCCCACATAGTAGGTTTAATCCAATAACCGTATAAAGTCCATCAACTTGCGTGTATAGGCATTACACAATTAGAGGTCTCCATGATTGGTGGGTCGGCACGCACATGCCATTGTGGTCGCCCAACAATCCTACCTTCCAGCATTCACCCCAAACTGGGCGTAAGCAGCAAACACAAGAAGTTTCACAGATATGCTCTTTAATGGATTTTTAGTTCCATCTTCCTAATAAACTAAATTGACTAGAATAATGTGCCATTTCAAACACAATTACATAATAACATATTTAAGAGTTTATGTCAAATTGATGTAATTTAGTATATTATATGCAATATATTAAAAAAATAATGCCTAAAGCATTATTTAATATTTTTAAGTTGTTCTAAAGTTATTCCAGATATTTTAACAATGATATTATCATCAAAATTCTCTTCTAGCATTCTTTTAGCAACTTCTAATTTCCTTTGTTCTTCTAATTTTGTTAACGATTCTTCTTGTTGCTTTAACGCTTCCTGTTTACCAAGATTTAATCCTTCTTCGTAGCCTTTACTTTTACCTTCTTCAAAACCTTGCTGTATTCCCTTTTCTAAGCCTTGTTTCATGCCTTTCTCTAAACCTTGCTTTATACCTTTTTCTGTTCCTTCTAATATCGCTAGATCTGCTAAGTACTCTCCATAATTATATTGATATAATATATCTTCATCTTCATTACATTCTTCTACTTTTTTACTCATTTCTTCCATAATATTATCCCTACCTGCTATCTTATTTATTTCTTTTAGTGTCTTAGCTCCAATCATTCCTATAAATCTATCTTTATACGCTAATTCCTCTTCTCTTAGATTATAACATTTTTTTGTAAAATAAGGAACATTTATACGATATATTTGTAACTTATTTGTTAATTTTTTGTCTGGATGTTTTTCATTACATAATGTATATACATCTATTGGTTCACTATGTTCTCCATCCATATCAAAGTTTATTTGTATATATTCATCTATATCTTCATATCTTGCCCCTTTATTTAAGGCATGTCCCATTAATCTAAACATATATAATGTATTTCTAAATACTAGTTTATCACTACTGGCACGATTCATCTCTATTCCTACTTTAGTTCCATCTTTTAATTTTACAATTAAGTCTACCGTATTCTTTTTAGTATTTACATTTTTACCAACCATTTCACTATTTAAAATAGTTATATCGTTAGTAGATATATCAATATTTAAAATTACATTAAGTAGGGTTTTTAATGGTCTTTTATCATATTCATCCGCAAATACTCTTTTAAATACTAGGTCATAACTAAGTGGTATAAAAGGTCTTTCTTTTGTACTATTTATCATCTCTCACCTCCCTCCTACTTAAAACATACGACATAACTTTTCTATTTCCTTTTTATTTTCAAAAAAATAATAGAAATTTTCATTCTATTATTTTTCTTTTATTATTCATTGTTTGCAGAACTATTATTTAAAATATCATCAATGTGATCTTTTAATTCATCATCTGCTTTATCTGAATCTGTATTATCTGTAGTGCTATTTTCTACATCTTCATTATTTTTAGGTTCTTCAGTATTATTACCTGTATTGGAATTATTTTCTTCTGGTTGCTCCGGAGTAGCTGGTTGTTGTGGAACACCATCAACTTTACTAGGATCTTTCACATTCGTAGCATTACCATCGTAAGAACTTTCTAATAATTCACCAGCATAAATTTTACTTAGCAAATCTTTTGCTTTAGTAATACTGTCCTCATTAGGTTTCATAACATATAGTTTTTGACCTGAATAAGAATAAGTATATTCACTGGCATCACTACCATCTAAGCTATTAGAAGTTACTGACCAAGAAGGCATTTTATCTATTTGATGTTTTGCTAATTTAGTAATATCATCCATACTTAAATTAGTTTCAAAACTTCCTTCTAATGAATCTAATATAGAAGTATAACTTGTTATAATAGCAGGAGTACATGCTTTTCTAATTAAAGCTTCTATTACTGCTTGTTGATTTTGTCCTCTAACTCTATCCCCAGCCATAAATGCATGACGAGTACGAGCAAACGCTAATGCTTGTTCTCCATTTAAATGATTATATCCTTTTACAAAATGATAACCCTCTTCATACTCATATCCTGCATTAGAATTGAACGTATACTCAGAGTATACATCTATACCTTTTAGGGCATCTACTAATTTAACTACACTAGTAAAGTTGACCCTAACATAATAGTTAATTTCTATTCCAAGTAAATCTTCTAGTGTTTTAACAGACATATCAACACCATATATACCAGCATGTGTTAATTTATCTTTATAACCAGTAGTACCATGTAATTGGACATAATAATCTCTAGGAATAGATGTTAATAAAACTTGATGTGTTTTAGGATTGACTGTAGCAAGCATATTAACATCACTACGTGATACAGAACTAATAGTACCATAGGTATCAATTCCCGCTATATAAATAGTAAATACATCCTTTGTAACATTAACATCTTTTGATATATCTTCTACTTTATACTTTAAAGAAAATGTATAAATTACTCTAGTTTTACTCTCAAATTCTTCATCTTCTTCTTTTAATATAGATATGTAAGAATCTTCAATTACCATTGCTTCTATTTCTTGATTATATAATTTTTCTTTTAAAGAATGCGCATCTGTTAATTCTATCAAATTACTATCTACTTTAGAATCAATTCTTTCTTTAACTTTATTTTCATCATCTAATCTATTTTTTAAAAAACCAATATTCTTATCTTCTAAATCTTCTATTTTGTTATAATCACTATCTTTCAGTACCAAAACAGAATAGTTTTCAGTAGAATAACCTTTAAATCTAAAGTTACCACCCATAAATACAATTGTTCTAAATAAATAGATTGATCCCACTAATGAAATTAAAGAAATAATAACAGATAATACTAATAACGTAATCTTACCCTTTTTCTTTAATTTCATTTTAAAAGAAAATAATACATTTATTAAATTAATTATCAATAACACTATTACAATAGGAATAAAATATTTATTAGGTATAACATTTAATTTACCCAATAAAATTATTAATATAGCACTTAATACTAATGTTATAATACTAAATATTTTATTTATTTTTTTATTTTTCACTCTTATACACCTCTTTTTAGCATGAAAATTATTTTAGGTTCTTTTTAATTAGTATAATCAACAATAGAAATATTAAACTATTGGAGCAGACAATCAGCACATCTTTTAGCGGTTCAACTCTACCCGGTATAAAAATTTGATAAAAATCAGCATTAATTGCATATAACCAACAAATTAATAATATAAACAAAGCTATTCTTTTAAATATATATATATATATATATATATTTACTTATTACTCTATATTTCTTTTTCTAAAATATCAGCTATTTTTCTACAAGCAGTACCATCACCATAAGGATTACAAGCAGTACTCATTTTATGATATTCATTAAAATCTATTAGTAATTTTTTAAATTCCTTATAGATAGTTTCTTCATTTGTCCCAACTAATTTTAATGTCCCAGCTTTGATTCCTTCTGGTCTTTCAGTTGTATCTCTCATTACTAATACTGGTTTCCCCAATGATGGAGCTTCTTCTTGTATTCCACCACTATCTGTTAATATCATATATGATCTTGCCATAAAATTATGAAAATCTATTACTTCCAAAGGTTCTATTATTCTTATTCTTTCATCGTCGCCTAGTATTTCATTTGCAGTTTCTCTTACAATTGGATTCATATGAATTGGATATATAACTTTGACTTCTGGATGTTCTTTTACTATCCTTTTAATAGCTCTAAACATATGTTTTAATGGTTCACCCAAGTTTTCCCTTCTATGAGCAGTTAATAAAACTAGTTTGCTATCACTTGCCCAATCTAATTCTGGATTTTGATAATCCTCAGTTACTGTTATTTTTAGTGCATCTATAGCAGTATTTCCGGTAATATAGATAGTGTCTTCTTTTTTTCCTTCGTTAATTAAATTATTTTTACTTAACTCTGTTGGTGCAAAGTTATACTTTGCAATTATGCTTACAGCTTGTCTATTAAACTCTTCTGGGTATGGAGAATATATATCATATGTTCTTAATCCTGCTTCAACATGCCCAATTGGTATTTGCAAATAATAGCATGCAAGTGCAGTTACAAACGTTGTTGATGTATCACCATGTACTAATACTACATCTGGCTTTTCTTTTTCTAACACTTCTTTAATGCCATTTAAAATATTTGTAGTAACATCAAATAGTGTTTGTCTATCTTTCATGATAGATAAATCATATTCTGGAGCCACATTAAATATTTCTAATACTTGATCAAGCATTTGTCTATGTTGTCCAGTAACGCAAACAATGGTTTTAATATTTTTTCTTGTTTTTAGTTCATTTACTAATGGACACATTTTAATCGCTTCTGGTCGCGTTCCAAAAACTAACATTACTTTTTTCATACTTTTTCCTTCCTCTATAAACTTTTAATTTATATTGAATACTATCACGGATAGATAGCAAATCTGGTTCAATCATAAAAATAATTACAAAAATAATAATTACAACTATCATATATGTAATTAACATTAATACAAAGTTTAATAATACACTAAAGTTAAACAATGAAAAAATCAATTTTGTAATAATCAAAATGATTACACTATATAATATAAATTTAATCTGTCTAACAATGTACTTTAAATAATTAAATTTATAAATTCTATATAGTAAAATAGAATTCGCAAAAAAGCCAAAAATTGCAGAAAAAACTGTACCTATTAAAACACCAATAACATCGTATTTAAAGACTAAAACAATAGAAATAATAAAATTTAATATAGCCTCTATAATAGTAGGAATAATCATTCGATTATGATAACCACCTGTTCTCAAAAAATAAGTTATAACCTGTCTTTGTACTGTTATATACAAATTGATGGCTATTAGAATAACTACACTAAATGATAGTAGATACTCTTTGCCAATCCACAAAGTGATAAAAGGCTGAGTAAACAACAAAATTCCACTAAAACAAACTGTACCTAAGAAAAAGCAAAAGTACTGTAAGTTGACTAAATTTATTTTTACTCTTTTTTCATTATTCTCGGCTAATAAATTACCTATACTAGCTCCTAATCCATTAAACACTGTATTTATTAAATTGTTAAGTTGACTAACAATTAGCTTGTAGTTGGCAAATAATCCAGTTTGAATAATGCCCACAAATTTAGAAATAATAATACTGTCAGTAAAATTAATAACAGCATTTGTCACCTGAATCACTGACAAACTTTTTACATCGTGGAATACTTGATTTTCTAATTTTTTATCTCTTTTTTCCTCATTGAAACTAATTAGTGGAAACTTTTTTCGACAAAGTAAGTATATAATAATGTTAGCTAGCAAGTCAAAAATTACATTTACAATCAAATAAAGATAGTAATTTTTATACTTTATAATCAAAAATATTTGTAATATTGTTTTTAATAATTTAGAAAAAAAGTCAACAGCGGATGCAATGAATACTTGTTGAAAGCCATAAAGTAAATTTCTTGCATAAGCAAAAAAGTAAGTAGTAATTGTATTTAAAGAAAATAATAGAAATGCAATTATAATATATTTTTCAGATAAAGTTGAACCTTTTATAAAATTATTTATGAAGAAAGCCATAATAATTGACATTACTAATATTAATGAACCAATTACTCTATAACATTTTTTATAAAAAGTCATTATAATGGAAACTTTTGTGTAATCTCTATTTAAAATTGGTTTATACAAATTATAATTTATAGCCCCAGCTATTCCTAATTCAGAAATGGACAAAATAGACATAACATTTATAAACAAACTATTTAATCCATTTTTTTCGATTCCCATATTAGTAATAAAAATTTTCGATAAAACAAAGCCGGTGATCGTAGTAATTAACAAACTAAATATTCCGACTACAACATTTAAAACTGAATTTTTAGTTCTCATCAATAAACTCCACTAAATTTGGGTTTTTATCCATTATTGATTGATATTGTTTTATGTTACCTAATTTTCCGTTTTTATCTAATTCCATATAACGGTCATACTTTCTTTTTCGATCAACCTCTCGACTCCAACCTAGATGTTTACAACGAATATCACTATTACAATAATTCAAAATTTTAACATTTTTAGGAAGTGTTCCACAATGTTGCTTTGTTTTTCTAAAACGATAAGGGAACTTTGGCTGATATCTTAAAAGCATAGGTCGATAATTTAAATGTCCTTGCCAAAATTCATCACTTCTATAATGTTTTTTATCCCACATATCAAAATATCTAAAGCAGTATAAATCAACATCTTTATTAGATACCAAATACCTGATTGTTGTTTTCATTTTAGTTTCAAATAAATCATCAGCATCCATAAACAATATCCAATCCGGATTACTTTTTAATGTTTCTTTCCACTGTTTCATTCTTAACTTATATTCTACAGAAAACATTGATTTTTTATTTTTTATAATACGATGGGGTATATTCTTCAAGATACTTTCACATACTTCAACAGTATTATCATCACTTGCATCATCTATAATTACTACTTCATCAACATATTCTATAGCAGAAGTTAAAACCTCTGTGAGAAAATTATTTGCTTCATTTTTAACAATCATTGATAATACAATTTTATTATGTTCTGACACTGTTCTTTTTCTAATAAAATACTTTTTTTGTAATTTTTTTATAAAATTTTTTAATTTTTTAATGCTTAATTTAGAAAGGATAGCATGAATCCCATTTCGCGTTTTTTTCAATATTGTTTTATATTTACGCTTTTTTGTAATAATATCTTCTACATTAAATCCATTTTTTTTGAAACTTTTAACACCTTCCAAAAGTTCTTCTCTATATATATGATAAGCAGGATAAACCGTATCAACATATAGATTCAATCCTAAAACTCTAGCTCTAATGCAAAAGTGTCGATCTTCGCCCCAAAAAGAAACATTGTCAATAATAGAAAAATTAACTCCAGACTTTATTGCTTTTTTGTTTAATAAAGTGCAAGCACCTAGCCCACCAACTTGGTATATACCCGGTATTTTCATTTGTTGAATAAAATCAAACGATAATTGCTCAATTTCTGGCTTAGAATAATCTTTATCCCAATCTACTTTATAAAAATTGTTTACATCCTGTAACCATACCTGAGGCTCCACTCTATCATGTTGTACCCACTGTGTCCAAAAAATATTGGAAACAATATCGACATTTCTATTTATTAAATGCTTTATGGTTCTTTTATCCAATACAATATCAGAATCTATAAAAAATAAATAGTCAAAATCGTTTTCTTTAGCATAATCAATAATTGAATTTTTAAAAAGAATTACTCTTTTTATTAAATTTTTCTTCCATCGGTGTTCAGTCTCATTACATATATATTCTTCATTTTGATCAATTAGTTCTGAAGAATTTTGTAAAATAACATTTTGTTCACTTTTTTGAAATTTCTTCAATAGCTCTGAAGATTTAGTATCTGTATTATCATCAATAAAATAATAGTATACATCCAAATCATTTAAATTTAGTTCTTTCAAAGATAACAAAAATTCATTCAAAATTTTGCTTTTTTGTTTTATTGGACTACCAATAATCAATTTTTTCATTATATCACTACTCCTTGTTCAATAATTCATTCATGTGATTCAAATTTTTATTATTATCATAATATAATTGTGATTGTTTTTTACATTCTTTATAATACTCAGTATCAGTAATTAGTTTATATATAGTATCCACAATATTATCATTATTTTCACATACTATTCCGTTATCAGAAATAATTTCTTCAACAACGGGCATATATTTAACTATCGTAATAGTATTTAACAAAAGAGACTCCGCTATTGCCAAACCATAACTTTCTGATTTAGACAATGATACAAAAACATTACTATAATTCAAATAATCACTAACATTATTTTTATTTCCCAACAAATAGACGTAATCCTCTAATTTGTTTTGCATAATTGCTTCCTCAATATTTTTTCTTTCTGGGCCATCGCCTAATAAGAACCATTCAAAATCTACCCCTTTTTTGATTAATTTTAAACATATATCAATTACATCAATCTGTGATTTGTTTTGATCTAATCTACCTACCGTTACAATATGAAACTTATCATTTTGGTATGGTTTATTTCCAATTTTACTAATTTTTTCCTCATTTATGAAATTATAAACCACTTCACATTTGTTACAACAAGAACTATTATACTTCAAAAAAGTACTTTTGACAAACTCAGATACACACCAAATACTATCAAATTTACGGTACTCTCTGTCAAAAAAGTTAGAATGAATAGTATCATAATCGGCATGTATATACGCAATTCTTTGTTTGCAAACAACTTTTTCTAAAACAAACTTATTATATCCAAAATAAACAGTTCTATTAGAAATATTATTAGAATAAGATATCGCCACATCATAATCATAAAGCTTTCTTTCAAACAAAAAAATAAAACTATATACAGCATTTGCCGTAAACAATTTGCATAATAAAGCCAATATCTTGCGTAGTACAAATACTAATATACCTCTCTTTTTGGCTTCTTCGGCAGTGTAACTTATCAATTTTAAAAAATTTGTTCCAGATATTATATCTATATTATCAAGTTCTAAACTTTGAGAATTCGTATCATTAAACAAAAATAGAGTTACTTTATAATCTTGTTCAGACAGCACTTTCAAAAAACTCTTTAGGGACGTTTGAATTCCTCCAACCCTTAACGAATCTGAAACAATTAATATTTTTTTCATTTTTATCCTCCACACTTGTTATTCTGTTGTAATTCTAAATATTACCAAACATTCCAAAAATACTGTTGTATGGTAAAGGATTATTTGAATTTTTCAAAGTCGTATTTACTATCATAAAAACAATTCCTCCAATAATAATTAAAACCTTTATAACGCGGGTCCACTTTTTATCAAAAATAGCGTAAAAATCTGGAAGAATAGTAGTTATCATTGGTATGAAGTATAAAGCAAATCGACTAAATAAATTATTTACAGTATTAATAATTGCAAATACAGTTATAATAAAACACAAGTACTTATTTTGCTCATATTTATCAGAACCAATTTTGTTAACAAATTGATTTTTAAAAATTACATAGTATAAAAACATTCCTCCAGATAGTAGTATAGGAAAAGGACTACCAACTCCTTGTGATAAATCAACACCAGATAAAATATAACGCCAGTAATAAGTAGTGGCAAATTCTTTTAATAGAAAAATCATTATAGATTCTAAATTTAAAATTTTAAACAAAAATATAACAATTACTATTGTAATAAATTTTGTTTTATCGCTTAGTTTAGTATTAACTAATAAATAAAATGGCAACAACAGAATTGCTGTGACATGAAACAAACTTGCAATGATAATTAACAACGCATAATTTTTAAAATCTTTTTTTATAGCAAAATGATATGCAACCATAAAAAGCGAAATGGCAATCCATTGTCTAATTCCATTAAATGTTGAAAAATAAAAGCCAAGAGTAACAAACAAAAACAATGACATATCATATTCCTTATTATTATTAACATTAGCTATATACACCATTGCTAATATTAAAAAAGATGTAACTGCAAAAAATATTTGAGAATTATCAGTAAACAATTTGATTATGTATATTAAATTGTTAAACAAAAAGTTGACATAGCCAAAACTAGGCATTGAAATGTCCTCAAACCAATCCCTATAACTCAAGTAATCTGTTCCAACATTAACCCTTAAAGCAGAAACTAAAAATAAAATTAAAAAAGAAGCAAAAATCAATAAATTTCTAGTTTTATTTTTGAATTTTTTGGAGCAATTTAAAAATATATAACTTAAAATTGCTACTATTATATATACTAACATATTTACATCACCTTATTAAAATTAAATTTTTATTTTTTAAAATCATGTAGGCCTTTAAAGTTATAACCATTGCTTTATAACCTAAAATATCATATACTTTTCTTACTTTTCTAACTTTGAAATTTAAATCATATTTTATCAACCATGCATAGTTTTTTAAAAGATTTCTAGAATTGTTATTAGTATTTTTTTTGTTTACAGCCCCTATTAATATAGTATATTGATATGCAATATAATGTAAATACAACTTAGAATAATCGCCAATATTCTTTTCACAGTTGTAACACCAATTAGAAACAAAATTTAAACATGCATCCACTTTTTCCTTAGTATAAAAAGATGTAGTTGAATCGATTCTTTCTTTCCTATATACATAAATTGGTTCATTATAAACCATTATATTATCAACATAATTGTATAAGCGTAATGACCAATCAATATCTTCTAGCATAAGCATTTTTTTAAAGTAAATTTTATTTTTTTTGACAATGTCTGTTTTTATAATTTTATCACATGGAGAAACAGATAATCTAGAACAAGCGATAGATGCTATCAAATAATCCTTTATATTATTTAAATTATTATTTTCAAATGCGATATCATCCTCAAACATGTATTTATTACTATTTTGATAATATCTAATCATTTTATAAGTTACAACATCATATTGATCAAGCTTTATAATATTTGCAATTTTTTGTAAGCAAGAAGTGGTATACAAAAAATCATCAGCATCCATAAATGTTAAATATTTTCCTGTTGCTAATTTTATACCAGCATTTCTAGCAGCACCAGCTCCATAGTTTTTTTGAGAAATAACCTGATATTTATCTGTAATATTATCTTTAATTATATCTAACGTTTTATCTGTTGAACCATCATCGACGATAATAACTTCATAATCATCAAACGTTTGTTTATTAATGCTTTCAATACATTGTGCTATATATTTCTCAACATTATAAGCAGGGATAACAATTGAAATTAGTGGTTTTATTTTTCTACTTTTTTGCATATTTCAACAATACTTTCTATAACACTATCTTTTAAATAATCTTTTATTATATTCTCATTTTCTTTTTTTATAACATTTTTTTCTTTGCTATTTAACTTTGAAAAATATAAAATTTTATTACAAAACTCAACATCATCATTAAGTTCTACTACATATCCATTCTTACCATCCTCAATTAAATCACGATTTCCTCGACAATTTGTCGCTACCACTGGAAGACCACAATATATAGCTTCCATTACATTTACTGGCAATCCTTCTTGTTTAGAAGAAGTCAAGGCTAAATCAGAAATCCTCAATAATTGTGGTATATCTTTTCTAAAACCTAAAAATTTTATTTGATCATCCAAGTTCAACTTACTAACAAATTTTTGACACGCACCATTCATAGAATCTTTACCTGGTAATAATAATTTAAAATTAGAATTTTCTTTTAATAATTCACTTAAAGTATTTATTAACCAAATTTGTCTTTTTCTCGGTAATAATTCGGCAGGATATATCATAACAAAATCATCTTTTTTTAAGCCTAAACTCTTACGTAAATCTAACTTCTCTTTATCAGTCATTTCAAAATCAAATTTACTAGGATCTAAGCCTATTCCTTTTACATATACCGTATTAGTTTTAAATTTCTTTTTAGATAACTCATAATCTTCTAAATTAATAGTAATCAAAGTATCTGTATATTTAGCTAAATACTTTTCAGCAGGATAAAACAATAACCAGTTTAATAAAGGTGCTCCTTTATAAAAATGGAAACCATGGTTCATATAAACCATTTTAGTACCTTTAATTTTACTATTTTTATAAGCAAGTCTAGTAATCGCAGCACCAAAAGGTGTATGACAACTAACTACATCATAATGTTCATCTTTAAATATTTGTTTCATTTGTTTATAAGAACGGATATTTTGTTTTATATTAAAACCTCTTGCAAAATCAACATCAAATTTTTTATCACAATAAGGTATATCTATATTTTCACTTTTTGCTGCAACATGTACTTCGTAACCATTTTCTTTAAAATATTTTAATTGTGGTATTAAAAATTTTGTAAAGAATGATTCTAAATTTGCTGCAAATAAAATTTTCTTTTTTTTCATTTAATTTCTCCTGACTACGTTTACAAAAACAAATTAGTATTTTTTAAATTCATTTTTGTAAATCATTAATTGATTTATTTAAAATTTTGTAAAAGTCAAACAGTACATAACCGTTAAATTCATTAATCATGTTTTTTTGATTCTTTTAAGTAACAACTTTTCAACATAATTTGACACTATATTTAGCAAATAACCACTAAGCATAGCACAAATCAATGCAAAAATAATATTAACGAATAAATTGTTAGTAAATTGTAGTAATGATAAATAATTTAAAATAAAAATCTGATGGGTTAGATATATTGTATAACTATACTTATCTGAAAAATATAATAGCTTATTATATTTGGGTTTTATTTTACTAAAAATCTTATAAAAAATCAAGAAAAGAGAAATTCCTAATAATACATGAGTCCAATTTAATATATAACTAGAATAATTAACAATTATATTCGGTAACGGAATCAATCTATAAGTAACTATTATTTTCAGAGGTAGTGTAATTAAACTCATAAATATAACAAGTAAAAAAAATTTAGTCTTAGATTTTTCTTCCAGGCAGCGTGTATACCAAAAACCAAACACATAATTGCAAACCCAAGCAGAATTCACATTAACAACGTGAAAGAAATCTAATAAAAATAGCATAATTACAATAACCATTATTTTTCTTTTGCTATTACTTTTTTTTAGAATTATATCAAGAATTGGTGTTATTAAATAGCAAATTAATATATAACTAACAAACCATGTATGTGATAAAGTGTTTAAAGTTCCATAAAAGCCACCAAAACCTAAAAGATTGGCCAAAATAATAGACAGTGAATATTCAACGTTAAAAAAGGCCTTATCAACAATCAACATTGATATTATTAAAATAGCATTAGGAATTAATATTTTAAAAATTCGTTTTTTATAAAATTCAGTATAATTATCTAGTTCTTTCATTCCATATAAATAACCGGAAAGAAAGAAAAAAATTTGCACACCTAAATTTACCCAAAATGCTAGAAAATTATTCAATCCTTGTAAAATATGGCATGCTATTATCATTATAAAGGCAATAAGTCTTATTGACGATAACACACTATTTTTTTTCATCTAGTCACTCCTAACTAATACTCGCCATTTCATTATACCATACTACCCTATTTATTTCTACCAATTTTGACAATTTAGTAAAAAATACAAGAAAAATAGACAAAATTATGTCTATTTTATGTTAAATTAATAATCTTATAGTATGAATAATACATAATTTTGAATATAAAAAAGATAGTAACACGAAAATATAAGATCATTCAAGAATATTCTTTAAAATTGGTATTTTCTTAATTGCTTCGGATATTATTGTACAAATTATAATTAATACTAGTGCTTTTAAAATATTAAAATAAAAGGCATTATATTTAAACATTAAATATTTATATATAAAAGTATTTCCAATAATCCAATGCATATAATATATTCCAAGTGTATTTGAACCTACTTTATTAAAAAAGATAGTAAAAATATTATTATATTGAATTCTACTATATAATTTTTGAATTATATCAAATACACCAACAGAAATAAGCAATGTAGCCATAGTTGAATTACCATCAAATACAATATCAAAATTCAATCCTAAACTGTTTGATTGTATGTACCATTCAACTAATAGTAAACATAAACCAATAAAAATCATAATCACAGATATTGTACAATTATGCTTTTTATGACTTATATCTCTTCTACCCATAATTCCACCCAACAAAAAATATAATAACATAGGACCAACTAACCATCTAAATGGTGTTAAGCAATCAAAACTAGTAATATTGATATTTTTAATTACTGGAATCACAGTTTTTACAAAATTAATATCATTTTTTAAAAAAGAAGAAACGAAAAGCAAAGACAAGATAAATATTAAATATAATTTATATTCTCTGTTTTCAAAAGATAAATCAAATGTTTTTTTAATTAATGGTAAAAGAAAATAAATGCATAAAAGAACATAAATAAACCAAAATTCTGTAAGATTAATTCCTTCTAACATATCAGTAAAGAATATTGAATTGAACAATGTATATGGACTATATTTTAATAATTCAATATTATTAAAAATAGTACAAATTATAATAGCAATACATTTCCAAATTAAACATTGAATAAAAATTTTACCACATTTCTTTAAGTGTCTTCTAATATTAAGTTCTCTATTTAAAACAAGCGCACCATTTACCATAAAAAATAATGGTACGCAACAACTACATATATTAAATAAAAAACGTTCTATATAATTTGCAATAGATAAATTATTACTATAGCCTATTATTCCACCAATATAGAAATGGTATAAACAAACCAAAAAAACTGCAATAGTTTTTAAAACATCTAAATAAAAATAGCGTTCTTTTTTCATATTATTACCTCATTTAAAAACTTACCAATATTAACTTTTTCATTATACCATACTTACCCTATTTATTTCTACCAATTTTGACAATTTGGTAAAAAATACAAGAAAAATAGACAAAATTATGTCTATTTTATGTTAAATTAATATCTTATAGCATGAACATATCGTCATCATTTTCTTCTTTTTGACGTTTATGTTTCTTTTTATCTTTTTTAGGTACTTCATCATTTTTGGGCTCTAATTCAAATTCTTGAATAGTTTGTTCTTCTTTTGCTTCTACATTACCTATCTCTTCTTTGGAATCACTTACCTGTTCTTCTATAACATCCTTTTTCTTTTTTAATAATTTTTCTTGTTTCTTTAAGGCTTTTCTTTCTTTACGAGATAATTTTTTATTAGAAATATCTTCAATACTTTCTACTTCTTCTGGTTGCTCTTTTTTTATTTCTTGTTCTTTTTCTTCTTGTTTTTCTATTTTTTCTTTAGAAGTACGTTCTAGTTCTTCTAATTCTTTTTGTTTTTTCTTTAATTCTTTATCTCTATTCTTTTTTTCTTTTTTATTTATTTCTTCTAATTTAGCCATATTTTCATTATCAATAATATCTTGACGCATTTCTTCTTTACGACTATTTAATTTCTTTTCACTTTTAGAAATAGCCACAATAAGAATTATAATAAGTAAAATAATTACTCCCCCACTACCAAGGATTATATAAGTATAAAGATTAATTTTATTATTTATTTTTTTAAATATATCTTCATCATACCTTTGTAGTGTATTTTCTTCTTTTTCATAAATATAATAATTAGTTTTACCTGTTTCTATATTCTTACCATATACTAAAGTTATACCGAATTCATCATGAACTAGACATTCTACTTCTTCATTATTAATATTTATTTTAGATTTAGTATAATCTTTAATAATTTTATCATCTGGAATACTTAATGTAGCAAGTACTACTTTACCTAAAGATAATTCTTGATAGTATTTATAAGTATCTTTTGCTTCATCATATATAAACAATTTTATGTTACCAGCATTATCCTTTAATCCCACTAACTTATACCCTGTAATACTACTATAAAAAGCTGGTACTTCTTTTTCATGAATTAAAACTGTATCATCAGAATAAGAATAAGGTTTTACTAAACTATCAACTTTCCTTACTACAACATAATCTTTACCATCTACAGTTACATTAATAGGTTCTAACTCTTTTACAGTAGCATTTATAATATATGTCTTGGTATTTCCTTTTTGAGCAGTTACTTTAATTTCTATTTTATTAGCACCTTCACTAACAGTAATAGTACCTAGTCCACTAATAGATGCAGTTCCATCTTCTTTTGTTGCATTTATACTTATCTCCGTAGTATTAGGTTCTAGTTCAATACTATATTCTAAAGTATCTTTATTAAATACAGGATTTAATGTAACATTAGGATTTAATTCGCCACCATCTATAGTAATACTTTTTAAATTAGCATTAGTACTATAACTAGCTTCTATTTGTTCCCAAGTTTTCAAAGTTATATTAACAGAGCCTCTATTTAAAGACATCTTTTCATCATTAAAATCATACACAATAGCATCGCTAATATTTACATTAGCAGTACCTGATTTTAACGTTTTAAAAGTATATTTATAAGAAACTGATTTTTGATTAGCACTACTTACAACGCCAGCACTAGTTTGATCACGTTCTGCTGTGGAAGAAATAAGTCTTAATTTACTGGTATCATAGCCTATAGTAAAATTCCAACTACCTAAAGCTGAACTAGATGAAAGTGTAACTGTAACAGTTACATTATTACCTACCGCTACTGTAGATGCGCTAGATCTTACACTAAATGTAGCACTACTAGCACTAACATTTTCTTTAAAACCTAATATAATTAAACTAAATATAATTAAAGAAAATACTTTTATTGTCTTTTTCATAATACCTCCTATTGTGTAATACTAGTATATCCTAGTATATGCTTTTGTACTTTTAATAAGTCTAATACTGTTATCTCACTATCATGACTAGCATCTGCAGCCTTATTAAATGCTCCATTTAGTAAAGTATAACCTAGTATATGTTTTTGTATTTTTAATAAATCTAATACTGTTACTTCTCCATCACCAGATACGTCGCCATAAATTACTATATTATAAGTACTAGTAACCTCTCCATTAGTAATAGTAATAGTATCACCAGTACCAATTACACCTGTAGTTTTAACATTACCATCACTATTAGTCATACTTATACTTGCCCCAATACAAGTTTCACTTAATAATTTACTTAAACTTTCAACTGTTGCTCCTATTGTAATACCACTTATAAAGTTCTCATTTTTCTTTAAAGAACTAGCTTCTATTATTTCATCTGGTGTCATTTTAATAGAACCACTTTTTACTATATTAATAGTATAAATATTTTTATCACCATTTTCAGCAGTTACTTCAACTACAGACTTAGTAGTATCACCAGTAAGCATAATAGTGCCCACACCCGCAACCGTAGCATTTTTATTAATTGTTGTAGCACTAATATCTACACTTGTAGCGCCACTTCTTACATAAAATGTATATTCTAAATTATCATGACTAAAATTATTTACTAAAGTACCATTAACTTTTAACTCTTTTAAATGATTATTAGGATTACCTATGTTAGGTAGGAAAGTATATTCTGGCATGTTATCATAAACAGGGATTGTAAATTTAAAAGAAGTTTCTGCTAAACCATTTTTATAATATGATTGATAACTACTACTTGATGAATAAAATGGTGCTCTTAAATCAGTTTGATATTGATGAGAAGTACCAACATATCCCTTAGCAACATTAAATCTTTGTAAATAAGTAGTATATTGTCCTGCATTAATATAACCTTCCGCTATCCAAAGAGCTCCACCTTTTATAGATAAATCTAAAGTATTCCAAGGACGTAAATACCTATCAGGATTACCTAGACCAAATCCTCCCATTGCCCAAAATAGGCCTCTATCTATAGCACTGCCACCACTAGTTCTATAAGCACCAATATTATAAACATTATAAATTCCACCATTATAAGTAACACCATTATAAGTAAATGCACGACCATTAGTAGAACCACTACCATTTGCCCCTACTTCTAATCGTACTTTAGATGCTAAATATACAGAGTTTACATCATAAGTACTACCAGCTTCAACAAAGGCACTAGCGTGATTATAAAATAAAGTACCTCTACCAAATATACTTTGAACAGCCTCAATAGTTTGATAACTAGCATCATACTTTAATTTTTCAAATTGAAATATACGAGAATCAGTCAGAAAGTTTCTTGGATCCATAAAATACGCTACTGCTTCTTTATTGGCTGCTACCCAGTTACCAGAATCATAAGATTTCCAAGTATCAGTACCATAATCATATCCTGGAGATTGTGTAGTTTTCCAACCATCATAAGCATAAGCATCTTGAATTAAACTAACACCTAAAGCACTTTCTTTAGTAACTGCTTCATTAAAATCAATACCTGTAATTAATGGTTCAAAAGTCCAAGTTGGATGTTTTTCATGTAATCTACTTAAATAAGGAATATAAGATTTAGGAAATCCTAAAGTTTCTAATCCAACCTCATATTTTTTCTTTTCTTCTAACTTAGTCTTTTCTTCTTCCGTTAAATTCTCATTAATTACTTCATCAGAATTATCTAAATATATTGATACATAATCCCCACAGATATATCCAAAAGTACCATTATAATCAAATTTATACCAATCGCTAGAACAAGAACCAACATTTTCACTTGGTACTGATTCTAAAATTTTAAAAGTATCTCCAAACTTACTAGTACCAATAACTGAATACTTAGTAGATGCACCACTTCGAATATTCGTACCACTATCTATTGATTTACCAGTTATTGTTAAAGCGGAAACTGGAGAAGAACTAACTAAAACTATTAATATAAGTAATAGTCTAATAAATTTCTTCATTATCCACCTACTTTCTACTACTTTTTAATTATATCAAAAAACCACTAAAATGTATAGTGGCTTATTTTTCCAATAATATTTTCTATTTATCATCTTTTTATATAGGATAACTTCTTTTCTTTTAAAACTATTTCTTTTAAATAATCATCATAACTTTGTAATGTATTATTAGTGTTCATTTTATAAATTTCTTCTTTACAAGATTTTAAACTATTAACAAGCATTTCTAAACCCTTTTTCTTATCTTGATAAATTATATCTCTTATAGTTAAAGATTTAAAAAACGATAATAAATACATTAAATACTCTTTAAAATCTTCATTTAATAAGTCATTCATAGTAAATTTATTACCATATAATAAATTATTGCTATTTATTATATCTATAAATTTATTCATTTGAACATTAAAATTATATTTTTTTAGTTCCCTTAAACACTTAAAATACCTACTTAAATAATCCAAAAATGCTTCTACTTCCGCTATTCTTTCAAAATATAAACTAGAAGCATTACTATAATTTTTATTAACTAAGGCATCAATATATAATGTTTCTAAAAGTATAGGACCCAACTCTTTATAATAAATAGGTGTCTTATATTCTAACATTTTTTCAACACCATGTTGTAACTCGTGAATAAAATTATCTGGTTGTTTACAATAATTTTCTATATGTAGAAATGGTAAATTAAAAACAAAGAAGCACTGAGAACCAATATTAGAATTTAAGTCAAAGTTAATTAAATTAATAGGATAGTCTATAATAGTTCTTGCTATTTTAGAAAATATTGGTAACATATTATCATAAATATTTAAAGATAACGCTACGATATCATCTGGATTATCTTTACCAAAATAGTTATTACTTTTATACTCTAATATAGTCATATTATCACTTAAAAATATAATTAAATCCCTTAGTTTTTCATCAATAGTTTTATAATCATAAATAGCTTTATCAATAAATAAATCTTTTACTTTGGAAAACTCAGTTTCTTTAGTAAAATTTTTATTTGAATAATAAGAATTATTAATTAATATATCCAAAGCACTACTTGCCTCACAAATAGTTTCTTGAAGTAAGAATTTAGTCATACCAGATATTTTAGGATCATTTAAATTTTCCGTTGCGGTATCAATAGTTTTGATAAAAAAGTTAACATCAAATCGCCATCTATTCATAAAATCACTCAGTACTCTTGAAATATTTCTTGGTATGCGGATATTTCTTTACCTTTGAAATTACTTCTTTACGATACTCTTCATAATAATTTAACATTTGTTCTTCACAATAATTCATAGGATTCTTATAATTTAAATATTTCTTTAACAAAGTAAAAGCATGTTTTTTATCTTGATAAACTTTATCTCTTACTTCTAATGATTTAAAAAATGATAACAAATAGTTTAAATATTCATCAACATCAATATCTAAGTCGTTAAACATTATATTTTCTTTTGTGTAAATTAAATTATGGTAATATAAAGTATTTATAAATTTTGAATTACTTACTTCAAAATTATATTTTCTAAACTCTTTAATACAACCATAATATGATAATAACTCCGTTAGTATAGATTCCATTTCATAAATTCTATGGTAATATAAACTAGCTGCATTTCGATCCCTACTTTTAACTAGCCTATCTATATATAATGTTTCTATTAAAATTGGTCCTAATTCACTACTATATAAATTAGATTTATAATTATTCATATACTCAACACCATGTTGTAATTCATGAGCAAAGTCTTCAGGGTTACCACTGTAATTTTTAATATTAATAAATGGTAATTTAAACATATCTGATTCAAAACAATATGATCTTAAATGACCGTCTTTGGTAAAATTAATTAAATTTAAAGGATAATTAATAATATTTTGGGCTGTATTATAAAACTTTTCAAAATAAATGCTATATAGTTCTAGTGTTTCATCAACAATTTCTTCTGGTAATAAATCTGTTTTATAACTTTGATATTTTCTATGATGATTATGATTAAAATAACTAATGTTATTAGCAAGATAAATAATTAGATCAATCATATCTTGACCTAAATCATTATAACTATTAATGGCATTACGCATAAATTTATTTTTAGCCATAGTTAAATTATTAGCATTTTTTAATACTTTTATTTCAGGTTCAACTTTAACATTTAAATACTTTAAAAAATTTTCTATTGTCTCTTCTATCGCTATTCGCTCTTGTGCTTTTAAATCTGTTTTTAACAATCTTTTAGCATCTTTTACAGTCTTAATTAAAAATTGTTCATCAAATTGCCATTTACTACTTTCCATATACACTACCTCTGGTTATATATAATATAATAATATCAATTATTTGTAAAGAAAAAACTAGGTTTCCTAGTTCCTATTTTTCTAAATCTTTAAGATGAATATTAAAACTTAATAAACATTCATATATTTTTTCTACTGGTACACCTAATATATTATAAAAACTACCATCTATTTTTTTAATAAAATTAGACGCTATAGTTTCTACTATAAAACCTGAAGCATACATTGTATCTGGTTCATTATCAATATAATAATCTATATCACACTCATCTATTTTATTAAAGCTAACTTTAGTTTCTTGATAAGTACTTAAAGTAACTTCTTCAATTTGGTTAATTAATGCTATACCAGAAATTACTGATACAGTATTATTAGACGCTAATAACAGATTATTTTTAACTTCATTAATGCTTTTAGGTTTCTCTATTATTTTACCATTTACGTAAACAACGGTATCAATACCTAATATTATAGAATCCGTAACTTTATCTTTAACACTATTTGCTTTACCTAGTGCTAATTCTTTTACATAATCATAAACATCTGTATTAAACGATACTTCTTCAAAATTATTAGCTACATTAATATGAGACATTTTTACTTTATCCATAATCGCACTTTTAAATTTAGATGTACTTGCTAAAACTAACTTCATATAATCAACCTATCTTTCATAAACATAAGATTTACTTTTATTAAAACTAGCAAAAATATCTTGTTCACTTATATTACATAATTGTAACATACTTTTTAAATCTATTTGATCATTTTTAGAAATTAAATTCATAAAATAATTAATTGTTTTAAAATCACTACCATACTTATTAATAATAGCATGAGATAAAATAGTACCAATTAAATAATACTTGTTAGAAAAAATAGTAGAATTCAACTTCTTTGCAATTTTTAAAACTTCTAACCTATCAATTGTACTATTTAAACAATATTGTTTTCGTAAAGCAAGTTCTCCTAAAATATTAGGAGTTTCACGATAAATAGTTATTGTATTTAAATAAATACCATGTAAAAACTCATGAAATAAAGTTGGAATATCTAATTTATTCATTAAAATTATATTTAGATTATTATATAAAGTAATTGAACAACTATTAAGAAAATTGTCATCAATAATAACACTTTGACTATCCTGTCGATATTTAAATAATAGATATTCGCATTCTTTTAAATAATCTTTTATGTACCAATCATTTGTGGCAAATACATATTTAGTATGCTCTTCAGTAGAAATATCAATATTATTAATTAAATATTTTAAATAATCGTAATTATAACTTTTATTATAAACTCTACGATATCTAAGATCCTGCTCTTTATTAAATTCTGATAAATATGTATCAATACCCTCTATAGATATTAACTCGTATATTCTATACAAAAATTCTTCATGAACAGAACTTAATGCATATTCAAAACTGCTTCCAAAGTTATTAATACTACTTAAATATTGTTCTTTTTCTTGTAAGTTAGTAGAACTTTTATATTTATTTATCATATCTTTTAATAAGTTTAATAAATATATTTGCTTTTCTTCAGTCATAATATTCCCCACCTGTGCCATATATTTTAACACAATTAGTAAATAATGCAAAGAAAAAGGTTAAACCTTTGGAATTTCTATCCAGAAAGTTGAACCTTTTTTCTTAATGGAATTAACACCATAATTAAATTTATGATTTATACAAACACTTTTTACAATAGATAAGCCAATACCACTACCAACTGTATTTCTCTTGTGGCTCTTATCTATTTTATAGTACTTATCCCAAATATTATTTAATTCTTCTTTATCAATGCCTTTTCCAGTATCTTCTACTTCTATTAAATAATTATTATCTTTTATAGATAATCTTACCATTACTAACTTATTATCTCCAGTATATTGAATAGCGTTATTAATTAAATTATATAGCACTTGTTCCACTCTTTTTTTATCAGCATTTACCATAGCATTATCTACACCGCTATAGGTAATTGTATAACCTTCTTTAGAAATAAAGATATCAAAACGTTTAATAATACTTTTAATAAGACTATCTAAATCAAATTCTTCAAATTCAAGTTTTACAGTATTTGCTTGTAATTTTGATAAATCTAAAATATCATTCACTAAAATATTTAAGCGATCGGTTTCTTCTATAATAATGTTTAAATTATCAGTACGTTTTTTATCATCTTTATAGCTTACATCTCTAACCATTTCAGCATAAGCCTTAATCATAGTAAGAGGGGTTTTTAAATCATGACCAACGTTTGCTAAAAACTCACGACGTAAAGTTTCAGTCTTTTCTAATTCTTTGGCAGCATTACTAAGAGTCATAGATAATTCTTTTATTTCTTCTATATTACCAGTATAATCAAAATCTGCTTTATAATTACCTTTAGAAAATTCTTTTACGCCTTTATTTAGTTTGACCATAGGTTTAGATATCTTATTAGATAATAAATACGCAACAAATAAAGATAATATTAAAACTATTACTGATACATAACGAAGTTGACTAGTTATTATTGATGAAGTGGCACCTATTGGCTCTAAAGAGGCATTAATAAATATATAAAAATCATTTCTTTTTATAGCCTTAATAAGTGTCTTAGTATTTGATTTAACATTTCTTAATAAATACGTTTTATTAGAATAATTATTATTGATAAAATGATCTTTATAAAAACTATATGATTTATTTCCTTCTTCTAAGCATCCACGATAAAAATAATTAGATGAATAAATAATAGATTTATTTGTATCTGTTATTTCAATACAAATATCATTATCATAAGCAAGTTCATCTAAAGTAGTTTTTAAATTACTATCAGTACTGTCTATAATATAACCAATTTCATCAAGTTTAGATTTTATTTTCCATTCATAATAAGAATCTAAAAGCATAACTTGAAATATCCAAAGACACGCTAAAATAATAATTAAAAAGAAAACTAAATATAACCAAATCTTATTTTTTAACTTATTCATTTACAACAAACTTATACCCCATACCACGAACAGTAGTAATAAGATCTCTATACTTTCCTAAATTATTTCTAAGTGTTTTAATGTGGGTATCAACTGTGCGATCATCACCAAAAAAATCATATCCCCAAATCTTACTTAGTAATTGTTCACGAGATAAAGCTATATTAGGATTCTTAGAAAAATATACTAATAATTCATACTCTTTAGGGGTAAGTTTTAATTCTTTTCCATCTATTTTTACAGTATGGCCTAAATAATCTATCACTAAATCAGAATAAACAAAATTATCTGTATTCAAACTTCTTTTTAATACTGCCTTTATTCTAGCCATTAATTCTTTAGGACTAAATGGTTTTGTAACATAATCATCTATTCCTAAATCAAACCCTATTAATTTATCAAATTCTTCATTACGAGCCGATAATATAATAGTAGGTATACTTTTTATTTCACGAATTTTTTTAAATGCTGAAAATCCATCTAATTTAGGCATCATAACATCTAAGATAATAATATCAATATCATTATTTTCTTTTACTCTATCGATTGCTTCTAAACCATTACTTGCTTCTATTACTTCATAGTTATCAAGTAAACAATATTCTTTAATAACATTTCTAATTAATTCTTCATCATCAACAATAAGAACTTTCATATTCTCACCTCATTTATAATATAATACATCAATGTGTTAGTTTTGTGAAATATTAAATTTAAAAATTAGGATATTAGTATTTCATTCCGTGACTTTTTTAATAAAAATACTTATTATCAAAATTAGACAGAAATGAGTAGACAATAATGTGTTTATAGTCTACTCATTTTAAATATAATTACTATTTAGGTAAATCTTCTAAACGAACACTTACTAATTTACTAACACCAGATTCTTGCATAGTTATACCATATAGTACATCAGCATATTCCATAGTACGCTTTTTATGGGTAATTAAGATAAACTGTGTTTTTTCTTGTAATGATTTTAAATAAGAACCAAAACTATCAACATTAGCTTCGTCCAAAGCAGCCTCTACTTCATCTAAAATACAGAACGGAATTACACGAGATTTTAGTATAGCAAACAATAAACTAATTGCGGTAAATGTTTTTTCACCACCAGATAATAAAGATATACTAGTTAATTTTTTTCCTGGAGGTGACGCTATAATTTCAATACCAGTTTCTAATAAATTGTTTGGCTCTGTTAATTTTAAACTAGCAGTTCCACCTTTAAATAAATCTTTAAACGTTTCTGTAAAGTTTTTATTTACAATATCAAAAGTACTCTTAAAATCATTTTCCATAACTTTATCCATTTCAGAAATAATCTCTAATAAAGTATTTTCGGCACTTACTAAATCATCACGTTGTTTAATTAAAAATTCATATCTTGAACTTACACGTTCATATTCTTCAATAGCGCCTAGATTAACCATACCAAGATCTTTAATAACTCTCTTTAAACTATTTACCTTAGAACGTGCTATATCTTCAGACATTTCTAATTTATATAAAGATAATGCCTTTTCATAAGTCATACCATATTCTTCACGTAAAGAATTAAGTAAATTATCTAATTTAACATCAGCTCTATTTACAAGTATTTCCAAATCTTTTAATTCTTTATTTTTAGCATTATATAAAGAATTTTCTTTACGAATAGAAAAATCTAATTGATTAATACTATCTTTTAATTCATCTTCTTTATTTTGTAGTGATGAAACATTTAAAAGGCATTTATCACGCTTTTTAACTGCTTCATAGTATTCTTTCATAATGTTTTCTTCTTCAGTAGTTAATGAACCTTTTTCTAAAGCTTCCAAACTCTTTATATCAATACAAGTATTGCTTATTTTTTCTTTTAAATTAGATAACTCTAAATTATAGTTATTAAGAGTTTCTGAGATAGTTATCTTATCCTTAGTTTGTAAATATAACTTATCTTCTAATGATTTTAATGAGTAATCAATTTCATTAATTTTTTCTTCATGTAATTTTATATTATTATGAATATCATCTAGTAATTTAATAGTATTTTCTAATTCATATTTTTCAGAAATAACACTTTTACTATTATTAATAGTACCACCAGTAAGGGAACCACCAACATGAATTAAACTGCCATCTAAAGTAACTATACGATAAGTATTATTTATCTTTTTAGCAACTTTATTAGCGGTATCTAAGTCTTCTACTAAAATAATATTACCTAATTGATTATCAATAACACTCTGGTAAATTGGTTCTACTTTTACTTTAGATGATAAAATACTATATTCAAAATTATTAGAATTAAGCACTGATAATACCATATTATCTATTTTCTTAGGTTTAATAATGTTAAGTGGAAAGAATGTAGCACGGCCAAGTTTATTATTCTTTAAATAATTAATTGCTTCTTTAGCGTATACTTCATTATCAATAATTATATTAGAAGCACCTGCTCCTAATGCAACGCTAACAGCGGTACTAAACTTTTCTTCAACTTCGATTATGTTACCAATAGTATTATGAATACCATTTAATTTAGGATTACTTAAAACACTACGAACCGAATAAGGAAGAAGTTCATTATTTTCAATAGAATTTTTTAAATTATCAATCTTATTACTAGTAAAGTTTTCTTCTTTTAATAAACCAGATAATTTACTAGATACAATGGTACGATTTGTTTTAGTATCACTTATCTCTTTTTCTAAATTATTTATTTCTTCAACTACTAGTTTTAACTTTCTTGTAAGTTCTTCATATTTACTTTGATAATTTTCTATATCATTTTGTAATTTAAACTTTGTTTCATTTAATTCAACTATTTGTTTATGAACAGTTTCATTATTTGTTTCATACTTTTTTCTTTCTAAAATAATATTTTTTTCGCTATTAATTTTCTCTGCTTTGGTGCTAAACTCTATTAAGTTTTTATTATTTATCTTTAGTTCATCTTCTATTTTAGAAAGTTCTACTTTTAGACTTTCTAATTTGGCTTCACCAGTTATATTACTAGAACTAAATTTTAATAATTCTTCATTTAACTCTTGAATTTTAGCTTTATTTTCTTGATAAGAATAGTTTATATTAGTAATATCATTTACAATAAGAGCAAGTTCTATTTTATCAAGTTCTTCTTTAGTATCACGATATTTAATAGCTGAATCACGTTGCTGTTTTAATGGTTCTACTTGTACTTCTAGTTCACTAATTATATCATTAACACGGTCCATATTATCGTGAGTCTTATCAAGTTTTTTTAAAGCATCTTCTTTTCTTCTTTTATATTTTAAAACGCCAGCCGCTTCTTCAATAATAGTTCTTCTATCTACTGGTTTACTAGATATGATTTCCTCTATTTTTCCCTGTGATATTATATTAAAACTTTCTTTGGCAATACCACTATCTAAAAGTAAATCCGTTATATCTTTTAAACGACACTTTTCATCATTTAAATAGTATTCATTGGTACCATCTAGATAAACTCTTCTTTTAATAGATACTTCTGTATAATCTAAAGGAAAATATTTATCAGTGTTATCAAATATTAAGGTAACAGAAGCACTGTTAGAGGCATTTCTTGATTTACTACCAGAAAATATAACATCAGTCATACTACCATCACCACGTAATTGACGAACTGATTGTTCACCAAGCACCCATCTTACAGCATCTACTACATTACTTTTACCACTACCATTAGGTCCAACTATACCATTAATACCATTAATAAACTCTATTGTTGTCTTATCCGCAAATGATTTAAAACCTTGCGCTATTATTTTTTTCAAATACATTGTATCACTACTTTCACTTATATATCTTTATAATCTACATTACTTTTATTAATCACTATTACTGGCCTTATTTTATATTCTTCAATATATTTTCCTAAGTCTTCTTTATTGGCAACGTAACTAAAACTATTATCACAAGTAACACTTCCAGTATCAGCGCCACAAGTATTATCTCCAGCATTCGAAGTTAAAAGACCCGTAAGCCAATAAGGATTACCTTTTGTCGCTCTTAGCCATTCAGGCAAATCATTCCCAGTATATACTGGATAAAAATTAGGATATGCATTCCCTGCTGTTAGTGGTTTATAATAGCCACTAATGATCCCAATTTCCTCAGTGGTTGGAATTCTAGCTTTAATATTGTTTAATATCTGCCAATCATTATTTGAACATCCAATAGAACTACCACCAGGATTTATATATCCCTGACAATAACTATAGGAAGTAAGCACTTTCAAATACTCATCACTATAACCTTTCATAGAAGATTCCAAACTTGCATACTGTTTTGTAAATGTTCTACTATAAGAACTGCTAGGTTCCCAATCAACAAAATCTGTAATGACATCGTCATATAAAAGCGATAAGTTTGTACCATCATCTTCTAAAACATGAAACTTACCAGTCATTATTTTAGAGTCTCCAGTCTTAGTTGTATCATATTGACAAGTTACACCAGTATCACTATATAAAATTTCATTAGAACATTTTGTATTAATTGTAGCACAGTTATTATTACATAAAAGATAAGCATTTGATTCAAACTTACCAACCCTAGTTATAGAACTATTTAGTTCTTTACTTTCAACGCCATCAGTATTTTTTATTAATCCACTTTTTACTCTAAGAAAAAACTTTGTTCCTACAGCGTAAGAACCATGACCGGTATTCTCATTATAAGATAATTTTACAACACGTTCAAAATACTTACTATTAATTGTACTAACATTCTCTGATTGAATAGTAATTGTTAATGGAGCATCAGTTGTATTTGAATTAACTTCAAATTCAGAAGAAGATACTAAAACTTGTGCAACTATTTTATCTTGCGCTATACTATCAGTAATTGATTGTTCATATGTAACAACATATTCCATTTCACCTTTAGTAACAATACTACTCACACCACCATCTTTAGTAATAGAAACATAAGGTGTAGATGCTGGAACATCTGGATCAACTATAACAGGGTCTCTTTTCTCATCACATTTTTCAGCTTCTGCTAGTATTGTATATTTATATTTATTAGAATTTACCTTTATCATTACATATCTATCAGTATTTATTTTATTTCCATTACCAGTTTCCAAATCAGAAATAACGTATCCTTTATTTATTAAACTTTTTATTGTAACACAATAAACATTACCATTAGTTAAAGGATAACTATTCTTATTTTCATCAACCATATTTTTAGCACCACTAATTATTAAAGCACTAGTAGCACTATCTATTTTATTGTTAGATTTTTTTATAATATTTACTATAGATGGATACGTTATTAAAATAATTATAGCAAGTAATACTATAACACCTATTAATTCAATCAATGTAAACCCTTTTTCTTTCATTCTATTCACCTATCCTATTAAAATATCACCTATAACATTTATATAATAAATAATAGTGTCTTTAAATTTATACATTTTATCTTTAAAATAATTATTTTTAGAATTACTGTTATCTATTATAATTAAAAAATCATTATCATATTCTTTAATCTCTACTTTAGTATTATATCTACCATAATAAGATTTTATATCATCAATAGTAAATTTATCTTTTTTACCATATATATAAAGTTTACCTTTATTAATATAAACACTATCGCTAACAAAGAAACGCATATACTTTTTAGCATCTTCATAATTAAGTATTAATGTATCAACACTTTTTTTCTTAAATGTCTTTCTTAATTTTTTAATAGATATTTTTTTACGACAAACTTTTTTATTATAATCTTTACTTCTGGTTTTGCCTTTTTTCTTACCTTCTAATACTAATAAATATCCTTCGGTAATATTTTTATTTTTGTCAATAACACTTTCTACAGTTGGATAACAAAGACCAATTGATAAGAAAGTACCTTTTAAATCTTTACATATATTTTTTAAATCATTAACTAAAGTCACTAATATCACCTACTATATCATTTATAATATAACTTGTACAAAGTAATCCTGCAGTAGCGGGTACGAAAGCATTAGAACCTACTGGAGAAGATATTTTTCTTGGTGACTCCGTGCTACAAACTACAGGTATTTTTTTATTAATTTTATTTTCTACAACAAATTTTCGTAACTTTTTTGCAATGGGATCATAACTAGTCTTTCTAATATCCATAATTTTTAATTTACTAGGATCCATTTTATTACCAGTACCCATACTTGAGATAAGCTTAACTTTTCTTTTTATACATTCTAGTATTAGAGTTTCTTTAGCTTCTAAAAAATCACAAGCATCAACTATATAATCGGGATTTTCTTCAAACAATAAATGGATATTATCCTTAGTTATTTTTTCATTAATAGTTTTAACTACACATTCTTCATTTATAGTCTTTATACGCCTTTGAAAGCAAACTGTTTTATATTCACCAATAGTATCTTTAGTAGCGATAATCTGTCTATTTAAATTAGATACATCTACAACATCGTAGTCTACTAATACTAGTGTACCAATACCACTACGTGCTAAAGACTCAGTTGCATATCCCCCAACTCCACCTAAACCTAAAACAACAACCGTTTGTAGTTTTACTTTATTTAAGTTACTTTCCCCTATTAGTCTTTCAAAACGTACTAAGTTATCCATACCATTCACCTATTCCATTGTAACAAATTTATCAATTTTTGACAATAAAATGCTTTAATATCATAAATATTTTAATAGATAATAATATTTGACTGAAGGTTCTAAAAGATATATAATTATAACTAGGAGGAATTAAATTATATGTATCATTTTATAGGTATTAAAGGTTCAGGAATGAGTGCTTTAGCACAAATTATGAAAAAATTAGGATATGAAGTACAAGGAAGTGATGTTGAAAAACATTTCTTTACCCAAATAGAACTAGATAAATTAGGGGTAAAAATACTTCCATTTAATAAAGACAATATTAAAGAAAATCTTACTATTGTAAGAGGTACTACTTTTAACGAAAATAATAACGAAGAAGTAAAAAAAGCTAAAGAATTAAATTTAAAAATATATGATTATCCTGAAATGTTAGGAGAATTAACTAAGAAATTTGAAACCATTGCTATTTGCGGTACGCATGGTAAAACTACTACTACAGGTATATTATCACACGTATTAAATAATTCTATTGGATGTAATTATCTAATAGGAGATGGCACTGGGGACGCTAAAATCGGTAATACAAAATTTGTTATTGAGGCTTGTGAATATCAACAACACTTTTTAAACTATTATCCAACTTATACCATTATTACTAATATTGACTTAGATCACGTTGACTTTTATCACAACATTGATGAAATAATAGCAACTTTCGCTAAGTTTGTAGAACAAACTAAAAAAGAAGTCATTGCGTGCGGAGATGACAAAAACGTAAGAAAAATTAAAAGTGATAAAATTATCTACTATGGTTTAAATAGTGATAATGATATCTGTGCTACTAATATTAAATTGAATGCTGATGGTTCCACATTCGATGTAATTATTAAGAACAAATTATTTGGAACATTTAACTTACATATTTATGGTAATCATATGATCCAAAATGTTTTACCAATTATTTATTTGTCTTCTTATTTTGGTTTAACTAAAGAGCAAATTGAAACATTAATAAATTCATTTAAAGGTGTTAAAAGAAGATTTACTGAAGCAGTAATTGGATCAAACGTGGTAATTGATGATTATGCGCATCACCCTAACGAAGTTAGAGCAATGATTAATTCTGTAAGACAAAAATATCCTGATAAAAAATTAATTACTGTTTTTCAACCTCATACATTCTCAAGAACTAAAGAATTTTATAAAGAATTTATTGAGATATTCTCTAAAGTAGATAAAGCTTACTTCACTGAAATATATAAATCTCGTGAAAAACAGGAAGATTATCCAGATATTAAAATAAACATTATTACTGATAAAATTCCCAATTCTGAAGTAATTACTTTAGAAGACAAAGAAGTATTTAAAAACTATACTAATTCAGTTATTCTAGTAATGAGTCCAAATGAATTAAAAGTATTAACTGATGGTATTAAAGAAGTACTAACTAAATAACATAATAAAATCTACACGAAATAAAAACGTGTAGATTTTTTATATAAAAGACATCTTTTATAGTGCTTTACGATTCTTCTTTATATCTTCTTCTATTTCTAATTGAATAGTATTAGGATGTTTATTACTTAAAAATAATAATGTTAAATTCTTTTGTTTAGTAACTTTTCTTATACTAGTTGTTAGCATAGACTCTTTATTATTAATATCTTTTAAATTATCATTTTCTTTTAAGTTACTTACTCCAGTTATATAGGCTTTATCTGATAAATTAATATATTCAGTTAATCTATTTTTAAAAACCTCTTCTTGAAATAATTCATAAGGATTAAATACAACTTCAATACTATTTTCTGGATATTTTTGGCGATAAGCTTTAATAATATTTTTTATTTCTAAAGGATGATTAAACTCACTATTTACTAATACTAAATCTTGTAAGTGTTTTTCATTATATACTTTATTATTAATAAAAAATTCTTTTAAAGCTTTGGCCACATCCTTAAATTCAATTCTTTCATAATGACACATACCAATTACCGCTAAAGTATTTAATAGCATGGCCTTCCCATATATAGGTAATTCAAAATTACCATAATAGTTGCCTTCAACATGAACTTCAAAGTTAGTACCATTCTTGGTATATTCTACTTCTTTAGCCACAATATCATTATCATTATTTAAACCATAATAGAATACTGGTACATTTAAATTTAAAAGTCTTGTATATCTATCATCGCCATTAGCAAGAACCATTTTTTCTGTTTTACTAGCAAATTCTTGATACGCTAAAATAACTTCATCAATACTTTTATAGTAATCAGGATAGTTTAAATCTATATTAGTAATAACGGTATAATAAGGATTTATATTTAAGAAATTTCTTTTATTTTCATCTGCTTCTAAGCATAAATACTTATTTTCTTTAGATGCATAACCTTTACCATCTTCTAATAGATAATTGCATCCTGCTACATAAGATAACACATACGTCATCATTAAAGTCGTTATATCTTTTCCTACACAACCAGACACCGCAATAGTTTCAAACATACCTGTAAATCTTTTTTTCATCTGACTACAAGTATATATTCGTAAATTAAGTTCACGCGCACGAACTAATTCTTCATTATCATTTTCCAAATTATCACTAATAATAATAAACATATCATCAGTTATATTATTCTTAGAAAATCTCTTTACTTTAATATCCTTGTTTTTAAGTAAAGTGGTATTACCACTACATTCAACTTTATACCCTAGTGAATGAATAAACTGTGCTAAAGAACACATTTCGGAATCACTTACATCTATTAAATGAAACACAATATCTCCCCCTACTATCCTAAGAAGTTAATTAATAATGGGCCTAGTATCAACATAAGTATTAAAGGAACAATAAATATTACTGATACCATACTTATCTTATTTGGTAGTTTAGCCATTTGACCTTTTATTTCAAGTATTTGTTTATCTCTTAAGAAATCTAATTGGTCATACATTGTCGCAACAATACTATTACCAAAAACATTAGTCTGAGTAATACTTAATATAATATTATTAATAGTCTCTGAAGGAATTCTTTTTTTCATATCATGTAAAGATTCAACTAAAGACTTACCAAATTTCATTTCAAATAAAGTTTTTTCAAATTCTCTTGAAAGCTCAGAATCAACGTTTTTAACAGTTACTTCCAAAGCATTTTCTAAATTTCTGCCTGACTCTAAAGTAAGTGTTAATATTTCAAAGAAATATAAAGCTTCTTTATCAAGTTTAGCAGTACGTAATTTAATATTTCTTGTAATAAATATATAATAATAAATATAATAATATGCTACCGCTATAATTGGTGCTAAAACATAGCCTAACTCACTATAATATAATACAAGTAAGAATACTATTGTACTAGTAACAAGACGACTATTCATAAAACTTACAGCACTAAAAGTACGTCTATCACCAAGCATATTTATTTTATCTTCAATAAGTTTTATATCTCTTTCTCTATATATTTTACGAATAAATTTATTCTTATAACTTTTATTCATAAAATCACATCCTTACCTTCATAATTTGCTTTATAACAATTATATATATTATATAAAGTAAAATTATAAGTATTAACATAAGTATTCCAAATGGATTGGTAATAAATGGCATAAAATAATCTGGACTAACTATACCAACAAATAATACAAATAATAATGGTACAAAGAATAAAACATTAACAATAATTTTTGAACCACTAGTTAAAGAATTTAATTCTAAACGAAGTTTCTTTTTATTTACTAATGTTTTTTCAATAGAATTAAATACTCTAATAATATTACCACCAGTTTTATTAATAATAGATAATGAAGCGGTTAAATAAGTTACTTCTTCCATATCTATACGTTTAGAAAATCTTCTAAATACTTCTTCAACACTTAACCCTAAAGATATTTCAATAGCCATTTTCTTAAATTCTTTAGCAATTGGTCCTTTTAATTCCGAACTAACTAGTATTATTGCCTGTGTAATACTCCTTCCAGATTTAAATGCATTATTCATAATTACTATTGCTTGTAATAAATCATTTTCTAAACGTTTTCTATATATCTTATATTTAGATATAAACAAAATATCTGGTAAAAAGAAACCAATACAAAGTGGAATCCAAATTTCATAAAATCCTATTAATTTAAATTGGACTGCTTTAGAACAAGCCGCTATAAATAGTAATAATATAGAAAATATAAATTTTACAGTAACAAAATCCATAGCGTCATTCATTTCAAATAAACCAATATATTTTTCATATTTTTTACTAAGTCTAGTTAAAAATACAGATTTATTAAAAGTTGGTTTTATAGAATCTATTACTTTTCTAAAGAAGCGTCTAATACTATCATAAATAGAATCTTTATCATCAATTAAAGGATTAATACTATATTTTTCAATTCTTTTTTCAAGATTTAAACTTCGACAATATCTAATAATATAAGCAAGTACAAACATTAATGATACAATAACTATTCCTTGAAGTACAAATAGCATTACTGGATCTTCAGTTACATTGATATAAGTACTTTTAACAGTTGTATTACCCGCTCTATCACTAACTGTATATGTTAGTTTTTTCTTGCCTACAGATTTTAAATCTAATTTATCTATATTAGTAACGACAAAACTTGTCATATCACCATCAATATTATCACGTGCAGAAACATTACCCATTACATCAATAGTGTTACCCTTAATTAAAGTTAAATTTTCTTTACCAATTGTAAGAATTGGTTTTTCTTTATCAACTATATATTCACAACTAGTTTCTGTTTTAACGCTACCATCTTGTAAATGAGCTTCAATAGAAACATAATATTTTCCCGTAGAATCTAAAAATATATTAGTTAATCTGCCAGAATCTAAGGTAACAGTTCTAACTAAATTAGAATTTTTATATAAGTTATAAGTATAATAAACTATATCACTACTTGGTACATAGGTTATTTTAATATTATTATTTGCAGGCATATTACAATATTCTGTATTAAAGCCATAACTATTATTCATATATTTCACCTCTATCCAAATATATCTTTTAGTGTTTCTATACCTCTATATTTAATTTTCTTATATACATTAGGAATTTTTTTATGCATCATAAATTCCCCAATTACTTCGCCATTATCAGTTAAACCAGTTTGTTTAAAACTAAATATTTCACGAAGTTTAATTACATCTTCATCAAAACCTACTACTTCACAAATACTAGTTACTTTTCTTCGACCATCAGAAAGACGACTTACCTGAATAACTAAATCAATAGCATTTTCTATATATTCACGAATTGCTTTTACTGGTATTTCCATACCAGCCATTAAAATCATTGTTTCAAGTCTATTTAAAGCATCTTCTGGGCTATTAGCGTGCATTGTTGTTAAACTACCATTATGTCCAGTGTTCATGGCCTGTAACATATCAAATGCTTCCTTGCCACGAACTTCACCAACAATAATACGATCTGGACGCATACGCAAAGAGTTAATAACTAAATCACGAATTGTTACTTCACCATCACCTTCATAGTTAGTAAGACGAGTTTCCAAAGATATAACGTGATTTTGTTTTAATTTTAACTCAGCAGCATCTTCTATTGTAATAATACGTTCATCATTACCAATAAAAGAAGATAAACAGTTTAATAAAGTTGTTTTACCACTACCAGTACCACCACAAATAATAATATTTAACTTAGCTTGAACACTGGCTTCCAAGAATCTGGCCATATAAGGAGTTAAAGCACCTGTTCTTAAGAAGTCATCAATATTTGCTAATTCTTCTTTAAATTTACGAATTGTAAGAATTGGGCCATTTAAAGAAAGTGGTGGAATTACAGCATTTAATCTGGAACCATCAGCAAGTCTAGCATCAACCATTGGGCTTGCTGTATCAATAGTTCTACCAATTGGCTGGATCATTCTTTGAATTGTTCTAATAATGTGGTCTTCATTAATAAATGAAACACTTGTATCACGAACAACGTGACCATCAAGTTCAACGTAAATTTCATCAATACCATTAACCATTATTTCTGTTATATTAGGGTCTTTAAGTATCTCTGTTAAAGGACCACAACCATTCATTTCATTATCAATTAAATTATATAAATAATTTCTTTCAACGGTTGATAAATCATATCCTTCAACTGTTTTATCTATTTGTTTTTTTATTTCTTCCTCTTTAGAAAGTAAAGAATTATTATCTATTAAAGTTTGAATTATCTTATTACGTAATTCCTCTAATAAAGATTTGTTTTTAAATTCATTATAATCGTCATAAACATCTTCAATAGGTTTTTCTAAATCAGCTTCAAATTCATCAATAAAAGTTTTACTTGCCATAATACACCTACTTTTCTTCCTTTAAATAATCTGAAATAATATCTTCAAATACTTTGTATTTTTTAGGGTATACTAAAGATAATATTTTGCCATCTATAACAAATTTATCAATGTTATTATGATAAAAATTACCATTAATAGTATAATCTATTTTACTACCAACAATGTTTTTAATATCATACTCCGTAAAGCAACTATGATTTCTATCAATAGAATTGTTCATTACAATACGATAGTTTGTTTTATTCATATCTTTATATATAGAAACCATACTACGCATACTTTTTAAATCTACTAAATTATTAGTTACTAGATATAAAATTAAATCACTATTATCAAGTGCTAAAAGATTAATATTGCTTAAACAATGGGTAGTATCAATTAATATAAAATCATAGCGTGTAATAGCCTTTTTTATAACAAGTGATAAATACTTCTCTTTAATCTTATTAGCAAGTCTAGGATCTTTTGGAGCGGGTATAACGTCAATATACTCATTATAAGGACAAACATAATTTTCAATATTATCAAATCTATTCATATACATATCATTAGTTAAAGCATATAAATCAGTTGTAATATCAATATTTAAAGATGGTGCTATTGCACCACTATATAAGTCTAAATCTAAAATCAATGTTTTTTTATGTTTTAGTGTTAAAACGCCTGCCAAATTTAAAACTGTAGTGGATTTACCTGTACCACCTTTAACTGAAGTAACTGTAATAACGTTCGCTTTTTTTATAGCCATTATATCCCTCTATTCTTTGTTAAAACTTCCTTATTATTATCATCCATATAGCCATAATAAGATATTTCTATTTCATATATACTATTTTTAAATAACATTTTGAATATACCATTGTAATTTTCTTTAATACTGGTTGTAATTGTTTTATCTTCAATAACTACGTTAATCTCAGAAGTATCACCAACATTTTCTAATATTAAAGTTTCTACTTTTTCTTTAGCACTTACATCAGTAATATGTTTTAAACCATATTTAGTAGCGGCTTTTAAGGAACTATCTAAATGTTTTTTTTCTTTGTATAATAGTCCAACATCAACTACTAGTGCTAATAAAATTAGGAAAACTGGAATAAGTAAAATAAAGACTAACAATACTTGTCCTTTTTTATTCATGATAAATAATTCTTTCTACTTTTATTTCATAAGGATTATTTAAAATAGTGTTTAATCCCGGTGTCATAATATTTACATTTTTAGTAAGTATTATATGTATAAATTCCTCATCTACCTCTTGCTTATAAGTAACATCAGACTCTGTAACAAACTTTTCTAGTTCTGTTTGTTTATTACTTTCATATAAGTCTACAACAGTATCTAATGTACTTTCTAGAGTAAGTTTACGATAAATAATATTACCAAAATCAACAATACCAAGAAGTATTAATAATAGTATTGGTACTATAATTATAAACTCAACTAATGCTTGTCCCCTATTCTTATTCATTTTAACAGTCTCCTACCATATATAAATTATATCAAAAAAAGATATTTTTAACAATGATTATATGAAAAAAATCGCACAGTTTTTACACCGTCCGATTTAAACCTTATTGTATTGTTAACTTTTTACCTTTTGGTTGAATTTGAATAAATGTATTACCATCATTTACAGTAATTTCTGTACCATCTTCATATTTATATACTGTTTGAGCATCTCTACTAGTCTTTTCCCAAGTAATAGGTACAGCATAACCATCAGTTATATAATAACCTGTTCCTTTACCAATATTTTTAAGATCACGTAGTTTAGCATCACCATTATAACTTACATCTTCTACTTGATAAGTAATAATATTTTTAACAGTAATATTTTTCTTAGTTGTTAAGTCTGTATCTACTTTTCCACCACTACTACGAACATATACTTTATTTTCAGCATCATATTTATAAGATGCTGTTTGATAGCCAGAATACTGTATGCTTACATTTTTAGCATCTTTGGCACCAGTCATCTTACTTAAATCAATTTCATCTGCACTATAGTTTAATAGTAAATCTTTATTTGTTTCAGTTCTATAGCCACGTCTTTTAACAGCTGCGGATATTTTATCAGTACTAGTAAATGCTGTATGCTCGTAAGCTCTATTTAAGGTTGTATCACGCCAGAAAGCATCGCCTTCTGTTGTATAACCATTAACATTATTAATACCTAATTCAGGAATTTGTTTTTCTGCTACATAACTCCATCCAAAATGTGTGTAAATAGCATCATTTTCCATAGCATAATCTAAATAATAATGTCTAGAACTACGTACAGAACCTATTTTAGCAACATTAACATCTTTAAAAAGAGCTAAATATCTAGTAATTCCACCTTCAACTACTATTTCATAAACAATATAAGCATCTTGTAAGCCTGCTGTAGGGCGAGCTGCCGCTATATTATTTATCATAACTGCGTAAGGTCTAGTTTTAGAATTAACATTTACAATAGATATTTTACTATCGTTGTTAGTGTTATTATCTTGTTCTCCACCCTTATTGCCATCATTATAATTATTATCTTTTGGTTCTACTTTACCACAACCAACTAAAGTAACTAAAAAAGCTAAACATAATACAATACTGAAAATCTTTCTTTTCATAACTTACTCCTCTCACTATTTTAATTATACCATAATAATAGCATTTTGATTAATAAATTTTATTTTTTTAATGTATATGTAAAGTTAAATGAATTTTGTTGTTTTAAAGATTCTCTTAATATTTTCACTTTATAGTCCAAGGTTTGAAAATTAATAGAATTATTATCTAAATTGTTCTCTTTCAAAAGAGGGAATTTTACTAGTAAGTTAGGCATTATATTTGTAGTATCACAAGAATACTCTTCACTCTTAATTTTAGTAGCAAACTTATCTAATAAATAATTATCAAATACATTTTTTATATTATTAATACTATTTAATAAGTCACTTTTACCAGTAGTTTCTAATTCATATTCACAATATTGTTGTATTTCTAAATCATATATATTATTAAGTAATATTTCTTGTAACAATATTGTTTCTTCCAAAGATAGTGGTTCTTCTTCTGCTGAAAAAATAATATTTTTTATTGATTGTTTATATATTTCCAAATAATTTAATAAATTAAACTTATCTTCTAAAATTAAATCAGTTGAGGACTCCTTATCAAAACTAGATAAATTACTTTCCTCTAATTTAGTAGAAATAAAAATCTTTGGTAAATTCTGTACACTAACTATATTATTAAATTCGTTATTATTTAAAAATGATTGCTTACTATCATTAATATTAACATTATCTATTTTTGTCAAATATTTATTAACATCAACATTTTTTGGTAAATTTTCCAAAAAGAAATTGTTAAAATAAATATTATCAGCAGTTTCAACATCATGGACAATTACCTTATTATCGTCCACTTTAGAGTTATCATAACAACTAGGTAATAAAGTTATTGTTGTAAGCGCTAAGGCTAAGGCAGTGCTAGTTATTTTTAAATTTTTGATATTTTTCATTGTATCTCTCCTTTAACAAGTTAATATTATACCACAAATAAGCAAAATAAAAACCCTTTATTTCTAAAGAGTTAATTACTAAATGGTGACCCGTACGGGATTCGAACCCATAAATGCATGCGTGAAAGGCATGTGTGTTAACCGTTTCACCAACGGGCCATTTATAATAAAAAATGGTGGGCTTGACAGGACTCGAACCTGTGACCTCTACATTATCAGTGTAGCGCTCTAACCAGCTGAGCTACAAGCCCGCAAAAAATGGCGCCCAATGTAGGACTCGAACCTACGACCTAACGGTTAACAGCCGTGCGCTCTACCGACTGAGCTAATTGGGCATCAATTCATGTGACTACTTAAGTATACATTAAATATTTTTGTTTGGCAAGTACTTTTTTCAATTTTTTTCAATTTTTTTTGCATTTTTTATAAATATATTAACAAACACTATTATTATACTACCAAAAATGTCAAATATTACACCTCTATTATACTTTACAAAAATTAATTAGTATAATATACTTAATAAGAAAATAATATTTTATAAAGGTGATATATTATGAATAAAAAAAAATTTGCTAAATTCTTTTTAATAGCGCTATTAATTTTCCCTACAACTATTTTCGCTTTAGAAATCAATTCAAAATATGCAGTAATGTATAATTTAAATGATGATACTATAATATTTGAAAAAAATAAAGATGAAAAAACAGAAATAGCTAGTTTAACTAAAATAATGACTTGTATTGTTGCAATTGAAAACATTAATAATTTAAATGACACAGTAGTAATGAAAAATGCTGACTTTAAAGGACTTGCAGAAGCAAATGCTTCAGTCGCAGGATTTTCTATCGGTGATAAAGTAACGTATATGGATTTATTAATGGGACTATTTTTACCATCTGGAGCAGATGCAGCCTTAGCATTAGCTAACAACATTGGTGGTAATGAAAAAAACTTTGTTAAATTAATGAATGAAAAAGCCAAAGAACTAAATTTATCAAACACAAACTTTGTTAATAACACTGGGCTAGATACAAAAGGACATTACTCTACTGTATCCGACATAGCAACTCTATTAAAATACGCTCTTAAAAATAATACTTTTAAGCATATATTTGAAACTAATGAATATCTTACTACTAATAATATAAAACTATATTCAACTAGAGTATCAAATGCTAGAAGATATTCCTTAGATATATCAAAAATTACTGGTTCGAAAACTGGTTATACAGATGACGCTGGCCTATGTTTAGCAAGTACCGCAACCTATAATAATATAAACTACATGCTAGTTACTACTGGTGCCAACCCTAATTATAATATACCCTACAATTTCATTGATGCCAAAAATATATATGAATACTACGCTGATAATTACGATTATCACAATATTATTAATGCTGGTGATATATTAACAGAAATAACTACAAAGCCTGGTTACAACACTTATCAAGTATATGCTAAAGAAGATAAAACTAAATATTTAAATAATGATTTTAATATTGAAAATGTAGTTTACAAATATAATGGTATCGATGCGTTATCAAATAAAAACAAGATTAATGACAAGTTAGGTACTATTGATATAATTTATAATAATGAAGTATTAGATAGTATTGATGTTTACTTAGATAAAAGTTTAAGATTTAGTTTACTACTGTTTTTAACACAAACTAAATTAATCTACCCTACTATATTATTGCTAGTAATAGTACTACTTAGCATAATTATTATTTTAGTTAGAAAAAAAACTAATAATAAATAAATATACCCCGTTTCACAAAAAACGGGGTTTTCTTTTTATGCTTTCATATTTAATATTCTAATTGAGTTTAGTATTGTAATAACTGTTACACCAACATCCGCAAATACTGCTTGCCACATCGTAGCAATACCAAATAATCCTAAACTTAAGAATAATATTTTTATTGCAATAGCAAATATTAAGTTTTCTTTAATAATTCTACTCGTATATTTTGATATCTTAATGGCACTCTTAATCTTACCAATATCATCATTAACAATGACAACATCTGATGCTTCAATAGCGGATTCACTACCTATAGAACCCATTGATATACCTACGTTTGCTAAAGCAAGCGTTGGAGCATCATTTATACCGTCTCCTACAAACGCTACTAAAGTATTATCTTCTTTTATATACTCGTTAACTAAATTGTATTTATCCTGTGGTAATAATTCATATTTTATATTTTTTAAACCAACAGCTTCACCAATACTAAGAGCACTACTCTTACTATCACCAGTTAACATTTCACAATCAATATTATTTTGTAATAAATAAGCAATAGTTTCTTTAGCGTTTCCTTTTATACTATCAACTAACCTAATTCGTGCGACTAAGTTATCATTAATGTTTACATAAAATAAAGCATTAGCGTCTTCAGCATTACAGAATTTATAATTACCAATTTTAATATCTGAATCAGCAATTTTAAATTCAATACCTTTACCTTTATATTCTTTAAAATCCACTACATCGCTACTATCAACTTTAATATTAATTAATTTAACAATACTAGATGCAATTGGATGACTAGATAATTGTTCTCCTTTAACAATTATCTTTTTTACTTCACTAATTTTATAATTTTTATCAATTATATCTATTTTAATGTTTTCAAATTTACCAGTAGTAATTGTACCTGTTTTATCAAAAACTATCTTATTTATATCTTTTAAGACATCCAAATAATTACTACCCTTAACTAATATACCATTTTTAGAACAAACACCAATACCCGCAAAATAAGAAAGTGGTACAGATATTGCTATAGCACAAGGACAAGATATTACTAAGAATAATAAACTACGATATAATAAGTCATTAAAAGGAATATTAGTAAATAAACTACCAAAAATTATTATTGACATAGCTAATAAAATTATAATTGGTGTATATACTTTAGCAGCCTTAGTAACAAATGTTTCCGTTTTAGCTTTGTTCGCTCCGGCATTTTCGATTAATTCTAAAATTCTATTAACAGTACTGTCTTCATAATCAGCAGTAACTTTTATTTCGATAACGCCATCTTCATTTATCATTCCTGAAGTAGCAGTATCACCAATTTTTAAAGTAATTAAATTACTTTCACCAGTAATGGCAATAGGATTAATGCGTGCTTCTCCTATGGTAACAATACCATCTAGAGGAATTTTTTCTCCAGTTTTAACAACAATAGTATCACCTTTTTTTATACTTTCTGGTTCTACCACTTTAATACTATTATAATATTTTAAATTAGCGGATACTGGTTTTATATCCATTAATTCCGCAATAGAAGAACGTGATTTATTAATAGCTCTTGCTTCTAATATTTTTCCTATTTCGTATAGAATAATAACCATTAATCCTTCACTATGTTTTCCAATTAAAAAGGCTCCAATACAAGAAATAGTTATTAAAATATTTTCATTAATAGTACCACTTTTAAATAATAGTTTCATTGCTTTAACAAATGTTTCACTAAGTAAAACTATATACGCAACAACAATCAAGACTAATTTTATATTAGAATTAATATTTAAATATAAGCCTAATCCCGCTAATAAAATACCAACCAGTAATACAATAATACGTTTAGTAATATTTTCTTGCTTTACTTCACTTGTATAAACTAAGGCTTCTGGCTCTACAGATTTGACAATCTTATTAACATATTTTAATACATCACCATCTAAATTTGTTTCTACTTCTACTTTAGAAGTAGCAAAATTAACATTAGCAGACTCTATATTTTTATCACTATTTAAATCCTCCTCTATTTTTCTGGCACAATTAGCACAATCCAAATTCTTTATAAAAAAGTTATATTTCTTCAATGTGTTCACATCCCATCTTAAATATTTTTTCAACATGACTATCAGCTAAAAAATACATTATTTCTTTACCATTCTTTTCATATTTTACTAGTTTAGAATCTTTTAAAATACGTAATTGATGCGATACTGCTGATTGGCTCATTCCTATTTGATTAGCTATATCATTAACACAAAGTTTGCCATTTAATAATACATTAATTATCTTAACTCTAGTAGAATCACCAAATATCTTAAATAACTCTGCTAAATCAATAATTTTATCATCATCTAACTGATACATTCTTATCCTCCTTATATGAATAATTGTTCATACGTTAATATTATATGCCAAATTTAAGATTATGTCTACCATTTTTATAAATAAACTTAAAATAAAAAATTATACAAAAAAACTGAACAAAAATTAATTAACTTCCATTCAGTTTTCTATTTTTTATTGGTGACCCGTAAGGGATTCGGACCCTTGTATGTAGCCTTGAGAGGGCTATGTGTTAAGCCACTTCACCAACGGGCCATAAGAAAGTCTTTTTTAAGACAATATTATTGTAACATATAACATTTTTTCTTACAAGATATTTTTAACTATATCTGTTAAAATCCCCAAACCCTACCCTAATTTTATAGTTAATGTCTGGTTATACCTTTTAAGCAACTATATTTATACATTTATACGCAATCTGAACATAAACTATATTATTCAAATTACTAGTTCCTTAGTATCCAATTATTAATTTTTATGCCTCATTCTCAGACATAGAGATAACATTCACCCTATAAAATTTAACCATTATTTTTATAACAAATCTACAGTCCAATTAATTTCTTGAATAGAATTATCAACTAGACGTAATTCTTTAGATAATTTATCTATTTCTTTTTGTGTTGCTTTTATATCAATATTACTTTTTATTTTTATTTCACTACGTGATACACGAGGAATTAAGTTACTAGCAGTATTTACTAAATTTCTATAACTATTTATTTTAACAGTTAGGATATCTTTTCTTGCTATTAACTCCGTTAAAGTCATATCTTTATAATTTGTTTTAGTTTGACAATTAGTTAGATTAATTCGACAAATTAACTTTTCTAAATTATCTAAACAAGTATTTAATTCATTTAATAATTCTTCTGGTGTTTCTTGTGTTTTCTCACCATCTTGTACAACAGCATTATTACCTAGTCGATAATTTAACTGTTCAATTTTTTTGTTTAAATCTGATCTTTCTTGTAACGCAACTGCTAATTTCATATTACCACCCAACACCATTTTATCATGATAACAAAATTTATACAATAAAAAATAAAAAGGCCAAAGGCCTTATTCATCACGACTCATTATATTATCCATTACTACTATAATAATGGCTATAATAGTAGATTTTACAAATATATTTACTATTTGTATCATGTCTATAATAGAAATAATGAGACTATGATGAACTTTAATAAACTTCTTAAAATTCATATTTCTCACCTTTCTTTATAGGCAAGATATTTTATAATACGTTAAAGCAAGTGTATAAATTATCTTGCCCTATCATATCCAAAATCATCCATACACTTCCTTTCTATATTTATGATACTGGATATTAATCCAAACTTAATACTAGACGTGACTGTCTATTAGTAAGTTTAGCATTTAAATTTGTAATATATATCATTTCAATCACGTCTCCTTTCTAAATATTACAAGGGCATAGTATATTAAAATTAAAGTAAATTATATAGAATTGCTCAAAATATACAAATATATGTCTATAATTTTTAAAATCATTAAAAATAAAAGGAGTAATTTTAAATTACCCCAGTATTTAATAATTATTAATAAAATTTCTTAATCTCTGTTCTAATCTTTCTTTTCCAAATAATTTAATCATTTGATATAGATTAGGAGTTTGTGCTTTTGATGTTAATGCAACACGTAATACCATAGCAATATCTCCAACGTGACCTTTATAATTATCTGGATTTTCTTTATAATCTTTTACCTCTCTAGCATATCCTAAAGATTCCGCTAAGTCTTTTAATTTATCAAACCATTCAGACTCGTTATCGTTAGTATCATAATATTTATCTAAGTATAAAGATAATATTTTCTTGATTTCATCCTTATCTTTAATGGTATCAAATTCATATTCTTTATCTTGTTTATCAAATAACTCATCATACATATACCATACTTGATTTTTAATATCACTATAGCAAGAATAATCTTTACGAGGTTTCTTTTGTTCTCTTTCTATATTAAATACTCCAATACTAAAATCTTTATATTTAACGAGTAAGTCATAGAATTCTAAGTCAAATTCTTTAGTCCACTCTAACAAATTATCATATACTTCTACAGCTTTTAATCTACTAATATAGTTTCTAGAAATATTAATTAATTTTTCAATATCGAATAAACTACCACTAGCACTCATCTTCTTAAAGTCAAACTTAAAATCATCTATTCCTTTTGTTGGATTAGCTTGCATCCATAATTCAAAATTAGAATTAGCAATAGTCATTAAATATAACTTAACAGCTTCAACTGGAATACCTTTTTCATGATAATAACTTACGGCAGCTTCTGGATCTTTTCTTTTACTTAATTTACGGCGTGTACCATCTTCATCAACTTTCATAACTAAACCAAGATGAGCATATTTAGGAGCCTTAAATCCAAAAATACTAAATAATTGTAAATGAACTGGTGTTGAAGACACCCACTCTTCGCCACGAAGAATATGTGTAGTATGCATTAGATGATCATCTACTAAATGTGCAAAGTGATAAAGTGGTAAGCCATCACTTTTTATTAGAACTATATCTAAATCATTTTCAGGGAATTCTATCTTACCACGAACTAAATCATTTAATACTACTTTATGTTCAAAGTTACCTGGTGATTTAAGACGAATAATATAAGGTTCACCATTCTTAATGCGTTCAGCTCTTTCTTCATTAGTTAAATGACGACATTTAGCAAATTTTCCATAATAACCAATTCTTTGTTTAGAACGTTCTTGTATTTTTCTAATATCTTCTATTTCTTCTGGAGTACAAAAGCAAGGATAAGCAAGATCATTTTCAATTAACCATTTAGCGTAAGTATCATATATTTCTTTACGTTTACTTTGAATATAAGGACCATAATTACCTTTTTCTTCTGTTTCAGAAATCATGCCTTCATCTATTTTAATATCAAAGTTAGCTAAATCATCAATTATACCTTGAACACCATTTTCAACACTACGTTTTTGATCAGTATCTTCTATTCTTAGATAAAATACACCATCTGTTTCACGTGGTACTTTACTAGCTATAAAAGCAGTAAGTAAACTTCCCATATGGACAAAACCAGTTGGACTTGGAGCAAATCTAGATACAACAGCACCTTCTTTTAAATCTCTTTCTGGATACATTTTTTCATAATACTCTATATCATGTTTAACATTTGGAAATATTAACTCTGCTAATTCTTTATTTGTCATAGAAAACCTTCTTTCTTCATAGATAAGATTATATCATATCTATTATATTTAAACAATTATTTATATAATAAAACCCTTTATTTTCTAAAGGGATTATTTCTAATGGCTGCCCTGGTTAGGTTCGAACTAACGAATGTCGGAGTCAGAGTCCGATGCCTTACCGCTTGGCTACAGGGCAATGCATATTAATTATACAATAAAATAAAAATAAATTAAATAGTTTTTATAACTTTTATGATAAAAATAATAAAATAAAAACCCTTATGTCCAAGGGTTAAATACATATTTGGAGGGCCTAGTCGGATTTGAACCAACGATCAGGGAGTTGCAGTCCCACGCCTTAGCCACTTGGCTATAGACCCATTTAGCGGTACAAACAAATTATAACAAAAATAAAGATCAATTACAATACTTTTTTTATTTATTTTACATTTTATTATAGAACAAAAAGCAAATAATATTTGCTTACATCACTTCACAGTGATGTGATTTCTGCTTCTTTGACTCTGTAATCAGACTTCTCCACAGACTTAAAATCCGATAGTCGCTACCGTACTTATTTCTTAATAATTAAGAAATCTTGTTCGCTCCTTATATTTTGGCATAATTTTTCATATGCATCTTTAACCCTTCAAACATAATATTTATACTGGCATTTATATCTCTATCATTCAAACAGCCACAACTTGGACATGTCCAATTTCTTATATTTAAGTTGTTTGTTATATCTGTTTTATAATCACAATGACTGCAAATTTTGCTACTTGGGTAATATGTATCTATTTGATAATAATATTTACCATAAATATTTGCTTTCCATTTTATTAACTCACACACTTTATTGAAACTAGCATCTATTATAGACTTTGAAAGTTTATGATTTTGGCTCATTTCTTTTATTTTTAGTTTCTCACTTATTATGCAATCATACTCTTTAACAATTTTATTTACTATTTTAATAATATTATGTTTTCTACTATTTTTTATTTTACTATGTATTCTAGCAATCTTTATTTTTGTCTTATTATAATTTTTACTTCTTTTAACTTGTCTAGACAACTTTCTTTGTAATCTTTTTAACTGTTTTTCTCTTTTTCTTAATTCTTTAGGATTAGAATATTTTTCGCCATCACTTGTTACTACTAAGTCTTTTATTCCTAAATCTATTCCTACTATACTATTTAACTGTTGTTTTTCTACTATTACATTAGGTAGTTCTACTACTACACATACATAGTATTTACCTGTAGATTCTTTTTCTATGGTAGCATTTATAATTTTACCTTCTATTTTACTTAGATTACGATATCCTCTTATATTTACTAATCCTAATTTAGGTAACTTTATTTTATTACTTTCTTTATATATTTCAATATTACAATAATTATTACCTTTATAACTACTTCTAGTAGCGGTAGTACGATAACTTTGTTTACTAAATTTATTTTTAAAACAGGGATAAGAACTTCTTTTAGCAAAGAAATTCTTAAAACTATCTTCTAAATTAAAAATACTACATCTAAGAGAACTACTATCTACTTCCTTTAGAAAGGGATAGTCTTTTACTAGTTGTTTTAACTCATTGCAGGCATCATATGCTTTATAATAACCAATTTCCTTATATTTATTTAAAAAATAATTATAAATAAACCTAACACAGCCAAATGTTTTATGAATTAATTTTTTTTGATCATTATTAGGGTACATTCTAAATTTATACGTTTTATACATACAACACCTGCCTTTTAAGATTGCATTTAATATTATACATTGCATACATACGTTTGTCAATTAGCTATTGCATTTTCCTTGCTTTTTTGTCTATGACTTTATTATTATTATTATATGAAAAAAATAGTGAAAAAATCACTATTTATATTTTAAAACACTACTTTGTCCTCTAGTACTCCTAATTAAATCATAATTTATAATAGAATTAGATACAGTAATCATCTTTTCAGCATAAGCATTATTTTTTTCAATATAGTTTAAACTTACTGGTGTAGATGGATTTAGAAGTATACCTTCTTGTTTCTGACTATTATAATACATCTTATTAGTAAGCCAATTTCCACCAGGAAATACAACTATATTATCAGTAACACTAAAAATATCATGTCCTAAAGCATACTCTGACTTAAAACCAAACATATTACCCAGTGTTGGCATAGCGTCATACATACCCATTACTTCTTTTACTTCTACTCCAAAATTTTGATCTTTAGTCCAAATAATAAATGGTACTTTACGATTTAACTCGTATTCAAAATAACTAACATCATGATAATCAGGATCATCTTTGCTAAGCATTTCACCTTTTACAGGATCATAATTATAAAAATACTCGTATTCACTCTTTTTAATTTTTGAATCATGATCCCCATATATAACAATTACAGTATTATCAAGTAAACCTTCTTTATCTAAATCATTTATAAACTGTCCTATTGCTTCATCTGCATAGTGAACAGATTTAAAATAATTACCTAAAGTTTTACCTTCTAAAAATGGATAACTTTTAATTGTCGTTTTATTAGTAAGAGGATTTGTAACACTTACTTCATAGTCAACGCTATAATCACTATAATCGTTAATATAAGAAAATGGCGTATGATTAGTAAGCATAATTAGAACACCATAAAAATTATTATAGTTTTCACTTATTTCTTTTATTTTAGGAACAGATTGTCTAAAGAATGACTTATCAGATAAACCTAGACCTATTGTTTCATCTATTTCATAATCTTTAGTATAGTAATAGAAATTATCATATCCTAGTTGTTCATGCATAACATTACGATTCCAAAATGTTCCATTATTACCATGCATACTAAATGTATAATAATCTTGTTCTTTTAATAACTTTGGTAAAGTAACATATTCCCTATTCCAATAATTAATAAAGACTGTCCCACTCACTGCAGGCATTAAAGAAGTATTAAAAGTAAATTCTGTATCACTACTAGTACCTACACTTTCTTGAGAATAAAAATTAGAAAAATAAATTCCTTCCTTAGCAAGTTTATTTAAATTTGGTGTTAATTCTTTACCGTTAAAACTTAAATCCATAGTATATTTTTGAATACTTTCAGCATGAATTACTAAAATATTTTTACCCTTAAATATATCAGTATAATCATTGGTTGTAGTAGAATTATCTTTAGATGAATAATACTCTCTAAATACTTTTAAACTACTATCATAGCCAAAAAAGTTAGTAACTTTAAATACAGAGTTATAAACTAAATCACTTACTTGATAAGTATATATACCAAATTTTCTTACTATATATTCACGATTCCATTGTTTAGTAATTCTACCTATATCTAGTGAAGTTAAAGTAATTACGAATAATACTAAGCAAATAAGACCACCTATTAATGTTTGTTTAAATCTTCTAATACCATAATTCTTAGCCACCACTAATTTATAATAAGATTTTTTATTTAAATTAATATGTATTAGTATCATAGCAAATATTTGCCAAATATAATAAAAGTCATCTATTTCCATAATATTCTGTGTAACAGCATCTCCTACGCCAAATAATTGTAAAGAAGTAGCAAGTAATGATACCGATACATAAGATAAATAATTAGTATAATAAACAGAATTAATTATACAAACAATAACAAATATAATAGATATAGTTAAATAATATTTAAATTGATTTTTAGGTTTAAATAAATATCCAAAAGAACCAATAATTATAGAAAACGCTAAGTCCGCTAAAATAGGTTTTATTTCAAAATAATTACCAACCGTAGTAAATCGTAGCATACAACCATTTATAACAGACATTATTATAAATGACAAAAATAATATATTAGTTTTAATATATTTTTTATAGTCATAATAGTCATATTTATATATCTTTTTGAAAAATGCTTTAATCTTTTTCAAATTAACACCTCATTACCATACATAGTATATCATCTTTTGTAGAATTTATCAAATATAGAAAAAGATGCACTTAGTGCATCCCAAAAAGGAGCTCATTACCATCAAAGTTTATACTTTTTAGTTCATAGTTAAACTAATATCGGTACAAATGAGCCTATGTAAACACATATAGGTAATAATATATGTGTATTATTAATATGAACTTATTATTATTCATTATTCAAATTTTTAGAAATACTAATATCTGTTTTATAATTACTAGCATTAATAGCCATACCAAATACTAATATATAAGATAGTATATATACCCAAATCATCATAACTATAATGTTTGTTAAACTACCATAGAATAAATTATAATTAGTAAAATTAGTTACATAGAATGAATATATAACCGTCGCTAAACTCCAAAAAACTGTAGTAAATATAGCACCTTTATTAGTATATCTACTAGGTATTTTAGCATCTGGCGCTATAGTATAAACAAGTTTTACTAATAAAAATATAAATATTAACGCAACTGGCCATTTAAATAATACAAACACTTCATATAGAGTGCTACTAACATTAGAAAGAATTTTTAATTCTAATATCCAATGAACTATATTATTACCAAAACCTAATACTAATAAATTAAATATAATAAGAAGTAACATTATAACAATTATAATTAAAGCTTTTATTCTTCTAACTAAGTAGTTTGAATGTTCTATACCATACATCGTATTTGACGCTACAATAATAGAATGTGTACCATTAGATGCTAAAAAGAAAACCATAATCATAGAAATTCCAACTGTTAAATTTAATCCTTCACCATTTATAATTGGTAATAATATATTACTTACTTCCTGTGGTAATACTCCTTGTAAAGTTCCGATAAAAGAACTAATTGGTACTTTAAATATAGTAGCGGCATAAGCAACTAAAGTAATAATTGGTATTATAGAAAGAACCATAAAAAACGCTAAATGAGCCGGTAATATTTTCATTTCTGGTTCATTTATTAAATCAAATAAATGTTTTAATTCTTTTTTTAATCTATTCATTTATATAATTTTCCTTTAGAGATTAAAGAAGAGCTTAATAATCTAGCTCCTCTTTTTGCTCCCTCATATCAGTAGTTGCTTCGTTAATTGCGTCATCAACAGTTTTAATAGCGTCAGTAATCATACTATAACCAATTGCAGCACCAAAACCATGAGTAAGTAATTTAAATTCTTTAGTTAATTTTTTAGTATAAGATATAACTTGTTTTTCTTCGTATCCTACCATATATACTAAGAATTCATTACCATTAGTTCTTATTATTTCTGTATTTGGAAGTTGTGTATTAATTAATATATTAGCCGCTTCACCAATAATCTTATCACCTTCAGCATGACCATAATTATCATTGATGTAAGCAATATTATTTAAATCTATAATTACAACTGTTTGAGGATAAACACCAGTACTATCCCATTTTTCAATATTATCATTTAAATAATTTCTATTCTTTAAAGAAGTTAACATATCAATATATTTAATTTTATCTTCTTTAGATAAATTTGATTTTACCTTTTGTTTCTTCTTTGGTTTAGTAGACTTAAATCCTAAGAATACACAAATCATAGCGATTACTACACCAATAACTGAGAAAATAATTGTTCTTGGTGATACCTTAGTATCTCTAATATTTAAAACTTCTTGGTATCCTAATTCATAATCATGATTATTAGAGAAGAATGAAATATAGAAATCTAATAATTTAGCAAATGTCTGATTATCTGTAATATTACGTGTTGTAAAATAGTAATCATGATTTAAATCTGTAATATAGTTAACTTTAAAATTCTTTAAATTCTTCTCAGAATAATAGTTATATGTTTCTAAATCAACAACAACTATAGAATCATCATGTAAATCCGCTAACATTTTCTTTAATTCTTTATATACTTTAGTATTAACACCTTTACTAGATAAATATGTATTTATGTAACTAGTTCCAACAGTATATACTTCTTTATCTTTTAATGACGCAATTGAATGAATATTATAATTACTATCTGGTTTAGTTAAAACAACAATTTTTTCATCATATATAGATAAAGAATTACTAACATCCATTAAGAATGTTTCATTTGCAGTATTATTAAAGAATACATCTATGTTATTAGCATTAAAATCTTTTATTAAAGCATCAATACTAGCATACTTCTTATAATCTATTTCAATATTTGCAAAATCCGCAAATGAAGAAATAATAGAGTGATTTATACCCAAAAATTTACCATCATATAATGTATCATAAGGGCGATTATCAACGAATCCATATACGTATCTCTTACTTTTAAATTCTACTTTTTGTTTATCATCAGCAGTTGAAAATTCAAAGTAACCATTAAAGAATTGATCATTGTAAGCATTATCGTAAGACTCTTTATTCCATTTTTTATAATACTTTTTAATAATATCATTTAATCTACTATTAGATCCTAATTGTAAGACATAATAATCTTTCATTTCTGAAATATTATAAGATATAGTTAATTTATCATCTTCTAAAATAGAATCTAAATAAGCAGTTTTAGGTAATACTACACCATCTAATTTTTTATCATCTTCAACAGCATTCAATAAATCAAAAATCATATCCTCATAATTATCATAACTCTTAAGAAGTAATGATGAATTAGTATTTAAGTAATCATTAACTTGTGTAAGTTTTGAACTTAATACACCTACTGTTAAATTTTTAATTTCATCGATATTAGAATATACTTTGTTATTTTTAGTAACTAAAACATAATTATCTTCGTAAATTTTAATAGCGTTATTATCATAATTATCAACTACTTTAAGAGCATATTCACTCTTTACATCTGTTGATGTTTTATACGCTACCTTATTAAAAGATAACTTTGTATTCTTTTCTAAATCGTTTAAGAAATCAAAAAATATTCCTTCGCCATTGTAAGATACTATTGGTACCTCATTTATAACTGATAAGTCTATTAATTTATTTTTATTATTTTCAATCCACTGCTTTTCAGCAAAAGTTAGGGTTGTGTATTTGTCTTGTTTAAAGAAAACAAAATATGACACTAATCCCGCTATTAATACTAAAGCCGCAACTACAATTGTTATTATTATTTTTTTATTTTTCATCTTTTACTTCACCTTTATTTACAGTCCAACTAATAGCCTTTTCATTCTTATTTTTATACCCTATCATTGGGTATGGTTCAGTGTTTTCACCTGATTCAACGTAGATAGTAACATCATAATAACCTAATTCTGTTTCACTAAAACTATCAACGATATTATCACCTAATCTTTGAGCAGTAGTAACACCAGTATCCTTAGTTACAGTAAGAAAGAATTTTAATATTCTACCCTGTTTATTATAAGTAATTTTTTCACACTCTTTATTTTCTAAAATTTTAGTTTTAATTTCTTCAATTTTAGAATCACTAATTGCGTAGTTTTCAATACCATCCAAACGATTGCCATAAACACCTTTAGAGTTACCACCAATTACTATTTTTATAGCAACTCCTATAACTACGATAAGTGCTATTACTACAATGCTACCTATAATCCACATAGACTTCTTTTTCATATATTCACTCCATCCATAAATTAATTATACTATATATTAAATATTTTTTCAAATAACTTAATATAAATGTAAAAAAATGACACAAAGTGTGCCATTATTTTGTTGCTTCTAATCTATTAAGAACTTCTTTTGTAACATCAATGGCTTTATTACGAGCAGAAGATGCCAATGATTCTAAAACTGGTGTTCCTTTTTCTTTAGCATATTCAACTAAATCATTTGCTTTTTGTCCAATTTCTTGTGCTTTCTTTTTAGCAATCTTTAATACTTTTTCTTTATCTAAATCTGCTAGTTCTGCCTTAATTTCTTCAACTTTATTTTCAATATTTTCTCTTACTTCATCGATGTCAATGTCTTTTGCTTTTCTAACTAATTCATCAAACATCTCTTTTAAATCTTTTCTTGTTTCTTTTCCTGACTTAGGAGCAAATAAAACTCCAAGGCCCGCTCCAATAGCAGCACCTGCTAAAAATTTACCAAATCCACTTTTCTTTTCCATATTATTCTTCCTCTTCTTTCTTATTCTTTTTTTTAAAAATTTTACTAATACCATTAGATAAAATACCTACCATTTTATTGGTTACAACGTTAATAGCATCAGCACTACGGTCTACAATAGTAAAAACCCCGTTTAGCTTATTCATTTTAGCATTAACATCGTCAATAGTGGTATCAATTTTCTTTAATGTTTCAAATGCTCTAGTCATAAATACAATTAGTACTACTATTAATATAATCAATAAAATGTATATTATTACTGGTAATGTTTGCATTAATGCTTCCATCATTCATCCTCCTTATCATACATTGAATCTATTAAATGGAATAAATCACTTTCAGTTAAAGTGTCATCCAATGGGTCTTTGTAATCTTCTTTGTCTTTTTCTTCTTCTTTACTATCATTTTCTGGTGGTAATAAGAAATCATCTAGGGCAATAGGTTCTAAAGTTTTAGTACTTTCTTCTTCTACTTTTTCCTTCTTTTGTACTTTATCTTCTTTTACTGGATTATATTCTGGATCCATTAAATCATCTAACATAACTTCATCATGGTATTTTCTTTGCATTCTAGAACCAATTACTTCTTTATCAGTATTTTCTGAAGCTAAAGAAGTTTCTAAATCATCTTCTAAAGTGCCATAAGCCTTTTTTCTTACTTCATCTATAGTAATACTTTCTTTATCATAATAAGTAACTTTAGGTGTCGAACGCTTTGGTGTTATATCTTCCTTATGATAATTCTTATCAAGAACACCATAAACAGGTGAAATAACAGGGCTTAACTTAAATACTTTTTTCTCAGTAGTTTCAACTTTTTTTGTATAATATTTTTCTTCAACTATAGTTTTTTCTTCTTTATATTTTGGTCTTTCTAAAGTGGCAAAATCTTGATCATCGAAAAATATTGGTCTTGGTTTTTCTGGTTGTTTTATAGTTTCTTCTTCTACTACCTCTTCTGTAGTTTCAATCTTTGGTTCAATTTTTTCTTCTTTTTCTAATTTTTTTTCTACTTTAGGTTCAACCTTTTCTTCTGGTTCGTCTACTTCTTCGGTAAACATATTTCTTACTTTATCAAATAGTCCCATGTTATCACCTTTCTATTCATTTGATTTATCATCGCTTATGGAAGTATCATCTTCAATATACTCTAAGAAGTTATTATTCTCTATCTTCTTATCAAATAAAGTATAAGATTCTTCCTTATTGGTAAAGTATTCTTCATCTAGCATCAATTTAATTACTTCATTATTAAATTTAACTGTTGATAGCATGTAAGAAGAATTTAATATTACATCATTTAAATCTTCTTCATTTACTAAAGCTTGGATACGAGCATAATTATACACAAAATTAACTAAATATTTGTCATCTTTTGTTTTTTCGATCTCTAAATATCCTGTTTTATCATTAATAACGAATTCTCTTGAATAATATAGGCTAGAATCGTAAGTATAAACTGGATCTTTCTTATTATAATAACTTACAGCGTCAATATATAAATAGTAATAATTACCATTAGAATAAAGTTTTTCATTAAAATCAACTGTATCAATATAATTAACACCACGTGGTATATAATATTTATATCCTTTACCAACTTGATTATAAAGGGTATTATCTTTAGAAAGTACAACATTAACTATAGTATCAATACTACTTGTATCAATTCTAACGATTGTACATCCAGTTACCATTAAAATTATAAATAATAAACATAAGTATCTGCTGTATTTCTTCATGACTCACCTACTCAATTAAAATTATACCAAAAATAAATTAAAATTAATATATTTTTCTTATAAAAACAATACATTTGTAAATATTTTGTCTATTTTGACACTTTTATATAGTAAATAACTTGTCCTTTTTTACTAAATTTTTCTTCATACTCTGTCATAATATTATCACTAGTATCTTGATGTAAGTCTAAAGATAAACTATTTATTCTATAATTATAGTCTGTAAAAGACTTAACAGAATATTCAAAAAGTTTACGATTATCAGTTTTAAACTCTATAATTTTATCATTAACAAATATATTATCGTAACGTTTCAAAAAAGTATCACTAGTTAATCTGCGTTTTTCATGTCTATCTTTAGGCCAGGGGTCAGAAAAGTTTAAATATAATTTAGATATTTCTTTATTAAAAATATTATCTATGTTTTTAGCGTCAGCACGAATAAACTTTAAATTATCAAGTTCTAAACATCCAAGTTTTTCTATCGCACGTACTAAAACACTATCGTACTTTTCTATTCCAATAAAATTTATATTAGGATATCTTTTAGCGTTTTCTATAATAAAGTTTCCTTTACCAGTACCAATTTCTAAATATATAGGGTTGTCATTTGAAAATACGCTATGAAAATTACCAGTCATTTCTAAATAATTATGTATTATGTAATTAGAATTATCTAATATTTCTTTTGCTTTAGGAACATTTCTAAGTCGCATAAAATTCACCTCTATCAGATATTATACCATGTCTAATCATAAAATTAATTTATATTTTTTAAAATTAAGTTATCTAAATATTTAGCACAATCATATTTTAATCGCATATATTATTTTAGAGAAAAGAGGATGGTTTATGAAAAAAGATAGAGATTGTAATGGTGGTGTTACTCCTTATCCAATATATCCTGCATATATGCCAGGAATGATTACTCCAATGATAACACCTAATATGTTTCAAACACCAAATATGATGATGCAACCAAATATTGGTAGTGTAAGTAATACTAACTTTACTCAAAGTGGTGGTTCTACAGTAGAACAACAATTATATAGTCTAAATAGTCAAGTTAGTTCTTTAGAACGTCGTATATCTAATTTAGAAAATGTAATTGGTAATACTAATACTCAATATAATACATCTAATTACCAAGTAATGTAAAAGTGCTAAAAAAGTACTTTTTTATTTTAAATTTTCTTCCATTAATTCTTTTACTTTACTAAATAATATTTCATTAGCGGTATCTAGTTCTAAATCTGTTACTTTAAATGGTTTACCATATCTAATAACTAGATTCTTACTTCGAAATTTATAGTCACCTGTAATACCAAAAGGAACTAGGTAAGAATCTGTTTTTTTAGCCATACTTACCGCTCCAAACTTAAAAGGTAATAAAAACTCTTTAGTTTTATTTCTTGTGCCTTCAGGAAATAAACCAATTGCGCCACCATCTTTTAATACCTCTATAGCGCACTCTTTAGCGTGTTCATCTTTATTCTTACGATCAACAGAAATACAGCCTGTTCTTTTAAAGAACCATGCTGTTTTTTTATTATCAAAATATTCTTTCTTAGCCATATAATGAATACCACGTTTAGTAGAAATAATAGTTAAACATTGGTCATATAAGTGCTTATGGTTACCTACTATTAATATAGAACCATTAGTAGGAATATTTTCTTTACCAATAATAGTAGGATTATAATACCATTTAAATATAGGTCCTAGTATAGTTCTACCAAAATAATATAAAAAGGGAACTTTCTTATTCATCATCATCTTCTCCATCATCACTTTGTAATGTTTTAAAATCTACCTTACCTAGTTTTGTTTTAGGTAAACTTTTACGATAAACAAATTTATAAGGTACCATATATTTAGCAAGATTTTTCTTACAATACTCTTTAATTTCTAATTTCACAAATAAGCCATGAAAACCATCTTTTAAAACAATGAAAGCTTTAGCTACTTCTTGTTTATAAGGATGTGGCATACCTACTACGGTACATTGTAAAACAGCAGGATGAGTTTCTATTACTTCCTCAATATGTGATGGATAAACATTATAACCACTAGTAATAATCATGCGCTTCATACGTCCCTTATAAAATATGAAGCCATCTATATCCATATAACCTAAATCACCAGTATGAAGCCAAATATGACCATCATCATGTACTTGTAAAGCATCGTTTGTTTCGGACTCATCATTTAAATATCCAAGCATTAAAGCTTTTGAATGAACACAAATTTCACCAGTTTCATTAAAAGGCATAGTTTTTCTAGTAGTAGGATCAATTATCTTAATATAATTACCCGCAAGAGGTATACCTATCGAACCACTTTTATTGACATTATCAGCTGCCAAAGTAACTGCCGCTAATGCTTCTGATAAACCATATCCTTGTGTAATTTTTGCTTTGGAATTATGTTCAGCTAAATACTCATTAATTCTAGTTTCTAAAGCACTTGGTAGCATGTCTCCACCACTTACTACATATTTTAAGAAAGATAAATCTAAGTTTTCTTCGTTCTTAGCATTCATTAAAGCCTCAAATAAGGTTGGCACACCAAGTACACAAGTAGGTCTAGTTTTTTTAAATAATGTATCACACTTTTTAGCGTCAAATTGTGGTACCAAAATAGTATAACATCCTAAAGCTAAAGGAGTATGCATAAGAACACTTAATCCAAAGCCGTGAAAGTTAGGTAGTATTGCTAAACAACAATCTCCAGCCTTCAAAGTTTTTAAAGAAATATTTTCTTGCATTGAGCCTAAAATAAAGGCTCTATTTTGAATAACTACATTCTTAGGTTTACCACTAGTTCCCCCACTACTAATTATTACTGCTGGAGTATTTTTTCCTACTTTTGGGAATTCTTTTGCCTTATAAAATAAAGCCATATTACTAAAATAACTCCAAGACATATATTCTTTTTTTATAGGATGATGTTTATACTTCTTAAGTCTACTAATACGATATATAGTACCTAAAAACACATTCATAGAATCTGCTGCAGATACAAAGATAATTTTTTTAACATTAGTTACATTAACTACATCTTTTACTTTGTCATAAAAGTCAGAAAACATAATTAAATAAATACTTTTAGTAGAAATAAATTTTTCTTTTAATTCTTCTTCTGCTGATAATGGATGAACCATACTAGCAATAGCTCCTAATTTATTTAAAGCATATAAACTAATTAAGGCTTCTGGAACATTAGGTAGACAAATTGATACTATATCGCCTTTCTTTACACCTAATTTTTGAAAAGAAAAAGCTACTTTATCAATTTGTTTAATAAATTTTTTATAAGATACTTTTCTTCCTAAATATTCATAAGCTGTATAATCAGGATATTTTTTATAACTGTTATATACTTGTTTATACATACTTATATTAGGTATTTCTATATTCATTTGTTCACTAGTATAATATTTTGCCCAGGGAGTAGGAATTTTTTTCTTTCTTCTTAAAATATCAAATATAGACATTAATTATTACCTCTTTTCAAGTTTTCTATTTTATTTTTTAAAATATCATTTTCACTATCTAAATCATCAGTTTTTATATAATAAGGTTTATCAAATATAATGGTTAAATTATTAGAAAATAAGCTATATTTGCCACTAATATAAAAGGGAACTATTAAAGAATTAGTACTTCTTGCCATACGTACTGCTCCCTTTTTAAATGGTAATAACTTATTGCTTCCCTTTTCTGTAGTACCTTCAGGAAATATACCAACTACAAGATTATGTTCTAAGCATTCAATTGCACTATCTAAAGCCTTAGAATCTTTACCATCTCTCTTAACTGGTATTAATCCTAAATTTGAGAATATTATTTTTTTAAAACCTTTCCATAGGGATGATTTTGCTAAAAAATGGATTTCTCTTTTAGTACAACTAATAAGTAATAAAGGATCAAATATGCTAGTATGATTACCTGCAAGTACTAATCTACCATTCTTTTTTATATTTTCCTTACCAACTATTTTAGGATGAAAAAATATAAGCGTAAAACATTTTATAATAGGTCTTAATATCTTATAAAATAATACATCTTTCATTCTAATTACCTCTATATCATTATACTATATTTGAAACTAAAAGAAAAGCACTATGCTTTATAGTACTTTATCTTATTTTAATAAACTTTTTTTAACTATAATTGTTGGTCTACCACTATAAGATGGTGCGGAAGATGATTCATCCGGCAAAAAATATGTTACTGATGAATCCAATATAGCCCAATTTTTATTTGAATCAGAAAACCATAGCCAATAATTACCACCATTGTCATAAAGCCAAGAAGCACCATGAATTTCTGAACTAGTATATTCTCCCATAACAAAACCTGTTATTTTTTCTACATCAGTAATTGATAGCATACTATATGATATTCCGTCATATTTGCTAAGCAGAGCATTAAACTCCCACCAAACATACTCTGGAGAATTTACTGTCGTAGCAACATTATGATCAAGTAGTAAATTAACTGTATCATCTTTATCAAAGTAAGCATACCACTTTAAACAACCATCAAGATTTTTACCAGTACTATTACTTGCAACATAATTATTGCATTTACTATTAGTGCTAAGATTAAAATATACCACCGTTCCATTAGGGTAACCTGTAATATTAGAACCATTAGATTTTACACCAGAATCAACATCATAGGTAACATCTACTCCATTAGCAGTAAAAGAACCTGATACTACTTTCGAATCTCTTATTGTTATAGTACCTTTAGATGGTTTTGTACCATTCATATCAACTGATATTTTCTTTACATCATATTCTCCATCTGTCCAAGTAATACCATTAAGCATATCATTCATAATCTTTAAATTAACTGCTTTAATATAATTATCAGCAGATTCCTCCGCTGCTTTTTCGCGAGCAGTTTCAATTACGTTACCAACCTGGGTAAAACCTATTAAAGCAATAATAGAAAGTACTACAATAACCGCTAATAATTCTACTAGAGTAAATCCTTTGTTTCTTAAATTGATAATTATGTTATTTATGTTCTTTTTCACATTTTCACCTACTGTATCTATATACTTAATACTATTTTAATAAACTCTTATTAACTGTTATTGCCGGGCGAGCACCATACCAAGAGTTAGCCCCTTTATAGTTATCACACTCATCATATACTATGGTAGAATTATATACCGCAAATGATGAACAAGAGCCATCTGATAAAGAAAGCCAATACTTTCCATTATTATCATATAGCCATTTGAAATCTTGAATACTAGTACTAGTCATCACATCTGACATATTCATTATTTGACCGATTTCTACCGTTGATATCATTCTTATATTTAAACTAGAATTCCAACTGCTAGTGCTACTAGCGAGGCTTAGATCAACTTGCCAATATGTTAAATCAGAACTTACCACATTATGATCAAGCAACAAATTAACTGTATCATTTGTTTCTAAATAAGCATACCATTTTAAACATCCAACAGTATTTTCAGTATAACTATTACTGCTAGAATAATCATTACATTTGCTATTAGTTGTAGGATTAAAATATACAACCGTTCCATTAGAATAAGATGTCATTTCTTGATCTGTAGTTGTTGATATTACTACTACACCACTTTCGATTGTATACTCAAGCCCAATCCCTTTTAAAATAAAACTTGCACTCGATACTTTTAAATTACTTATTGTTATTTGCCCATTATTTGGTTTTTCACCTTTTACTTCTATATCAAAGTTGGCAATGTCATAGGTACCATCTGGGATAGGGTTACCAGAACTTTCTCTATTTAAAATTTCTACATTAACAGCTTTTATATAATTTCTAGCAGATTCAACGGCGGCTTTTTCTTTACTTGTTTGAATGACTTTCCCTACTTGAGAAAAACCTATAAGAGCAATAATAGCTAATACTATTATTACAGCAAGGAGTTCCACTAAAGTAAATCCTTTGTTTTTTAATTTATTGACTATATTTTTTAACTTATCTTTCATAATTCACCTTTATTAGAAACGGCCACCGCCGCCTCCACCTCCTCCGAAGCCTCCGCCAGAAGAGAATCCACCACCAAATCCACCACCACTAGAAGATGATGAACTTGCTACGTTTGACATTTCTTGACGACTTTTTTCAGCATATGCTGAAGTTATAGAAGACGCAACTGCATTATTTATTATATTATTTATCATAATTGTTCTTTGCATATAATCAAAGTCTGTTAGCACAGTACTATTAGGATCTATTTCTTTAATTCGAATTTCCATATCTTTAGCAAGTTTTTTAGCACATCCTAATGGTAAAGCGTAAACTAAATATTTTTCCCAAAGTGTAACTTCTGGCAACTCTCTTTTATCCATATTACTAAAATCTTGTAAAAACTTCTTTAGCCCCATCCATCTACGATAATCTTCATTACCTTTAACAGTTCTTTTCTTACTAAATGCTAAATATATAATTCCTACTATTGATGATAAAAATACTAAAGTGCTTAATATAAAATAACTACAATATTCATCAAATCCCAAGAAAAATGCTAAGAAAGTACCAAGTATACAATACAAAATACATAATGTTTTTTTACCAGCATGTGTTTCATAAAACTGTTCTTTAGTACCAGCATCTATAGTAACTTGCTTCCAAGTACTAAAACCTTTAATAAAACTATTGTAATCACTTTTAGCTTTTTTCTTAATTTCCTCTAAAGTAGTAGCTTTTCCTTCTAATAAGAAATTAATCAAATTTTGCTCTTGATTAGTTAATTCTTTACCTTCAACATTTGGTGTTAAAAGATAAGTTTCTTTATTCTTCTTGCCATAATAAGTCTTTTCATAAGTAACAGCTTTTTTATAAATTAAATTCATTAGACAAGCGGATAAATCTTTATTATCTATTTTTTTATTAATTAAATAACTTACTATTTCAGGTCCATAATTAGCAGGAAAATCGCGATAATAATCCCCCCTAAAAGACGCTATATATTCTTTATCATATTTTTTATAATAATTATATATTATTAACATTAATCCTAAAAGCCAAACACTAAATATAATAGTAGTAACAGTCCTAACATTTTTTTCATATTCTAAGACTCTTTCATAAACAACTTCAAGTCTTTTTTGTAATTCCATTTTTACTTCACTATTTGGTAAGTAGTTTACCGCAACTACTGCTTGATTATAATTATCTCTGTTAGGAGTATTTTCTGCTAATTCAACATAATATTTTGCCTCACTTAATAATTTCTGTAAAGCACGTTCTCTTTCATTATTTGCAATATTTGCTCTTTCTGTTTCAACCTCAATAATTTTATCTAAAGCTTTTACATTACTAAGTTTATTAGATTCATTTAAAACATTTTTATCAAATGCTGATCTAACATCTATAGCAGTATTAGGATTAATATTAGAAGCAGTTACTTTAATAGTTTGATTATCAATAATAGAAACTTCTCCTGTTAATGGTCCATGTGCCCAAGCTCTAAGTAAATTTTTATTATTGGGAATATGTACATACATCTCTAAATTATTAATATATTCTGTTAATTCATCAAATAAATTCATATAAAGTTCTGCAACATCTTCATGAACTACACCATAGTTTTTTACAATATACTCTATATAAAAGCCTCTTTCTTTACCCTTACTTGGATTATATATTAGATAAGAGTATCCATTATTTTTAGGTGTTACTATATATTTTCCATAATCTCCTTTAGATGCAGAACTAACTTGACTAAATTCTTCTCCATTTTCAAATATAGAGTTAAAATTAGTAGTATTAGTAACTGGAATATCTTTAATACTAACAAGTTCTATACCATTAGCATTATAAATATTACTACCTTTAAAAGAAGTAATAGATCCATCAAAAGTAGAAAGTTTACTATTTTTATAATTTATGATTCTTTCAAAACCATTAAAACTTCCATTTAAAACAATTAACTCTTTTACATTAACATCACCATTATCTAAAACTGTAGCGTCTATATAATAAGAAGTAATGCCTTCTTCATACGCTAAAGCATTGATTGGAATAATTAAAAACAAAAAAGTTACTATACTAAAAACAATTTTTTTCATTTTTACTTTCCTCCAAAAAAAGTCTACTTTTGGTAGACTAGAATTGTACTTTTGGTGTTTCTCTTTCAGTAGCACTAGCTTCAAAGAAAGGTTCTGGTTTAAATCCAAATATACCAGCTACTAAATTTGATGGGAACACTTCAAGTTTGTTTTTATACTTTAAAACAGTATCATTATAGAATTGTCTAGCAAAAGATATTTTATCTTCAGTATCTTTTAAGTTAGCTTGTAAATCCATAAAATTAGTATTAGCTTTTAATTCTGGATAACTTTCTGCCAAAGCAAACAACTTAGTCAAAGCACCTGTTAATTCGTTATTAGCTTGCATTTCTTCAGTAGCATTAGTAGCACTAACTGCTTTATTACGAGCATTAATAACTGCTTCTAAAGTATCCTTTTCATGTTTAGCATATCCTTTTACAGTTTCAACTAAATTAGGTATTAAATCAGCACGTCTTTTTAAATGTACATCGATTTGTGACCATTGATCTTTAACCCTATTTCTTAATTGTACTAAAGAATTATAAGTTGCAATTACCCAAAGAGCAATCAATACTACAACTATTACTAAAATAATCCATCCCATTTTTCTTCCTCCATTCTAGTAATATTATACTATATTTTTTTATTTTTTTAAACATATTTTATTATTTTTATTATTTTTAACAATGGCGCAGAATTATTCATCAATACTACTATCGATTTCTGTAGTATCAATTACCTCTTCAGTAACATTATTAGCACTAACATCAGTATTAGTATTGGCAGTGACATTATTTATTTCTTTATTAACTACACCCGCAATAGTATCACCAATTTTCATTCCCATTATAGTAGTTGCAGCTCCATTAGGATTGCTAGCAATACCTTTTATAGCTTCTGCGGTATTTAACTTTGTATAGATGTCGGCTTCATTATTAGTTACTGACGTAGCCTTCATCTTAATACCTGTTCTCTCATACATAGATTTTCTAATTTCTTCAGGTACATTTATTTCACTAACAACAACGCGAGTCAAAGAAATTCCTATTGTATCTAATTCTCTATTAATATTTTCAAGAATACCTTCAGTAAGTGTTTCTATTTTTGAAGGTATTGTATCAAATGATACATCTAAACTATTTAAAGATTTCATAAGTGCTGATGAAATATAATTTTCTATTTGACTTGCTAAACTATTATAATAACATTCATCAGCATTACTATTAATGTTAGCAAGTAAATTTACTGGATTACTAACTTTAACACCATAAGAACCATTTAAGCTTACTTCCATAGCACCCCAAGTAGGATCTTTATAAAGACTCTTCACTGTAGAAAATGCTAAACTTGGTATTTCTGCTAATGAAACAAAGTATACAGCTTGTGTTGTAATTGTTTGACCTTCGTAAGCAACACGTTTCATTGTTTCTAAAAATGTTTGACCAATGCCTTTAAAAATATTTACTTGAAATAAAGATGGAGCAGATGTATCCATAAAATACATTCCTGGCTCAGTAATAATATCTTTTATTGCCCCATTATCTGTATAAATAGCACATTGTCCTGGTTCAACAAATAATCTAGATTCATTTTGAATAACTCCATTATATGTTGAAACCTTTTTAATTAAAATATTTTTATCAATATTGTTATATTTAATAACCTCTCTATAAGTATCTGCTAATTGACTTGCTGCAGATACGCCTATTGCTTTAATAAATCCCATTTTTTCAATCCTCCTATTTTAAATAATTTATTAATTCATTATATACATCCATTCTTAAACCAGATGTAGAACTAGTAATTGTTTTTGGTATACCACTTATTCCTATTGCCGAAACATCGTAGTTTCCACCAGTTACACCAACTCTAAAACCATATTTAGACCAAGCAGTTTGTTGAATATCAGCATCCTCAAATGCCTTTAGGAACTGATTACCTTCATCATCGAATGTTGCTATACAATGTGAATTCCAAATAGTTGGTGTCGGATATAATATTCTTATTGAATCTTTAACTTCATCATATCCTTTTGGATTAGAATTTTTAAATTCAATAATACTCTTTTCATAATCAACAATCATAGGTTTAGAACCAACGCCTGTCTTCAAATACAATTCAAATAAATCAGCTGGAGTATTATTCATATAACCTGATTTTTGATAAAATCTCTTTAATTTAGGTAATGCATTACTAATACTTACTTCATTAACATCTCCCCCACTCATAATTGAAAGTAATAAACCATAATAAGTTGCGCCAGGAGAAGAAGTTACTGGATCTGTTGAATAAATATTTATATAACCATAAATATCATTTAAACCAATATCACTCCATTTTTTACCTTCCAAAATATAATCAATTAGTTTAGGCATATCAGTAATGTAATAAACATCATCTTTTTTAGTAACAATATTTTGTTTCATTAAAGCGTCAACAACTATATCCCAACTATATATAACTATAGGTGTATTAAGAGTCAACCCTCCATCAATAACAGTATTACGCTTTGCTTCGTTTCCTTGAGCTGGTGTTTTATAATAATCATAGAATCTTTGGTCAGAGAAAAATATTAAATCATATTTATCACCATTACTTCTAACTACATTATCTTTAACGGTTTTACCATTACTCCAAGTATCACCAACAAATTTTATATTATATTTTTTTGCTAAAATATCATTAAAGTCTGGGTCTGCAAGGAAATCTTCCTTACCTCCACCTACTGCACCATATACTACAGTTAAATTTGTATTCTTATCATTGACAAACTTAACAACCACAACTATTACAATGATCGCTAATAAAACTATTACACCAATTATTTTTTCCTTCTTACCTTCTGGCATCATCAGAATCACTTCCTTCTTTAATTATTTTATCATTTATAACTCTGTTACCTCTTTGAAACATCTCTATTTGTGTATTAATATCCAACATCTTAGTATAATTCATATTTTCTAATAACTTAGTGAACTCAGATTCTAAGTTATCTAAGCATTGATTAATTTCTTGTAAAAATCTTTGTTCTTGACTAGTTAGATTCTCTTTTTTCTTTAAATAGATGTATTGCTCAATAATTTTATTACAAAGAGGTAAATAATAATCAAAACTATCATATACCTGGGTTACTTTATTTGGTTTTTGTTCTAACATAGTAATAATTTTTTCAGCTTCAACAGATATATCATCAATATTTTTAATTATTTTAGGATCATCTATAAAATTACTAAAATTTTTAAATTTTGATATTAAATAACAGTAATGCATAATAAGATTAGGATCATACTTACGTACATCTTTTTCTTTAAAAAACAATATACCACCAATATAAATACCAAATGTAAGTAAAATGCTAATTACCAAAGAAATATCTAAAATTACGTATAACACTACAAAGAAAATTGCCGCTAAAATAACAGAATAAATATATCTTTTTTTTAGCATTAATTGTACCCCCTAACCTCTTTAAATGCTTGTAATAAACCACTCTTACCATTGAAAACTTTAGCATTTGTTAGGTTAGCTATTTTATCTAGTTCACTTTCTCTTGCCGCTCCAAAAGTGATACTATAAACAGGTATTTTCTCTTTCAAAGAGTTATATTTGCTAGCCAAGCTACTATAGGTTCCCACGTTAATAGCACCATCTGTCATAGCAATAATAGTTTTTGTATAATCATCTGTTTCCTTAGCTAAAATATCCATTCCCGCAATTACTGCATCATATAAAGCAGTAGTTCCATCTGGATTTAACGAATTAATTTTACTAATTAAATTAGCAGTTTCTAGTCCATTATCTGTGTTCCAGATATTAGTAACTGTACTTCCAAAAGTTATAACGGTAATCTTATCTTTTTTAGAAAATTGTAATTGACTTTTTGATGCCTGATCATAATCCAAAATATACTCCATCGCATCACGTAATTCTCTTACACCAGATCCTGACATACTACCAGAATAATCTAGGCAAAATACTACATGAGTTGGTTTTCTTAAACTTTCAATGTATATTCCTATTGCCTTAGTCATTACCTTCTTAGAAGGATACTTAGTAGTTATTAAATACTTATTTGTATCAATACCCCAATCAGGATTAAAAATTTCTTTATTAGAATTATTATTAGTACCACCATACCAAGTTCTACGTCCTTGTTCTAAAAGTTTCTCTTGACTTTCTGTACTTAATAAATAATTTTGAATTTCTTTGAAATATTCACTTTTTCCTAATTTATTGTCAATATAGGCAAAAGTTGAATCATTTATTGCTACACCATCAACAGGGTATAATAAATATAATTCTTCTTTACCACTATTTTTTAATTTTTTATTAATATTAATTAAAGATGACTCACTAGCTATAACTGCTTCATAATCATCACTATTTAAAAACATTGTTTCAAGATAACTTTCATCACCTGATACTCTTTCAACACCAGAAAATATATCAATCATGTCATCAATTAGTTTTGTATTATCTAACATTTCTGTTGTTAAAACTTCGGGTGAGCCTGCTAAAGTATTTAAAAATCCTAAATATGCTGTTGCACCAGTATTAGTCTGTGTAACAGATGACATAACATATTTAATCTGTTTATTCTTAATTAATTGCAACAAATCACGATTATAAATATCTTTACCAATCAACCCTAAAGACGCAGCTTTATTTTTCCTAATTCCCATTACAACAGGACTTATACTAATAGACTTAGAATTTGATACAGTATAAGTATTATCTAACATATATAACCATATAGAATTAGAAATCCAAACAGCATCATATGAAGAAGAATTATCATTTAATTCATCTACTATTTCAAGATCTCCCTTATAAGTAAAACTAACTTGAATACCTTTGCTTTTTGCATACCCTACAATTTGACTTTCCAAGTCAGCATTTTCATAAGACGATAATATTCTAAAATTATCTTTATGAAAAAAAGAAATTTCATTATCACTAAAAGCTTTATTAACTATTCCAATAATAATGAATACAAATATAAAGATAAACATCAAAATAACAAAATTCTTTAACGAACTACTTGTCTTCATTAGCAACACCTACCTTAAAGTAATTATACTATATATTTTTCTTTTTTTAAACATATTTACATATTTTTTTTAATTTTGGTAATAATATTTTTGAAAGGATGATACCATGAATATAGATATTCGCTCTCATATAAAAAAAAATTTCAAAGATTCTTCTACTGATGACATAAAAAATTCTATTGAAGAATCAATTAAAGAACAAGATGAAATTACTTTACCAGGTTTAGGAGTATTATTTGAAATACTATGGCAAAACAGTAATAATCATGAAGAAATACTAGAATGCATTAAAAAAGGACTTTAGTCCTTTTTATAGTATAGTAATATTTTACCTTTTTATCAAATTATTTATTTAAATCAATACCATCAATACTTGTATCATAAATCCATTTTTTTAAATCTTCATTATTACCAGTTTCATAAAACTTTATTAGTTTTTCATAAAAAACAGGTTGATTTTCTTGAGATATTGTTATAATACCACACCCATTATCAATCATTATTTTATTGGCAAATAACATAGCAACTCGTTTATTTCCATCAATAAAAAATTGCTATTTCTGTTTTAGATTTTAAAGGTTGATTAGGTAAGCCACCTAATTCCTCTTTTATTTGACTTTCTATTGGAAATTGTGGTTTCCAAGATGTTCCACCAATATTTACTGGTGTAGTTCTTATTTTACCTAAATTCCCATCTAAAACTAATTTATCACAAGTTAATTTATGTAATTCACATAATACTTTATAATCCTACTCTATTCCAGCATTTTCAAGAATAAACTGCCAAGCATACTTCAAATTATTTATTGCTATAATATTATCTACTGTAAGCCCTGTTACTACACCACCATCATAAATAGCTTGTGTTTCTTGATAAGTAACTCTAATACCTTCAAGATTAGCACTTTTCCATATATAATCAACTATATTTCTTTTAGCAATAAATACCATCTAAATAATAACTTAATTATAATATTTTTATATCTTCCGCTATTAACTGATACTTATCAAATCTCTTCTCTACCCTACCAAATAATCGTGCTACCTTTTTTTCTTCAATATTATTATACTTTTCATATGTTTTTGGAAATAATACTACATCTAAAGTAGAGATTTCATCACTTACTGTTAAAAAACACATTTTGCTATTATCTTTAGTAGTAATCTCTCTTATTTTATCTATATAAACTACTAATTCAACATTCTTATTAAAATATAAAGGTATACTACTTATACTAATAGCGTTTTTATATATATTTTTATATTCTGTAACCGGATGATTACTTAAATAAAAACCAAATATATCAAGTTCCATTTGCATTAATTCTACCTTGGAATAATCGGTTTCTTCTGTTATAACAGGTTTTAGAGAATCATCATCTTCTAAAAATTCTCCTAGTTCACTATAATTAACAATTATATCTAAGTTATTCATAAGTGTTCTTTTATTTAAACCAAATTCATCAAAGCAACCCGCTAAAATAAGATTTTCTAAAGTTTTACGAGTTACACTTTTACCGTAACATCTTTTAGCAAACTCAAATATATCTTTAAATTCACCTTTAGCTCTTTCTTCAATAATCATGTTTGTCGCATTAATACCAACATTTTTTATACAAGTTAAAGGAAATAAAATATTATTATCATAAATAACATAAGTACTAGAACTATGATTAATGCTAGGTTTTAATATATTAATATTATTAGCTTTACATTCATAGATATATTCCCTAGTTTTAGATTCACTACCAATATTAGAAGTAAGTAAACTTTTCATAAATAAAAATGGATAATGAGCCTTTAAATAAGCCATACGATAAGATATTAAAGAGTACGCAACAGAATGAGCTTTGTTAAAACCATAAGAAGCAAACTTTAATATTAAGTCATATACCTTAGTAGCAGTTTCTAAACTATATCCTTTAGCAACACTTCTTTTTACAAACTTTTCTTTTTCTTCTAAAAGAACATTTTCTTTCTTTTTACTCATTGCACGTCTAAGAACATCAGCCTCACCTAAAGAATAACCTGCAAGAACACTTGCTATTTGCATAATCTGTTCTTGGTATACAATTATTCCATAAGTAGGTTTTAGAATACTTTCTAAATTTTTATCTAAATAATCTATTTTTTCTTTACCATGTTTTCTTTTTATATAAGAATCTATATTATTCATAGGTCCTGGTCTAAAAAGTGCTAAGGCAGCAATTATATCATCCATAGTTGTTGGTTTGAATTTTCTCAAAAAATTTACCATACCACTAGATTCAAATTGAAATATACCACTGGTATTAGCAGTCGTAAATATATTAAGAGCCTTAGAATCATTATCTGGAATATCATCAAATTTAATTTTAGCGTCATCTAAAATTTCTTTTATTAAGGTTAAATTACGAAGAGCTAAAAAGTCCATTTTTAATAAACCTATTTCTTCTAAGTATTCCATAGAATACCCTGTAGTATAAAAATCATTATGACCTTTATCAAGAGGAATAATAGTATCTAAATCATATCTACTCATTACTATTCCTGCCGCATGTATACTAGTATGTCTTTTTAAGCCTTCTAATTTAGACGCTACTTTATACACTTTTTTTAATTCACTATTTATTTCTAAATAATCTCTTAACTTTTGATTATCTTTGTAATTATCTTTTAAACTTAAGGTAGAACTAACATAAGAACAAAGTCTATCTATCATAGATAGTGATATATTCATACATCTTCCAACATCACGAATAGCTTGTTTAGCCCCTAAAGTACCAAATGTAATAATGGGTGCAACTTTTTTAATACCATACTTTTCTATACAATAATTAACTACATCTTCTCTTTTTGTATATTCAAAGTCTATATCAATATCTGGCATAGTAATACGTTCGGGATTTAAAAAACGTTCAAATAACAAATTATATTTAATCGGGTCAACAGTTGTAATATTAAGAACATAAGATACCAACGAACCTGCAGCACTACCACGTCCTGGGCCAACTAAAATATCATTATTTTTACAATAATTAACATAATCCCAAACTACTAAAAAGTAATTACAAAAGCCCATTTTATTAATTATATCTAATTCATATTTTAATCTATCTACATAAACTTTACCTACATATTCTCCAAATAAACGACGTAATCCTTCAACACAAAGTTTTTTTAAATATTCATAAGATGTCATATTATTAGGGCAAGGATATAGTGGTAATAAATCATTATTCTTAGTAAATTCTATATTACAGTTATTAGTAATATAATAATTGTTTTCTAAGTCTTTAGTACTTATTTTCTTTATAGTATCTAAAGAATAAATATAAGAATGTGCATTTATTTCTATCTTATCAACAGTAGTTCCTTCTTTAATAGCGATAACATAAGGTAAATAAGTACTATCTTCTTCTGTTAAAGATAATGTTTCATTTATAAAAATTAGGTTATTACCATCTAAAGTATTTCTTTCTTTTAAAGTAGAATATCCTTTAAATATATCTACATATATATTACTTAAATCTTCATATAAAGATAGACTATCAAAAGGTAAAATACATATTATATTAGTACTATGATCTTTTAAAACATTAAGATCTATTTTTTCTTCTGACTGTTTAGTACATAAATAAATTAAATTAGTATAACCAATATTATCTTTACAATAAAGAACTATCTTCTTATTATCTAAAGTTACTTCTAAACCAATAATAGGCTTAATATTATTTTTTTTACATAAATGATAAAAGTCCATTACACCATACATAGTGTTATCACAAATACTAAGACTTTTTATGTTATTATTAATAGCGTAGTTTATTAATCCTTCAATAGTAATGGTACTACTTAGTAAAGAATTATGTGTTTTTACATATAATGGTGTATAGTTCATAGTTAACCCTCCTACATTCATTTTACTATATTTTGTGCTTTTTTTAAATAATTTATCATTAATATTTGACTTAATTTAAATATTATAGTAAAATTAGATAGCGTGAGAAAAGTTTATAAAAAAGGAGGATTTACCATGGCTAAGAAGATTACTTCAACAAAACCTTTATTTGGAAATAAAAGATCACATTCTTGTAGAGCTACTAGACATGCTCAAAAACCAAACCTACAAAAGGTTACACTAGATGATGGTCAAACAATTCGTATGACTTCAAGAGAATTAAGATCACTTAAGAAAGCTGCTTAATTTAATATCTTGAATATAAAAATACTAATTAAACGAAAAACACTTGATTAATTTCAAGTGTTTTTATTCTATCTTACTTTTTAAAGTTATATTTAATTTACTTCCATTGCTTATTTTTGTATCGGTAGTGATACTTTGATTTGTTACATAACCATAACCATCAAAATTACATTCTAAAGAAGTCATGCTACAAAAAGTAGTTACATCTTTATAAGACCAATTAATTAAGGAAGGCATTATAATATCTTTATCATTAGTTTTTAAAATAAGTTTTTCACCTTCTATAATAGAGTCTCCTGCTTTTATAGATTGTGATATAATGCGATTACCATTTCCTAAAGTAACAACATCTATATTAAGACTATCTAATTCTTTCTTAACAGTTGTAATATCTTTATTTATATAAGATTTTAATATATAACTTTTTAAATCATTACTAGTATCGTTTTCCTCTATATTTAAATACTTAGCAATATTTTTAATAGTTTCACGAACCATTTTAGATAATGAACCACTAGTAGTTGGCTTTTTAATTGCGGCATAGAATATTATTTCAGGATCATCTTTTGGAAACATACCCGCCACAGAATAAATGTAATTATAATTACCACTACTATAATAACCTAATTTAGGATCATAATACTGAGCTGTACCCGTTTTAGCAATTACATCTATGCCTTTTACTTTATATGTGCCACCAGTAGTACCAGCATCTACACCATTAACAACATTACTCATTAATTCTTTCATTTTATCAACTGTACTTTGTGATACAACTTGTTCACTTTCCTCTTTTTTATACTCGTAAACTACTTCATTATTACTTTTACTAACTATCTTCTCTATTATTTTTGGTTTAATATATTTTCCGTTATTAGCAATAATAGATAATCCTTGTAAATGCTGAATTGGTGTAGTTAATATACCTTGCCCAAATCCTGCATTCGCAACTTCAATTGGATAATTGAAATTTAAGGCACCTGATTGTTCGCGAGATAATTCAATACCAGTTAAACTACCAAAACCATACTTTTTAAAACAGTCTTTTAATTCTTCTTTAGATAAAGTATTTTTAATTAAATTAGCAACCGCTATATTTGATGAATATTCAAATCCTTTATCATAAGTAATCATTCCCCAACCTTTAGCATTCCAGTCTTTAATAGTTGTACCATATATTGTATAAGTACCAGATAAATATTTATCATCTCCCTTATACTTACCACTTTCCATAGAACACATATAAGTATATATTTTCATAGTAGAACCTGGTTCATAAGTAAATGATACTAAAGGGTTTTCGTAATTAGTAATATTTAATATATTAGGGTCAAATGACGGATAATTACTACTACCAAGGATTTTACCAGTTTTAGCATCCATTATAGTAAATGTTAACCATTCCGGAGTTGCTTCTTTACTTGCTTGCGATACAGAAGCTTCCAAAAATCTTTGAATAGTTGCGTCTATCGTTAGATAAATATCATCTCCATCAATTGGTTCTTCGGTTGATTCAGGGGTATCTGGTATCTTATAACCATAAATATCTCTTTGATATTTAGTATAACCATTTGTACCTTTTAAAATATCATTGTATTTAGACTCTATTCCTAATTCTCCTACTATACTACCATTATCTTGCTTTTTAGCATACCCAAGTATATAAGAAGCAAAATTACCATTAGGATAATATCTTTTCTGATCTTCTGAAAAACCTATTCCTGGTAGACCTAGTTCTTCTATCGCTTCTTTAGTAAGTTCTGATATATTTCTACCACCAGGGCCTAATTCTACTTGATAAGCCTTTCTATTTAGTAATGATAAAATATATTCTTCACTCATATTTAAAATAGGAGCTAATTTTTTAGCAGTTAACTCTTTATCAACTACATGCTTAGGCGTAGAACTACTACCAGTACGGGTAGATGATAAATACGCAATTACAGTATAAGAAGATACATTAAGTGCTAAAGTATTACCGTTTTTATCAAATATATTTCCTCTTTTAGCATATAAAGTACTATTAACTGTATTACGATTAGCGGCAAAGGTAACCATATTTTTTCCATATATACTAGGCGATAATGAAAGATAAGCAAATTTAATAAATAAAACAATAATTAAAACAAGAAATACATAAAATGTATACCTAGGAAAATTCCAATTATTTTTAGTACTTCCGTTTTTCATAAATAACCTACTCTCTATCTTATTATTTATCCTAATAAAAGTATAATATATTTTTGATAGTTTTTCAACTAAAACATTTTATTTTATTGTTTACTTTGTAAATTAAAAAAGCTATTGCTAGCTCTTTAATGCTTTAAACATTTTCTTCCATAAATCTTTTGAAGAATAATTTAAAATACCTACTTTATATATTTTTAATCCATATTTAATAAGTAAATAATTAGTTATTATAACAAGTACTATAGAAATAATAACATCTATTACACCAATTTGTCCTAAGACCAATAAAGATGGTGATAATATAGCGGATATAAATGGTACATAAGAAAGTACTTTAATAAATGTTGCCCCTTCAAATACGCCTGCCATTATAGCTAAATAATAACCTGCTAGAGATATCAACATAATTGGTGTCTGTAATTGTTGGAAATCTTCTATATTTGTAGTCATACTTGCTAAAATGGCTGCTAAAGCAGAATACGCTATAAAAGTTAAAACTGTTAAAACAAGTGCTAGGGGTATAATATATATTAAATTAGCACCAATACTAGAATTTAAAAACTTTCCAAGTATATCACTAACTGTATTCCCAATACCACCGGTAATATCAGCGCCACCTACTTTGTTTCTAATAAATAATCCAACTGCTCCAAATAGTATTAATAATATTGATTGCAATAAAACAAATAAGTTAGAAGCAATAATTTTAGAAAAGAAATGCGTTTTTGGCGAAACATTGGAAATAATTATTTCCATACCACGAGTAGACTTTTCATCATTAACTTCTGCTCCTACCATTTGAACAATAAAGATTGTTAACATAAATATAGGTAGTATTAAAGCTGGAAATACAGTAGTCATTATCATAGACATATTTTCTTCATCACTATTTTTATTGTCTTCCAAATAAATTCTTTCAATATTAACTTCTGAATATATGTTATTTAATATTTCCACTGGAATACCAGAATTTAATATAGCTAAACTAACTTTAGTATTGTTAATAGCACTAGTAAGTAAACTAGTATTTGTATAGCTTAAATAATCTTTAGTAGTCATTTTTGCTTTTAAATAATTATCATTATCTTTAGAAAACTCTAAAATAATACTATCTTTTTCTTTATCATCAGTTTTAATCATATCTGATAATTCATCTATAGATTTATCACTTTTAATTATTTCATAACTACTTTCTTTATCACCATTTAAAATACTACTTGTTGTAGCAAGTTGTTCATTAAATATATCATAAGCATCAGCGTTATCTACAACATATACTTTTGTTTTTTCATCAAAATCTCCACCAAAGAAACTAATAACAGAATCAATATTAATTACTAATACAATTGCTAAAGCAAGTAAAATATTCGCTACTAAGAACCATTTGGTTTTTACTTTTCTTTTAAAGCTAACACTTATTAAATAATTAAGTTTACTTCTCATAAGACTCACCTACTTTATCAACAAATATTTCATTCAATGATGGTTCTTCTACTACAAATTTAAAAATTTGTTTATTTTTAACTTTTTTAAATACATCATCTACATAACTAATATCTTTTATTTTAACTTCTAATTCATCAGCATGTTTAACAACATCAACAACACCTTTTACATTCTTTAAATCGTTATCTGTAACATCACCTTTAATAAAGATATTCTTCTTACGATATTGTTCTTTTATATCTTTAATGTCCCCTTCTAATACTGATTTACCACGTAAAATAATAACAATTTTCTTACAAAATAATTCTACATGTTCCATGCGATGGGAAGAAAATATAATCATACTTCCTTTTTTAGACATCTCTACTATTTCTTTTTTAAATAATTCAACATTAAATGGGTCTAAACCAGAAAAAGGTTCATCAAGTATTAATAATTTTGGTTCATTAATTATTGCAGTAATAAACTGTATTTTTTGTTGATTACCTTTAGATAATTCTTTTATTTTTTTATTCTTATATTCACTAACGCCAAATTTTTCTAGTAAATAATCTACTCTTTTTAAGATATCTTCATCAGACATACCTTTCAAAGCACCATAAAATTTACACTGTTCTAATACTGTTATTTTTGTAAGTAAACTACGTTCTTCTGTTAAAAAACCAATTTTATCAGTTACACTATAGTCAATTGGTTTACCATCTAATGTAATTTTACCACTAGATGGTTCTAATAAACCCATTATCATACGAAATGTTGTAGTTTTACCAGCACCATTTACTCCAAGCAAGCCAAATATTTCACCAGGCTTAACAGTAAAAGACAAATTATCTACCGCTAAGAAATCTCCATAATATTTTGTAACATTTTCTACTTTTAACATATTACACCCCAACTAAAAGAATAATCTTCTTATATCATTAAATGTTATTGCTATCATAAGTAACATAAGTAATGCAAAGCCGATAGCATGAACAGTATTTTCTACTTTAGGTGATACTGGTTTACCTTTAATCTTTTCAATAGCTAAGAAAAGTACACGGCCACCATCAAATGCTGGAAGTGGTAATAAGTTAATAAATCCTACATTTAAACTTAGATAACCTACTAAATATAAAACATTAGCAAATCCTGTTTTAGCAGTTTCACCAACTAAATTATATATACCAACTGGTCCAGATAAATTATTTAAAGATAGTTTACCTGTAATTAAATACCAAATAATCATAAACATTTGCTCTATTAAAGCAAAGAATTTTGTAAAGGCATATTTAAGGGAAGCCAAGAAACCTTTATGAATTTCATTTTTAACACCAAAACCATATCTAAAGTTTCCACTTTCATCCTCAGTTGGAGTAATAGTAATACTATCTTTACCATCTAATTCTAAAGTAATAGTTTTACCACTATTAACCGCTATTTCAAGCATTAACTTATCAGAACTATTTACTTTCTTACCATTAAACTTAGTTATTTGAGCACCGGTTCTCATACCAGCTATACTGGCTGCAGAATCATCTGTAACTGTAGCGACATATACTTCTTTACTAGGTGCACCATTTAATAACGCTACTACAAAAAGTAATACTATAGCAAGTAAAAAGTTCATCATAACTCCCGCTATCATAGTTAAAAAGCGTTGTAACCAAGTTTTCGCCTGCATTGTTCTATCTTTAGGAATACTTTTATCGTCTTCTACACTTTCTCCAGCCATTTGAACATAACCACCAATTGGGAAAATTCCTATTGAATACTGTGTTTCATCACCTTTACGTTTCCACTTAAATATTTTAGGACCCATTCCTATAGAAAACTCGTAAACATAAATTCCTGCTTTCTTAGCAAAGAAAAAATGTCCTCCTTCATGAATTAAAACTATAAAACCAAGAATTAAAATAAAATAAATTAATGTTAACATAATATCCTTCTTTCTATAAAATTGTCATAAAAAATATAAATCCTAGTAGTACAAATATAATACTATCTAAGCGATCCAAAACTCCACCATGACCTGGCATAATATTAGAAAAATCTTTTTTACCAAAATACCTCTTTATACAAGAAAATACTAAATCACCAAATTGTCCAAGTATAGATAAAATAAATGTTACTAATATAACAACTGGTACTTGAGTTACTTGTGATACTAAGAAATGATAAAATACACTAGAAATAAGTACCCCAAAGAAAGTACCACCAATAGAACCTTCCCAAGTTTTCTTAGGAGAAATTCTTTCTATTAATTTATGCTTTCCTATTAACATTCCTGTAAAATAAGCATAAGTATCAGTTACAATTGTAATTAAAAATAAATATATTGTTAAACATAAACTTGTATTTCTAATTAGCATAATAAGTGACATAGATATTCCTAAAAATAAAATTCCCCCTATTAAATAAAATGCATCATTTATACTATATTTTTCTTTTTCACGATATAGTACTGTTGGAAGTAAGAATGTTATAAAAAGTAGTGCTAATAATCTATAATCTAAAGAAAAAGTTAAATCTTTTTGTCCAAGTGAACTAAGTAAAATAATAGTCATTATAAGATAAGACATTAACTTTATAAAAATAGGCATTTCCTTTTTTGTACATTTTATATCAATAAACTCTTTTAATCCAAGTAGTGCAACTATTATAACAGCACCATCAAATACATTTCCCCCTATTATAAGTAAAGGAATAAATATTATTGCCGCTATTAAAGCACTAATTATTCTTGTTACCATTAACTCCACCAAACCTTCTATCTCTTTTATTAAAACTATCTAAAGCTTTATCAAATTCTAACTCATCAAAATCAGGAAAATAAGTATCTGTAAAATATAGTTCAGCATATGCTGACTCGTAAATCATAAAATTACTTATACGAAGTTCTCCTCCAGTTCGAATTAATAAATCTACATCTATTAAATTATTATATAAATATCTTTTAAATAATTCTTCATTTATATCATCTATAGATATTTTACCAGCAATTACATCTTTAGTAATTTCTTTACTAGCGTCAATTATTTCAGCCTTACCACCATAATTTAGACATATATTTAATATACCTAAAGTATTATCTTTTGTTTTATTTTCTAAAGTATTAATAGTATTTATTACTTTTTTAGGAAGATTATCTTTTCTCCCTGATACAATCACTTTAATATTTCTATCACCAAAAAATTTAATAGAACTTTTTAAACCATTAGAAAATAAATTCATCAAATAATCTACTTCTTTTTTATCTCTTTTAAAGTTTTCTGTAGAAAAAGCAAATACACTTAATACTTTAATACCTTTATTAATAATATATTCACTTAAACTCTTAAAACGGTCTAAACCTGCTTTATGACCTTCACTTCGAGATTTACCCTGTCTTTCAGCCCATCTACCATTGCCATCTAGGATAATAGCTACATGCTTAGGAATATTATTATCTTCTAACTTCACCTTATCACCCTAAAATAATTATAATACATTAACTATTTAAACACAAGAAAAAAGAATTAACATTATAATGAATCAATGTTAATTCTTACTTTTTTCTCATGATTAGCGTAACTTGAAGCATAAACAATGGTTCTTATTGCTTTAGCTATTACACCTTTTTTACCAATTACAGCACCAATTTCATCTTCTGAAACAAGCACTTCAATTGTAATATAATCATCATCTTCAAAATGTTTTACAGATACTGAATCTGGATCATGAACTAAATTTTTAACTAAAAACTCTGTTAATTCTGCCAATCTCATAATTACTTACTTTCCTTTTTAGTAAATTTTTGTTCATGGAATTCTTTTAAAAGTCCTTGACCTCTAAATAAATCTCTAACAGTATCGGTTGGTTGTGCACCATTACTTAACCATTTCATAGCTAAATCTTTATTGATTTTAACTTCTGCTGGATTTGTAACTGGATTATAAGTTCCAATTTCTTCAATAACTTTACCATCTCTTGGACTTCTTGAATCAGCTGCTACAACACGGTAGAAAGGTTTTTTCTTACTTCCCATTCTTTTTAATCTTAATTTAACTGCCATAAAGCACCTCCTTTTGTTTACTGAATTAAGTATATCACAATAAATATATGTTGTCAACATATTTTTGTTGACAAACTATGTATAAATTTAAAATAAAAAAGCCTTAGGCTTTTATAAATAATCTTCATTTACATTTTTATCTATGTCTTCTATTACTTCATCTGTTACTTCGTCCTCTACTTCTTCCCAAGGATCTTCATCTTCTTCAATAGCAATCTTCATCTTAGTTTCACCAACTATTTCAACACCTAATTCTTTTTCAATATCAAAATTTATATTACCATTATCATCAATATTTACTTTAGAACAAGTTGGTTGTTTTAAAGTCCTAACAATGATATCAGTATCACCATTTAAATCAGCATCTTGTCTAGTTTTAATATTAAATAAGTCATTGTATTCAATACTCTTATTTACAACAGCAGTCTTAGAATCACCATCATAAGAATACCAAATATTTACATCATAAGAACCATCTACACCGATTTTACCACTTGATTTATAACCTTTAAATTTATGATTAATAACCCAGCAACCTAAAACAGTAGTTGGTTTACCATCTACTTCTACAGTATAATTATTTTTAAAATATTTCTTACCTTTTCCTATAACCGCTTTTGTAACAATTTCTTTATATGCAGCCATATAATCACCTCTTACTTTAATTTATGCGACAAATAAAAAAAATGTACAAAAAAAGGTGATTATTCACCAGTTTCTGTTTGACTTGAATCTACTGCGTTATTTCGTACTTCATCTGGTACAACTATTTTAGTAGTATCTATATTAGAAAAAGACTCAGTCATTATAAATTTAGTAAAAGTTTCCTCATTCTCTTTAATTACATTACTATAATCAAGAATTATATCTATAGTATTTTTATCATTAGATAATTTTATTTGAACTTGAACATCACCAAAGACTACAGTATCATCTTCTTCAGTACTTGATGTACTTTCTGTATCACTGCTTGCAAGTATTTGACTTGCTATTTCTTTAGGAAGAAGGGCTTTAAAAACATTATCCTCTATTCTAAAAAGACTTATATTTTCTATTAATAAATTCATATATGATAAATCAAAAGTTAAAGTAGAAGTGCCAACAGACTTGTACCAATCAGTCATACCAAACATTGGCATTGTAGCGTAATCTACTAATTCACCATTTTCCAAAACTGTATAAGCATGGGCTAATTCTACACCTTTTAAAGACGCTACAGTTTCATTTTCTTTAGTAGTAAGATCAACATTCATAGTTGCTGTAATATTATTAGATTCTTTATTACTATCTACACTTGTAGTTACACCAATACTACTAGCATTTTTAATTCTTTCTAAACTATTTTTTAAGTCTTCCATAGTAAATGTTACAGTATTATTGTTAGTATTTCCACCAGTATTACTCTTATTATTTAAAAATGGTAAATCACCACTTAACACTAAACCATATATACCTATTCCTATTAATAATAAAGAAATAATAGTTCCAATAATTATTATTACTTTCTTCATACTATCACCATTATTATGGTATCATTTTTTTGATTTTTTTACAATAAAAAGTAGTTAAATTAATCAACTACTTTACCATCCATACTCCAAGTTTTAACATCTGTTATCTTTACGTTAACTATTTTACCTATTAAATTTTTACCGGCTTTTACATTAACTAATTTCATAGTATCAGTATACCCCATTAGCATGCTATCATCTTTTTCACTAGTACTTTCTAAAAGTACTGGTACTACTTTATTTAAATATTTATCATTAGCTTCTTTAGAATATTTATTAATTAATTCATTTAATTCATATAAACGATTATTCTTTTCTTCTAGTGTTACATCATCTTTCATACGGGCAGCAGGAGTACCTTCACGTGGTGAAAATATAAATGTAAAGGCAGAATCATATTTACACTTATTTACAACATCTAAAGTTTCTTCAAAGTCTTCTTTAGTTTCACCAGGAAATCCTACTATTATATCAGTAGTAATAGAACAATTAGGAACTTTTTCTTTTATTTTATTAAATAAAGTTAAATAATCTTCTTTACTATATCTTCGACCCATTAGTTTTAAAATTCGTGAAGAACCTGATTGTAGTGGTAAATGAATATAAGGCATAATATTATCATACTTACTAATAATATCTATCATATCATCTGTAAAGTCCCAAGGATGACTTGTTACAAAACGTACTCTTTCAATACCTGTTTTAGCAACATCTTCAAGTAAATTACTCATATTATAATTAGTATCTAAATCTTTACCATAGGCATTTACATTTTGACCAAGTAAAGTTACCTCTTTATAGCCATCTTTTACTAATTGTTCTACTTCTTCTAGAATAAATTCTTTCTTTCTACTTCTTTGCTTACCTCTAGTATAAGGTACTATACAATAAGTACAGAACTTGTCACAACCATACATTATATTTACCCAAGCTTTATATTTACTATCTCTTTTTACAGGTATATTTTCAACTACATCGCCTTCAATACTAAGTACTTCTACTTCTAAATCCTTTTTATTAATTGTTTCATATAAAATATTTGGTAAATTATAAATATTGTGAGTTCCAAAAACAATATCTAACCAATTATACTTTTCTAGAATTTCATTAACAACATTTTCTTCTTGAGCCATACAACCACAAATACCCGCAATTATATTAGGTCTAGATTCCTTTAAATGTTTAATACGGCCTATCATACCAAATACTTTATTATGAGCGTTTTCTCTAATAGCACAAGTATTTAAAAGGATTAAATCAGCATTATCCATATCACTAGTTTCTGTAAATGACATATCTTCTAAAATAGCTTTAATGTTTTCTGTATCATGTTCATTCATTTGACAACCATAAGTCTTAACAAAATATTTCTTACCTAAACCTAGTTTTTTTAAATTATCTTTAACTATATATTCATTAGTTTTAACTAACACTTCTTTATTACTTCTCTTTTTTGCTTCTAATAAATTAGGCATTAACATAAAATCACTTCATTTCTACTTAATGATAATAGCACAAATAGTAATCTTTATCAAGAAAATAATTTAAACTTTATTATTTTTAATTAGTATGTTATCATTAATATAGGAAGGAGTAAGTTATGAAGAAGATTTTATTTTTATCTATATTATCATTATTTCTTTTAACTGGTTGTGGTAAGAGTAATACTATTACTTGTACAGGTACACAAGATGAAGACGGTATAAAAGTTAAATCAGAAATTAAAGCTGAAATAAAAGATAATAAAGTTACAAATGTAACTGCTAAGATGGAATTTGATGATTCTAAAACAGCCAGCACTATGTGTGGAATTTTTAATCTTGCTAATAGCATGGCTGAAAAAGATGAAGATAAATTCGATTACGATTGTAAAGATAAAACTATTACATTTAAGAATTACTTAAAATTATTAAGTAGTGAAAAAGATAAACAAGAGTTTACAAAAGACGAATTTATTAAAATCATGGAAGAAGAAAAACTAACTTGTAAATAATAAAATCCATATAGTTAGGAGTAAAAAGACATTGAGTGTTTAATTCAATGTCTTTTATAGTAACTATAATTATTATTTTAAAGCTTCTTTACGAGAAAGATTTAAACGACCTCTCTTATCATAGCCAAGAGATTTAACAATTATTTCATCTCCTACTTTAACTACATCAGAAGGTTTTTCTACTCTTTCTTCTGCTAATTGTGATACGTGAACTAAGCCTTCGCAACCAGGCCATAATTCTACAAAACAACCAAAGTCTTCTACTTTAACTACTTTTCCTGTATAAATGTGACCATCTTCTACAGTACGAACTACATCTTTAATCATTTGTGCAGTTTTATCAATAATACTTTGATCAGTATGATAAATAATAACTCTTCCATCATCTTCTAAGTCAACTTTAACAGCGTTTACATCTGTTACAGCAGTTACATTACTTGCTTCTAAGATAATCTTAGTAATCATTTCTCCACCCTTACCAATAACTTCTTTAATACGATTAGGATCGATCATAAATGTCATTGTCTTTGGAGCGTATTTACTAACTTCTTTACGTGGTTCCGCAATTTGATTAGTAATTTTTTCTAGTATTTCAAAACGAGCAACTTTTGCTTGGGCTAATGCCTTCTTTAAAATCTCTTTAGTAATACCTTTAATCTTGATATCCATTTGTAGAGCACAAATACCATCTTTAGTACCCGCTACTTTAAAATCCATATCTCCCAAATGGTCTTCCATACCTTGGATATCTGTTAAAATTGTATAATCATCACCGTCAGTAATAAGTCCCATTGCAATACCCGCAACTGGAGCTTTAATTGGTACACCAGCAGCCATTAAAGCCATACAACCAGCACAAATACTTGCTTGACTAGAAGAACCATTACTCTCTAATATTTCAGATACTACACGAATAGTATAAGGAAACTCATCTTCACTTGGTATAACTTGAGCTAATGCTCTTTCTCCTAGGGCACCGTGTCCAATTTCTCTTCTACCAGGTGCTCCATATCTACCAGTTTCACCAACTGAGAAAGCAGGAAAATTATAATGTAACATAAATCTTTTTTCATCTTCAATTCCTAGTCCATCTAAAATTTGATGTTCTCCTAAAGCACCTAAAGTTACAACAGATAAACTTTGTGTTTGTCCACGAGTAAATAGTGCACTACCATGTGTACGTGGTAATAAATCTATATCAGTAGAAATTGGACGAATCTCTGTCATTTCTCTACCATCAGCACGAGTATGTTCTTTAACTACAATGCGTCTAAATATTTCATATTCAATTTGTTCTAACACTAATTTTACCTTAGTAATTAAAATATTTAATTCTTCTTCTGTTAAATCAGTATTTTCATTCTTATATTTTTCAACAACTTCTTCTTTTACAGCGTCTATAGCGGCATATTTTTCTAATTTATCTTTAATACGCATTGCGGAATCTAATTTAACACTAGCAAGTGTAGATATTTCTTCTTTCAAAGTATCAGTTATTTCTAATACTTCATATTCCATTTTTGGTTCACCAATTTCCGCAATTATTTGTTTTTGGAATGCGACTAACTCTTTAATAGCCTCGTGACCAAACATAAGAGCTTCTAACATATCATCTTCTGATACTTCTTTTGCACCAGCTTCTACCATGTTAATAGCGTGTTCTGTACCCGCAACTGTTAAATCTATATCAGAAATTTCAGCTTGTTCTACGGTAGGGTTGATAATAAATTCCCCATTTATTCTACCTACTTTAACAGCGGCAATTGGTCCATCAAAAGGTATTTTACTAATAGAAGTTGCTATTGAAGAACCAAGTAATGCTGTAAGTTCTGGAGAATTATCTTGGTCTACAGATAATACAGTATTTACAATTTGCACTTCATTCTTAAAATCTTCTGGGAACATTGGACGCATTGGTCTATCAATCATACGAGCGGCTAATGTTGCTTGGTCAGTAGGACGTCCTTCTCTTTTTATAAATCCACCCGGTATTTTACCAACTGAATATAATTTTTCTTGATAAACTACCATTAATGGGAAGAAATCAGATAAAACATTTGCTTCATCTTTTACAACTGCAGTTGAAAGAACAACCGTATCACCATATCTAACAAGTACCGCACCTGTTGCTTGTTTAGCAAGTTCGCCATTTTCAACAGTTATCTTTCTTCCTCTAAAATCTAATTCAAATACTTTTTTCATTTTTACTACCTCTTTTCTATTAAATTGTAAAAATAAAGACACTTAAAAAAAGTGCCTACTATTTTATAATTATTTTCTTAATCCTAAACTCTTAACAATAGCACGATATCTTGTAACATCGTTCTTTACTAAGTAATTTAATAAACTTCTTCTTTGACCAACTTTTTTAAGTAATCCACGTTTAGAATGGAAATCTTGTGGATGTTCTTTAAAATGGTCTGTTAAATTGTTAATTTCTTCTGTTAATAAAGCAATTTGTACTTCAATTGAACCAGTATCTTGTTCATTTTTACCATACTTTTTAACAATTTCAGTTGTTTTTTCTTTAGTTAAAGCCATTATTTTATCCTCCTTATTTTATATTCACTACGCTCTGAGGTTAAGTACACATTTGAGGAATTCACTAAAGCCCCGGAACAAGTACATGAATAATATACACTAATTATATGATATTTGCAAGTACTTTTGATACTTTTCTAAAACATTTTCCAAGGTTTTAACATCTTATCATCTTTTTCATACTTTTTATATAACGCTATTAAATTAGAGTGTTCATCAGTAAATAAAACCTTTCCCCTTTGCCATCTATTAGTAATAACAGCACCATTTTTAACGGCCCGCTCTAAGTTACCAGTAACAATTACTTTAAAAAAGTCATTTAAACAAGTATTAATATCTAATAATTTATAATCTCCTTGTTCAATTTGTGTTAGTGTATAACACTCATCTAAGGAAAAATTTCCTTGTCTAGTACGAGTTAATTTAGTCATAGTGCCTACAGTATTTAATTTTTTAGCAATATCACAGATTAAACTTCTAATATATGTTCCTTTACTAACCTGTACCTTAAAAGTGATTCTTCTATTATTATCACTTATATTTAATAAAGATATATTTTTAATTGTTACACTTCTACTTGGTAAATTTATCTCTTCGTTATTTCTAGCGTAATCATATAGTTTTTTACCATTTATTTTAACAGCGGAATAAATAGGTACTTCCTGTTCATAGGTGCCAATCATACTATTTAAAGCAGTCTTTATTTGTTCTTCACTTACAAATACTTCTTCTTCTTTTAAGACTTTACCAGTTATATCATAAGTATCTGTAGATATACCAAGTAACATTTCAGCTTCATATTCTTTATCATTAGAGGTTAATATTTCTACTACTTTCGTTGCGGAACCAATACAAAGGACTAACACTCCACTAGCAAGAGGATCTAAAGTACCAGTATGTCCTACTTTTTTAGTATTAAATATCTTACATACTTTGTTAACAACATCACGACTAGTAATTCCTGGTTCCTTGTTAACTAACAATATTCCATTCATATATCCACCTATTTCTGACAATTAGGGCAATAGTATGTTCCTCTACCACCTACTACAGTTTTAACTATTTTTTCATTGCATACGCTACAACATTCATTATTTTTTCCATGTACTAATAATTCGTTTTGAAAAAGTCCATGTACACCTTTAGCAGATTCATAACTCTTAATCGTAGTGCCACCTAGTTTAATAGCACGCTCTAATTCATCTCTTGTATTATTAATAATATTAGTTAAATCAGTATCACTCAAATCACAACTCTTACATAAAGGATTTATTCTAGATAAGAATAATATTTCATCAGCATATATATTACCTATTCCTGTAATTATACTTTGATCAAGTAAAACTGTTTTTATAGGTAATTTCTTTTTCTTATATTTATCTTTTAGATATTCTACTGTAAGATTTTTATTCCAAGGTTCTAAGCCTAAATCACAAATTGGCTTAGAAGTTTCTAACTTATCTTTATCAATTAAATACATTCGTCCAAATTTACGAGTATCTTGATATCTTAATTCATTATCATCAAAAGAAAATATAACATGTTCATGTTTATTAATTGGATCATTATGTTCATGAATAAAGAACTTTCCTTCCATTCTTAAATGACTAACAAGATATTTATTATCAAATTCAAACAATAACCATTTACCACGTCTTTTAATATCTATTATAGTTTTTCCCTTTAATTCCTTTATAAATTCTTCTACATTAGGATACTCTATCATATTAGGATACAATACCTTTACATTATTAATTTTTTTATTTAACACTAATCTTTTTAAAGTGTTTTTTACAGTCTCTACTTCTGGTAGTTCTGGCATATACATCACCTAAAGATATTATACATTAAAAAAAGGCACTTTTAAAGTACCAATTTTTGTATAGTTTTCTCTTTATCAATAATTTTATTTATATTTTTTAAAAGATTATCATCAATAAAGCTAAAATACATATCTAATTTAAAATTGTTTCCTGTTAAATTTAATGTATCCGCTACTATTTTACCAAGATTATAAAAATTAACATCATACCCTAAATATGATTTGATATCTTTGGCTAATAAAGGATAGTGTGTACATCCTAAAACTATATTATTAATTTTTTGTTCTTTTATTTTAAATAAAGAATCATCTAAAATATCATCTATATTACCAATATTGCGTTCAAGATAAGGAACAAAATTAGGGCACGCTATTTCTATTACATCAGTAGAATCTAAATTTTTAGAAAATACATGACTATCTATTGTCTTTTTAGTAGCGAGTACCGCTAATTTATTAATTTTATCTTTTTTTATTTTATCAATTGTAGTAGTTATAATATTAATCATTTTTATATCATATAAATAAGATAATTCTTCATATATAGTAGAACTTACTGTTCCACATGCTATAACCACCAAATCAACTTTTTGAGTAATAAAAAACTCAATAATTTTGGATACTAAATTTAATAATTCTTTCTTTGTTTTTTCACCATAAGGTAAATGAAGAGTATCACCATAATATATATATTCACAGTTAGGATATTTATCTATTATCTCCTTTAATACAGTTAACCCACCAATACCTGAATCAAATACACCAATCTTCATAAAAATCTCCTATAGTCAGTATATCATATTCTACAAACTTTTAAAAGTGAAAAAAAAGATGGTCCTTTACTAGCAACCATCTCTACTAACCACAAACTTCATAGTTAGCGTTACAACGTAAAACTAACAACTAACATCATCAGACGTATACTACCTATCTGACAATATTATTGTACAAAATATGTCGGTTATTGTCAATAATTTTTATATATTTTTTTATTATTTTTTTACTGGTATATATTTATGAACTTTAGAAAATACTTTTTCACGGCCATCCATTAATGGAGAAATGGAATTATGTTTATCTAAAGTATCTATGATTATTCCTAAATATTCTGAACAATCAACTTCTTTTAACCACTCTGATTCTTTAGCTTCACTTCTAATGTAGGTTAAATTAGTAGTATATAATTTTTCAAACATTCCTTTTTTATAATATTCATTAAATTTATCTACACCTTTACTAAATAAAGCAAATGTTGAAAATAAGAATACTTTTCTGGCACCTCTTTTATTTAACTCTTCAACTACTTCAAGCATTGAGCCACCAGAATCAATCATATCATCTATGACAATAATATCTTTATCTTTTACATCTTTGCCAAGATACTCATGGGCAATTATGGGATTTTTTCCATCTATTACAACTGATAAGTCTCTTCTTTTATAAAACATACCGACATCACATTTTAAAATATCAGCATAATATCTTGCTCTATCCATTGCACCAGTATCAGGACTAATTACTATTAAGTTATTATAATCAACCTGTTCATTTTTACCAAAATCACTTAACATAGTGCAAGTGGGATAAAAATTTTCAAACGGCATACAAGGTATAGCATTTTGGACATTTGGATCATGTACATCAAAGGTAATAATTGTATTAATACCTAATCTCTCTAATTCTTGAAGTGCAACAGCACAATCAAGTGATTCTCTACCTTTTCTTTTATGTTGACGTGATGAATATAATAATGGCATTACTATATTTACACTACTAGCATGACCTTTAATAGCGGATATTACCCTCTTAATGTCCTGAAAATGATCATCAGGACTCTTATGATTTTCATAACCGTATAATTTATAAGTACAACTATGATTCCCTACATCCGCTAAAATATAAACATTTTTATCACGAATTGACTCATTTAAAACTACTTTTCCCTCACCATTTGCAAAACGTACTATATTTGTTGGAACTATATAATCTTTTTCTGTATTTCTAACTTTCTTTATATAATTGTTAACACTTTCTCCCAAATCTTTAGAACTATCTAAAACAATTAAACGTAAACTATCTTCTATCATAAATCCTCCCTACTATATAATTAGTGTAACATATATTAAATTGTCATTTCAATGTTTTACTTCAAATATAAATAAAAAGTTTACAATATAACTATGTAAACTCTTTATAATAACCTATAAATCTATTTCAGCAATTTTTTCTACTTCTAGACCAGTAATCTCCGAAATTACCTCTGGACTTAATCCTTTAGCAAGCATTTTAGTAATCATATCTACTTTATATTCATTTTTTGACTCTTCAATAATTCTTTCTTGTTGCTTTAACGCTTCCTGTTTACCAAGATTTAATCCTTCTTCGTAGCCTTTACTTTTACCTTGTTCGAAACCTTCAGTTTTACCTTGTTCAATACCTTGTTGAATTCCTTTTTCAAGGCCTTCTTTAATTCCTTTTTCAAGACCTTGCTGTATTCCCTTCTCAAGACCTTCTTTAATTCCTTTTTCTAAGCCTTGTTTCATACCTTTCTCTAAGCCTTGTTTCATGCCTTTCTCTAAGCCTTGTTTCATGCCTTTCTCTAAACCTTGCTTTATACCCTTTTCTGTTCCTTCTAATATCGCTAGATCTGCTAAGTACTCTCCATAATTATATTGATATAATATATCTTCATCTTCATTACATTCTTCTACTTTTTTACTCATTTCTTCCATAATATTATCCCTACCTGCTATCTTATTTATTTCTTTTAGTGTCTTAGCTCCGATCATTCCTATAAATCTATCTTTATACGCTAATTCCTCTTCTTTTAGATTATAACATCTTTTTGTAAAATAAGGAACATTTATACGATATATTTGTAACTTATTTGTTAATTTTTTATCCGGATGTTTCTCATTACATAATGTATATATATCTATTGGTTCACTATGTTCTCCATCCATATCAAAGTTTATTTGTATATACTCATCTATATCTTCGTATCTTGCTCCTTTATTTAAAGCATGTCCCATTAGTCTAAACATATATAATGTATTTCTAAATACTAGTTTATCACTACCGGCACGATTCATTTCTATTCCTACTTTAGTTCCATCTTTTAATTTTACAATTAAGTCTACTGTATTCTTTTTAGTATTTACATTTTTACCAACCATTTCACTATTTAAAATAGTTATATCGTTAGTAGATATATTAATATTTAAAATTACATTAAGTAGAGTTTGTAATGGTCTTTTATCATATTCATCCGCAAATACTCTTTTAAATACTAAATCATAACTAAGTGGTATAAAAGGTCTTTCTTTTGTACTATTTATCATCTCTCACCTCCCTCCTACATAAAACATACGACATAACTTTTCTATTTCCTTTTTTATTTTAAAAAAGCTACATAAAATTATTATTTTTATGTAGCTTTATATTTTTGATATCACTTTTAACCTTTTTATTACTTTCTTTTCTATCCTAGATATATAAGACTGACTAATACCTAACATGCTAGCAACTTCTTTTTGTGTTTTTTCTTCAGTACCAAATAAACCATAACGCAATATCATTATTTGTTTATCTCTTTCATTTAACTTTTCTATTTCTCTATATAGTTCCCTGCGATCATTAGCATCTTCTATTCCTTGTGTTACTACATTAGCAGCAGTACCTAAAATATCTTCAAGATGTAATTCATTTCCTTCGGCATCATAACTTAAACTATCTTCGAAACTTACTTCCCCTTTTCTTTTTTTATTTTTTCTTAAAAACATTAGTATTTCATTATCAATACAACGTGAAGCATAAGTAGCAAGTTTAATATTTTTATCAGACTTATAAGTATTTATGCCCTTTATTAATCCAATTGTTCCTATACTTACTAAATCTTCTAAATCAACTCCAGTATTCTCATATTTTTTAGATAAGAAAACTACTAAACGTAAGTTATGCTCGATCAATTTACTGCGTGCTAATTCATCTCCATTACTAGCTAAATCAACATAATATAGTTCATCTTCTCTAGATAATGGCTCTGGCAGTTTGTCAGCACTCCCTACAAAAAATATTCCTTCTTCTAGATTAAAAATTCGTAATATTCTATTTAAAAAATTTTTTAACATAGTTTCTCCTTTACTTTATTTGGTAAAATACAATCAATTCCATCCATTTTAATTTTTTCTTCTGATACCGCTATTAAAGTTTTAAATTGCTTACCATCTATCTCAACTTTTCTAGGAACTGCACATTTTATTAATCCTTTATTTCCAACTGTTTGATAAGGTACCAAAATATTAAATTCTCTTAAACTTTTTATATATTCTTTATTAATAAAGATAATCGACCGTCTAAAATAGGGATCTAAAATTTTATTACCAGTATCTAAATACCCGGTACATTTAATAATATTTTTTTCTAAATAAATAGTAACATTATGATAATAATTATAATTATTCTTCAAATTTCTACTTTGTCTAATATATAAATAAAGTATAAGTGGAGAAACAATAATTAAAATAATAAAGTTTACACTTAAACCATTATGAAAAAATATTAAACCATTATGTTTATAAGAAAATTCAATATTTAATAAATATAAGAAACCACCTAATACAATACTTGTCATATATAAATATGATAAATTTTTAAAGAAATATTTAATATCTTTAAAACCAAAGCTTACTATAATCATAAGAATACTTATCACTAATTTAATAATAAATAATAAGAAAGAACTTACTTTGAAAAATAATATTAAAGTTGTCAAGCTTCCTAAAAAGGCGCCTATCAGTAATCGATAAATCTTAACTTTTCTTTTCAATAATATCAATACCGTTAAAAGTAATATAAAATCAAAAAAGAAATTTAATAAAAGAACTAAGTCTACATAAATTTTCATTTCATAGCATCACCAAATAAATTATAAAAAAAGCAACACGTATTTTGTGTCGCTTTTTAGTTATTTTTTATTAAAATCCTCTTTTTCTTAAAATAGTAGGAATTACAAAATCATCATCGTCGTCATCATCTGTTTCTTCATTTTTAGAATTATTTCTTAATTCCTCTCTTCTAACACTACCACCTTGTTCTGGTTCAGGATTATTATTTTCAAAACCAGTAGCAATAACAGTAACAATGATTTCATCGTTTAAGTTTTCATTAATTACCGCACCAAAGATAGTATTAATATCTGTATTAGCGCTAGAACGAATTACTTCAGCAGCTTCCTCTACTTCAAACAAAGTTAAATTAGCACCACCAGTTACATTAATAATAGCATCTGTAGCACCACTAATACTTGTTTCTAGTAATGGACTTTCAACAGCTTGACGAGCTGCCTCAGTAGCACGATTTTCACCAACACCAATACCTATACCAATAAGAGCGTTACCTCTTTTTTCCATAACAGTTTTAACATCGGCAAAGTCTAGGTTTATTAATCCCGCTACAGCAATTAAATCTGATATAGATTGTACACCACGTCTTAAAACATTATCTACTTCTTTAAAAGAATCTAATAATGGAGTTGTTTTATCAATCATCTCACGTAAACGATCATTTGGAATTACAATCAAAGTATCAACATGTTTCTTTAATTCATCCAAGCCAGCCATTGCTTGTTCCATACGCTTTCTACCTTCAAAAGAGAAAGGTTTTGTTACAATACCAACAGTTAAAGCACCTAAATCTTGAGCAATTGAGGCAATTACTGGAGCGGCACCAGTACCGGTTCCACCACCCATTCCACAGGTAACAAATACCATGTCTGCTCCTTCTAAGGCAGCTTGAATTTCTTGTTTAGATTCTAAAGCAGCTTCCTTACCAATTTGTGGATTGGCACCTGCTCCTAAACCATTGGTTAATTCTGTACCTATCTGTATTTTAATTGGAGCTTTAGAGTTGTTAAGCACTTGTAAGTCAGTATTTGCAACTATAAAGTCTACACCTTTTACTCCCGATTCAATCATTCTATTAACAGCGTTATTACCGCCACCACCGACACCAATTACCTTAATTTTTGCTAATTGATCCATTTCTAATCCACCAAACATTGTTTAATCCTCCTTGTTCTTATTGTTCACTGAAAAAATAATTAAATAATTTTCCTAAAGTTGAATCTTCTGATACATTATTAATAATTCTTTTTTTTGTTTCAGATATTTCTTCACTATCAGTAGCACTAATCATTGAATAATCTTTTCCTTTTAATTTTAATTTATTAATAAAATACACTACATTGCCAATGCAAACAGAATACTTATTATTTCTAATTCCTACTAATCTAACATTTCCTAATGTCGCACCAGGCATAATTTCTTCTAATGCTACATCAAAATGGGACATATTTGTAATACCACCAGTAACAATAGTATAGTCCATCTTATGGTCAGTTAAACTCTTTATTTCATTACTAGCCATATTTAAAATTTCTTCTAATCTAAACATTACTACTTCGGATACTTCAAGTTGATTTAAAGTTAATTGATCACCAACTTCATTTGTTACTTCAAAAGTTTCATTTGCACTAGTATGCTTCTTGTGAGCAAGAGCAAATTTTTCCTTTATTGTTCTAGCATTACTTAAACTTATTTTATACATACATGCTAAATCGTGGTCTATAGCTTTAGCACCAGCTGCTATAACAGAGCACTTAACCAATATTCCTCTATTATATAAAGATACTGTTGTTGTTTCTTCTCCAATATCTACAACTGCACCTACTTCTTTATCCATTTCTTTAGTTTTGAAAGCATATATATCACCGATTGGATTTAATGATATATCAACTACTTCCAAACCAGCCATATCTAACAAGCTAATAACCGAATAAATATTTTTTTTAGGTGTTGTTACCATAATAGCACGTGCTTCAAGTTCCTTGCCAAATAATCCTTTTGGATCTCTAACTCTTTCTTGCTCATCAACTGAAAAGTCAATAGGGAGCATTGTAACTACTTCTTTACCAGAACCTAAATTATCTTTTATTGGTTCCTGTAATGACTTTATAATATCATTGCCAGTAACCATACCATCCGCACTTTCTATAGCAACAGTAGCTTTTACTAAGTTAAACTCTGAAAAATATGCTGGTACTGAAGATATTACTTTTTTAATCTTAATTCCTAACATTGCCTCTATTTCTTCTATTGCTTTTTTTAAAGAGGCAGTAGCTTGTTCTAAATCAGTAATTAATCCCTTTTTTATTCCTTTAGACTTAACAGATGTGGCTGCAAGTAAATTTAACTTGCCTTTATATAATTCACACACGATTACTTTTATGGCATCTGAACCAATGTCAACACTAGTATATACATGCTTCACCATATCATCTCCCACAGTCTATCACAATTATACTATAAAAACGAACAAAAGAAAAGAAAATTATGAAAACAAATCCATAATTTCTTATAAATATATCTTTTTTATTTTTGCTTTTACTACTTTTTTACAAAAGGAAATAGCTTTTTAACAAAATTTAACTTCTTTTGAATGTTATTATCAATTATATTAAATCGTCCTACTTCTACCTCACTTTTTTCTAATTCTTTTTTTCTTTGATCAAATAATAAACTTTGACTCCATTCTGGACAATCACTTATTTTTACAAAAAGATGTTTAAAAATAACGTCTTGTCTATTATTTAATTCACACAATGAACAATTATTTTTATTATTGCAATTACACTTATATTCATTGCTATCATTTGAAGAATAAATATTAAAGCATTTATCATTATTTGTAATATTTATTCCTTTTGGAGAAATATCTACTAAAAAATCAGAGTCAATTGTCCTTATTCCAAATCTATTGGTCTTTTCATAATCAGAAAAAGTAAGTAATTCATTATAAAGTTTTAATAATTCTGGATATAAAACATTTAAAACTAATTGATATTCATCAAAGTCAGATTTTGTTATAACCAAACATTCATTATCCTTAACAAAGCTAATTTTATCAAATTCATCTTTTAAACAGTTATAAATACCAATACTTAATTCGTTTATTTCATAGTTAAAATTATAAACTATTACACGGTTTTTAGGTATTTGTTCTTTAAGCATATATTCAAATTCATTTGCATAGTCTTCTCTTAATATATTATATTTATTATTATATTCTTTTAATAATTCCGCAATTAAATAAACCGAAACATAATTAATATTAGTACTTTCATTAGAAGTAATTATTTTCCTTACTTCCCTTAAAACTTTTAAGTTTGTATTACACTCCATAATAATCTCCCTATACACAATTATTAGTATTGTAGCACAAACATCATTGTAATTCAATTTATATAGAAAAAAAGCGATTAATCGCCTTTCAATACTTTGAAATATTCTCCAGAATCTAAATATAAAATTCCCTTTTTACTACCAAATTTCTTTATTATGTCAATATAACTATTTACATTGTTAAATCTATCTAAGGTTAAATAAACATAATTGCCATCATTCATAAATAATAGAAATCTTTCACTATCTACATCATTAGGATCATATTTTATCTCAGATATACGTTCTAATACATCTAAATCTACAATAAGCATGTTATCTAAAAATTTTGAATAGATAGTATCTGGTATATAATTAATTACGTTTGGAACAGAATATTTTTCACTAGTTTCTGACTCGTCTAAAAGAATAGTCTTTTCTTTATTACTATCATAAAATATAGGTCTATTTTCTGTAACATCAATATAAATGCTAGTAAACATTTTTTGGGTTACTTTAGCATTCTTAATTAATTGGTTACGTTTCAATTTATTTTTGATAGAAACAAAGTTAGCTTTATATATAGCGGGATAGTCTGATATTTCCGCCATCTCAATAATATCTTGATCACTTAAATAATAGTTATTACTTATATAAATATTAGTAATCCTTAACTGGAAAAACAAATATATACTTAAAACTATTAATAATAGAATTGCTAAAAATATAATGATTTTTTTATATTTAATCCTTCTTTTCTTAGAAACTCTAGTATCACCTTTTTTAGAAAAGTTACTTCTTTTAGCCATAGTATCACCTATTCAACAAATTCTTGTTCTATTTTTAATTCAATATTATATTTTTCTTTAACTTTATCCTGAACTTCTTTAATAAGTTGTTTTATATCTTCACCTTTAGCGTGACCAGTATTAATAATGAAATTAGCATGTTTCATACTAACTTCAGCATCACCTACTTTTTTACCTTTATACCCTACTTCTTCAATTAAGTGCCCCGCAAACTCTCCTTCAGGATTACGAAAAACTGAACCAGCAGAAGGATATTCTAATGGTTGACTTATAAGACGGCGTTGTTTTCTTTCCTCAATAGTATCAATTATTTCTTGTTTATTTCCTCTTCTTAAAATAATTGTTGCTTCTAAGCATATATAATCTTTATTAGTTTGTAAAAAAGATGAACGATAATGAAAATCTAAATCTTTATTATAAAGTGTTTTAATTTTATAATCTGGTGTTAATACTTTAACCTCACTAATAACGTATCCTAGATCACTTTTATAAGCCCCAGCATTCATATAAACAGCGCCACCAATAGAACCTGGAATACCAGTTGCGAACTCTAACCCCGTAAGTCCCATTTTACACACTTTATTAGCTAAACGCATTAATGAATAACCCGCTCCTACTTTAATAGTTGTATCATTAATACTTAAATCATTAAATTCATCTAATTTAATAATAACACCATCGTAACCACTACTATTAAATATAACATTAGAACCATTACCTAAAACTAAATGTTTAATATCATTATTTTTTAAATATTTAAGTAGTTTAATTAATTGCTTTTCATTTTCTGGAAATACCATAAGTTTAGCAATAGAACTTATTTTATAAGTATTATATTTAATTAAATCAACGTTTTCTAAATATTTACCACATTTTAAATTTTTTATTTCTTTAATATTCATTACTTCTCACCTATTATCTTTTTTATGTTGTCATATATAATTGTAGCACTATTTTTAATAGTAAACTCTTCTAGATTATCTTTCATTGCTTTTAATTTATTATTGTCATTAATTAATAAATCTATAGTACGTACTAAAATATCTCCCTTTAAATCTTTTTCTTCTATCATCATTGCGGCATCTTTATCAACTAAGTTAATAGCGTTTTTATATTGATGATTATCAGGTACATAAGGACTTGGTATTATTATAGATGGAACTTTTAAAGCGATAATTTCACTTAAAGTAGAAGCTCCAGCTCTTGTTACCATAATATCAGTATTTTTCATAATTCGTGTCATATTATCTATATAAGGAACTAATTTTACATTTGTAGGAACTTTTATTTTTTTTAGCTCATCATAACTACTTTTACCAGTTACATACAATACTTGATAATTCTTTTTATTAAAAGTTGATAATGAATTAATAAAATAATCATTTATCTTAGATGAGCCTAAAGAACCCATTACAATTAAAACTAGTTTTTTAGCTTCTAAAAGTCCAAATTCACTTTTAGACATTACTGGCTGTTTTAAAGCATCTTCACTACAAGGATTTCCTGTAAAAATTGTTTTATCTTTAGGAAATTTATCCATTGTAGATTTAAATGATGTACCAATAAGTGTAACATACTTTGCTAAAAAACTATTACACTTACCAGGAATACTATTTTGTTCATGAATAAAAGTAGGATAACCTAGTTTATTTGCCGCATAAATTACAGGACCTGTTACATAGCCACCTACACCAATTACAATATCTGGATTAAACTCTTTAATTAACTTTTTACATTTTTGATAACTTTTATAAAAACAAGATAATACTTTAAAGTTTTTATAAAGTTTTTTACGATTAAATCCATATATCTCAATTGTCTCAAAAGGAATATTATACTTAGGGATAATATCTTTTTCCATACGATTATGGGTACCTATATATAAAAATTCACTATTTGGTTCTTTCTCTTTTATCTTATTAATAATCGCTAAAGCAGGATATATATGTCCGCCAGTACCACCAGCACTAATAATAACCCTCATCTTATCACCGTTCCTATTATCATTATACCATAATTATATTCTTTTTAATATAAAAATATATCTTAACAAATTAAAGACATAGAGCTTACTAGCGACTATGTCTTGCCACGAATATTTTACTATTTTTATCATTCATTAAATAAAGATCAGAATTTCTTTTTAAAACATATTGTAAATTTAATAATGTCAACTTGCAAATTTCAAAATCATTAACAACATCTTTATTTTTTGATAATTTATATAATTTTTTTAATCTATTTTCTATATATTCTATTTGAGCTATATATTTATCATGAAATGCAATTAATCTTTTATTATAGTCTAATCTAGTTTTTGAATCGCTAAGTGTAGCGTAAGCATCCATAACAATATTATAATAATAATCTCTTTCTTTTTCACTAAAATGTTTGATATTGCTAATTTTTCTCATAGTTTTAATATAAGATGATCTTATATCAATTTCATTACTATCTAAATCTAAACCTAGTATACTATAATTTATAAATCTAGCCATAATATTCTCCTCGTCTTTTGTGTTAACTATAATAACATACAACTATTTAAAAAGCAAATTTACAATTAAAATTATAAATGATATAATTTTAATGGTGAATTTATGAAAACTATAAAATATAATATTACCCATGAATATATAATTCAAAAGTCAAAATTTATTTCTATGTTATACCAAGTAAATAATGAAGAAGAAGTTATAAATATTTTAAATAGACTAAAACTAGAATATAAAGACGCTACTCATATATGCTATGCTTATATTATAAATAATATTAAAAGATTTCAAGATGATGGTGAACCAAGCGGAACTGCTGGTATACCTATTTTAAATGTGTTAGAGAGTCAAAAGTTAAACTTAATACTAGCAGTTGTAATTCGCTACTTTGGTGGTATTAAATTAGGTGCTGGTGGTCTTGTTAGAGCGTATACAACTTCAGTTGTAGAAGCCTTAGAAAATCAAGACTTAGGCGAAATAGTTAGTGGTTATAAAGTAACAATAACTTTTCAATATAATAATTCAAGATTAATTGATAATGCTTTAAAAAATTATCAAATTATAAATAAAGAATTTAATAGTGAAATAACTTATATAGTAAATATTCCTAAAACAGAATATATAAAAATAGAAAACATTATAGAAAACAATGTTCATAGTATTAAAAAAGAAGACATTTTACTTATTATGTAATGTCTTCTTTTTATGTGTAACTGGTATATTTTGAATGAAATAAGAATAACTATCATTTTGATAATAATAGTATTCTTTACTATTACCACTTAATAAACTGTTTTTAAAATCTCTTAATATCTTAATCTTAGCTAGTCTATCCTTATCATTTATATTACCAAATGCACCTACTATTATTTCATTATCAAAGGTACTCAACGCACGCATTTGTTCTAAATTCGCATAACTATATACATTTTGAGTAAAAAACTTAGTACCTTCATCAAATTTATAAATTTTGAAACTTCTAGTTTCTTTATTTTCAGTTAATACATAAGGTACACTATTAAATTGAATATTATTAGTAAATATTCTACCTTTAAAATGATCGCCATTAAATGTATAATTAAACTCACTAGAAATAATTGCTTTATCATCTTCAGATAAAATAGTATCAAAAGCACCTTTTCCAAGTTCAACATAATTACTATCAAAGTAAAAAATTAAATTAGATAATAGTGCTGATTTATAGAACTCGGCATTTATCTCGTTATTATAGTTCCATGATAAAACCTCTTCTGTAACAGCATTATTAGAATCCATTCCTAATGCTGAAGCATACTGTTGCTTTAATTTAGAATAATATTTTATATCTAACACTTGTATTAAAAAGAAGATAAACTTCTATTTACCTTCCATTTGTTTAGCTACTTCTTCAGCAAAGTTCTCTTCTCTTTTTTGCATACCTTCGCCTACTTCGTAACGAATCATATCAATGATTTGTCCACCATTAGTTTGAACATATTTTGCAACAGTTTCTTTGTTTTCAGCCTTAATGAAAATTTGATTTTCTAAGCAAACTTCTTCATAGTATTTATTTACTTTTCCACCCATTATCATTTCAACTTTATCAGCTGGTTTACCTTCATTTATTAATTGTTCTTTAATAATTTCTTTTTCTTTTTCAAGAACATCAGCAGGTACATCTGTTGAACGAACATAAAGTGGACGCATTGCAGCAGCATGCATTGCTACATCTTTAGCAACTTCTGCATTTGCTCCCTTTAAAACTGTTAAAACAGCAATCTTTCCACCAGCATGGATATATGAACCAAATGATTCATCAGCACTCTTTGTAATACGAGCAAATCTTCTAAAACTTAATTTTTCACCAATTTTAGCGGTCTTATTAACGATTAAATCATTAACTGTACCTTCTTCAGTAGTTAGTGCTAAAACATCTTCTTCAGTTTGTGGATTACCAGCAATAATAGCTTTTAAAATAGTATCTACCATTCCAATGAATTCTGGATTTTTTGCTACGAAATCTGTTTCTGAGTTTACTTCTACTATAGCAGCGGTATCTCCTTCAACCATGATTGCAGCTAAACCTTCAGCAGCAATACGGTCAGCTTTTTTAGCAGCCTTAGAAATACCTTTTTCTCTTAACCAATCCATAGCAGCATCAATGTTACCATTATTTGCTTCTAGTGCTTTTTTGCAATCAAGCATTCCGGCACCACTTTTTTCTCTTAATTCTTTTACTAAACTAGCAGTTATCATAATTAACCTCCTCTAAAATATAAATAAAAGGGATGTAATCATCCCTTTAGTAGTTTTAATTTAAAGCTTCAATTAATTCAGCTTTTTTCATTGTAGAATAACCTTTGATATCTTTTTCTTTTGCCATATCACGAAGTTCACTTACTGTTTTTGTTGATAAATCAACAACGGCTTTTTTAACAGGTTCTTTAACTTCTTTTGGTTGTTCTTTTTTAGCTTCTTCTTTTTTAGTTTCTACTTTTTCTGATGATTTTTTATTATCAAATCTTCTATTATTACGACCTTCTTCAAATCTTCTAGGTCTATCTTCTTTTTTCTTAACAGAATCTACTGCTTTTTGCATAATTTCACTAGCATCTTTTGTTTCTTTATCAGAACTTACGAAATCAACTAATTTACCACCTTGTGCTTCAACTATAGCATTAGCCATAACACCAATAATTAATTTTACAGCACGAATAGCATCATCATTACCTGGAATTACATAATCTACCATATCAGGATCACAGTTAGTATCAACAATACCAAATACTGGAATTCCTAAAATTCTAGCTTCTTTAATAGCAATTTCTTCTTTAGAAGGATCTACTATAAATAAAGCATCTGGTAATTTGTTCATTTCTCTAATTCCACATAATAATTTATTTAACTTATCGTATTCTTTCTTTAATCCGATAACTTCTTTTTTAGGAAGTAAATCAAATGTACCATCTTTTTCCATTTTTTCAATTTCGTCTAAACGTTTAACTCTTCTACGAATAGTTTTGAAGTTAGTTAAAGTTCCACCTAACCAACGTTCTGCTACATAATAAGAATTACTTCTTAAAGCTTCTTCCTTAGTAGCTTCACTAGCTTGTTTTCTAGTTCCTACAAATAAAACTTTACCACCATTTTCAGCAATAGTTTTAAGTGCAGCATATGCTTCTTCAATCTTCTTAGCAGTCTTTTGTAAATCGATAATATAAATATCATCTCTTGAAGTAAAGATGTATTCCTTCATTTTTGGATTCCATCTTTTTGTTTGATGTCCAAAGTGAACACCAGCTTCTAATAAATAATTCATAGACACAACTGTCATTTTTATTCCTCCTTTTGTTATTACTTCTGTAAGTTTCTAAGTTACACCACCAATTGGCACTAGGCATAAAAATTCACTTACATGTTTTTTAAAAAGCCAAGATTATTATATCATAATTTTATGTATTTACAAGTAATTTTATACAAATTTTAAAAAATTAGCATTATTATTAAGCTAATTTTCTAATATTTATATTTTGTTTTGATTGGTTTTATACTTGTACCTATAGTATATGTTACATTGTCTATAAAAATTGTTATCTCAAATACGTTAATATTTTCTTCTAATAGCATCATTAAAGTTAAAGTATCAGAAGTATATAATAAAACTGCTTATTTAAAAAGCAGTTATTTATCTATTATAATAATATTTTCGTTGTTATAGGCAAGTCCTAAATCTTCAATTACTTCTTTTATATTATCAAAAGAAGTAAGTTCATTAACTTTCATAGTTAAACTCTCATTAGTTTTCTTTTGGTTATTTATTTTATATTCCGTTTTTTCAATACTCATTTTTAGATTACTAACACCAGCACCACAAAATATCTTTATTAAAAATATAGCTACAATAGAAAAAGCAGTAAAACAATAAAGCAATTTTTCACCTTTAGTAAATTTTGCAATTTTTCTTTTTTTCATTTTATCTTACCCTTTCTATTACACGAAGTCTAGCACTTCTTGAACGTATATTTTCATCTATTTCTGTATTGGTTGGTGCTATATTAGCGATAACTTTATACTTAGGCTGATATTCTTTTGGAATTATTGGTAACCCCGCTAATTCTTTTGGAACACTACTAACTTCTTTAAATATATTTTTACAAATTCTATCTTCCAAAGAATGGAAAGTAATAACACAAATTCGACCACCAATTTTGATTAAATCTAAAGCTTGCTTTAAACTACTTTCAAAAACATCTAATTCATGATTTACCTCAATCCTAATCGCTTGAAATACTTTTCTTGCTGGATGATGTTCTCTTCTATATTTTTCTGGTACACCAGTTTTAATTATGTCTACTAATTCGCCAGTAGTTCTAATTTCTTTATTACTTCGATAGTCAACTATCTTTTTAGCAATACTACTAGCATATTTTTCTTCACCATAGTCACGAAATATTCTTATTAAATCAGATAAAGAATACTCATTTACTACAGTTAGTGCTGACAAACTTTGATTTTTATCCATACGCATATCTAAGACTGCATCATTATGAAAACTAAATCCTCTATCAGCTTGATCAAGTTGTGGCGATGATACTCCTAAATCATATAAAATACCATCTACCTCTTTAACATTTCTTTTTTCTAATTCTTTTTTTATATTTACAAAATTACTATAAATAATTTCATAATTAGAAGCAATTTCGCTTAGTCTTTTATTACTAAATTTAATAGCTTCTTCATCCTGATCAAAGGCGAAAAGAAACCCCTTTTTAATTTCCTTTAGCACATTACTACTATGACCACCATAACCTAGTGTACAGTCAACTATTACACTATCTTCTTTTAAATTTAAATATTCAATACTTTCGTTTAATAAAACACTAATATGCATACTTATTTATTACTTGTACCATAAAATAATTCATCAGCCATCGCTACTAAATTATCTTGATTATTAGCAAGGAATTCATTCCATCTTTCCTTACTCCAAATTTCTAGGTGATCATCTACACCCATTATGATACATTCTTTCTTTATACCTGCGTATTGAATTAAATTAGAATTAATGCTTAATCGACCTTGTTTATCTAGTTGGCAGTTACTAGCAGACGATAACACAAAACGTAAATATGCACGAGCATTTTTTACATTTGGTAATTCTTTGTATTTAGCAATAATTACATTCCAAGATGCTTTAGGATAAAGTGATAAACATCCATCTAAGTCACAAGTAAGAATAAATTCGTTACCCAAATCTGCACGTAACTTTACAGGAATAACAATTCTTCCTTTTTCATCAATTGTATAATAATAAGAACCCAGAAACATGTATAATCACCACTTTTCCCCACTATCGTCCACTATCTACCACAATTGTACTATTTTATTCCCTTTTTGTAAATGTTTTTTACACTTTTTTATTAATTTTTCCTAAAAATAAAAATCACTTGAATTAAATCAAATGATTATTAATTAAAATCCAAACTTTTTTAATTGCTCTTTAATGTATTCTTCATCCATATTAGCAAAGTAGGACTCAAACTTCTCTTTATCCCAAAGTTCTACATAATCTAACATTCCTAAAAATACACATTCCCTTTTTATACCTGCCAATTGCAGAAAATTTGGGTCTATCTTTAAGACTTCAGGTTTTTCTACCAAATAAGTTTTTGAATTATTTAGTATTGAAACAAACATACTATTTGCTTTTTCTGCTTTTTTTTGAATCTTTGGCAAGCGCTCTATAGGTATAATAACAATACATTCTAAACTTGCATCAAAACTTACAATTATACTACTCTTAAAATCACCTTGTAACTTTTTAGGGATTTTAATAGTATTATCTTTCATTACTAAAGAGCCATAACTACCTACTAACATATTTCATCTCCTTTTTTATTATACTAAAACAAATTAGTTTAGTAAATCTAAAAAATACAAGAAAACTAAATTTCTTGTATTACGACTAAAATCATTGGTTTACATTCTGTTTGGTCATAAAAATATTTACCTACTTTATCACGAATTTCAATTTTAATATTGTTATAATCAACATAATTATGTTTAGTATTTGCCTCGATTATACTAGCAGAAATATTTTCTGCTTCTTTAATTAAATCATTGCTTTCTTTAACATAAATAAATCCTCTAGTTAATACTTCTGGACCCGCCAATACTTTTTTACCTACTTTTTCTAAAGTAGCGGTTACTATAACTATACCATTATCACTTAAAAGTTCACGGTCTTTTAATACTAATTCACCTATATCACCATTAGATTTACCATCTATTAAAATTTCATCTGTTTTTACTTTCTCCTTAGTAGGATTTAAAACACCATTATTAAATATTGAAACATCACCATTTAAACTTAAGATAATATTTTCTTCTTTCATTCCTATTTGCATCGCTACTTCTTTATTAGCAACCTGATGGCGATATTCACCATTTATAGGAAAATAATATTTTGGTTGCATTAAATCTAACATTAACATCAAATCTTCACTAGAAGCATGATAAGATAAATATTTTTTCTCTGGTAATGTTATTATATTAGCACCTATTTTAGCAATATCATCTAATACCTTAGTAGAACTCTTTTCCATACCCTCATATACTGGAGATGCAAAAACTACTGTATCTTTATTAGTAATTGTAACAAATTTATCGTACCCTTTAATAATTCTTTTAATATTAGAAAAGGGTTTTTCTCTTTCATCAGAAATTATTACTACTACATTAGGATCATCAGCTTGATGAATATTAGATATTCTAGTCTTATCAAAATTGATATATCCTTTATCAATAGATTTTAAAACAACTTGTTCTAAACTCTTACCCATTATAATTACATGACGACTGGTTTTCATAATCTCTGTAAATAATTCTTGAATACGATATAATTGTGAACTAGATATATTAAATAATATACGTCCATTATTTATACCTAAAGTTTCTTTAATTATTCCTGATGCTCTATGATTTGGCGAAGTATACCCTTTCTTATCAGCATACATAGACTCACTAAGTAAGCATAATACGCCTTGTTTTCCTACATACGCTAATTTACCAATATCTGTTTTATATGCTCCCATCATAGTAGAATCAAAAACAAAGTTACCAGTATAGAATATAGCACCATCTAGTGTATATAAAACATAACCTACTGAATCTGGTACAGAGTGTGTCAAAGTTATAGGGAAAATACTACAAACACCTAAATTTAATTTATGATGTGGTTTTACCTCTATTAAATTACTATTTTTTATTCCGTCTTCTAATAATTGATTTTTAATTACTTCTAATGTAAAACTAGTTCCATATATTTTTAAATCAGGTATATCTATTAAAATATCAGATAAAGCCCCCATTTGTTGTTCATGACCATGTGTAATAAAAATACCTTTTATACGATCTTTATTTGCTTTTAGATAATCATAATTAGGTATTACATAATCTACTCCTAACATTGAATCATCAGCATATTTTAAACCCGCATCGAATACAAATATATCTTTATCAACTTCTATTACATACATGTTTTTTCCAATTTCATTTAATCCACCTAAACTAAATATTTTTATTTTACTCATAAAATACTCCTTTCCTTTAATAAATTTCTTTTTAGGACTAAACAATTATAACAAAAAAAGTAGAGAAAGTCTACCTTTTTAATGTCTACTATAATATTTCTTCTTTTAATTTAGGATTACTTAACACCTTTACTAAATAATCAATTTCCTCTTTAGTATTATAGAAATAAAAACTAGCACGACAAGTATTTTTAATATTTAAATCCTCTTTAAGCATTTTAGTACAATGGTTACCTGCTCTAACACAGATGTGATATTTATTTAAATAAATAGCTAAGTCTTGAGCAAATACATCTTTAATATTAAAAGTTATAATTCCACTTGTAGTATTTTTATTATAAATTATAATGTCTTTTACATTTGCTAATTTATTTATAGCGTATGCTTTTAATTCTTGTTCATATTTTTCAATATTTTTCATACCAATATTATTTAAGTAATCAATAATTGAAGAAAACGCTATTACATCCGCTATAGAAGGAGTACCTGCTTCTAAGGAATAAGGTATTTCTTTATATACTCGTACATTTTCACTAGTAAATGTAGCATTCATTCCACCACCAAAGATGATAGGATGTGTATTATTTAAATATTTTTCTTTACCATATAAAATGCCTAAACCAGTTGGTCCACACATTTTATGAGCAGAAAATGCTAAGAAGTCTATATCTAAATCTTGAACATCTACTTTCATGTGTGGCACGCTTTGAGCTCCATCTACAACTACTAAGATACCTCGTTCGTGAGCATATTTAATTATATTTTTTATATCACGTACATCGCCTACTACATTAGTAATTTGTGCTAAAGAAATAACTTTAGTATTAGGAGTAACGCAAGCTTTTATAGCGTCTAAAGTAAGACTATATTCTTCATTTAATTCAGCATATTTAATAGTTAAATTTAAATCACTAGCTAGTTCTACCCAAGGTAGGATGTTTGAAGCATGTTCAGCTTTGTTTAAAATAATCTCATCATTCTCTTTTAAATAATATTTAAAATATCCAAATACGATTTTGTTTAATGAATCTGTAGAACCACTAGTAAATATTATTTCTTCACGTTTTTCAGCATTAATAAAATCTTTTACTTTATTTCTAGTAGTTTCATACATTTCATCTACTTTTAAACTAATATCATAGTCTCCTCTATGTGCATTAGCGGTATAATTCATATAATAATCATTTAAAGTTTGACATAAAACATAAGGTTTAAATGTTGTTGCGCCATTATCTAAATAAACTATATTTTGTTTTAACATTGGAAAATCTTCACGATTCACGAAATCACCTCCAATACTTTTCAGATACATCTTTGAAATCATCTTGCATTGCTATCGGTAAATTAGATATTAAAAAACCATTTATTAATAATTTTAAAGCAACTTCTTTAGGTATACCCCTACTCTGTAAATAGAAAAGTTCCATATCTTTAAATGCACCAACAAAAGCACTATGATTAGCAGTAACATCAAAACAATCAATATACATATTAGGTTTAATCATACATTCATTTTGCGTTAAGTTAATTATACGATTATTTTGATCTACTACACAACCTACATTATCTTTAGGAACAAAACTTGATACATTAAAAGTAAGACTACCATTATCTAAGTTTACACCTTGATTAATTAAATTACTAACAGTTTCTTTAGCATTATGATAAACCAACATATCGTATTGTTCATTTCTTGTTGAAACAGTCTTAATAACTCTTTTAACATTACTAGATTTACCATTTAAATTTATAATAGTATATTCTTTAGTACCTTTTAAGTTACTTGTTTTATAAATATCACAAAGACTATTTTCTTCTAAATAATACTTATATTGAACTTTTAAATATTCTCCATTAGCGTGTTCATATATTTTAGCGTTTGCTTCTTTTTTGATATTAATGAATAAATCTAATTTACTATCTTCTAGTATTTTATAATCTATATCTAACTCTGTATTTTTATGAATAATTATTTTTATAACATTAACAAGATAATTATCATTTTTTTCTTTGAATGAAATTTCAATAGAATCATCAATTTCCATGAAATCTATCTTATCATTCACTATTCTTATTTTATTCATGTTTCAAATTTTCCTTCATAACACAAGTACTAGATATAGGAGTTTTTTCTAATTTATCATACCCATTTTGTTCAACGTAATCGACAAGTTCATAACCACCACTTTTTACTAAGTGTCCATCTTTCATAATATGTACGTGAGTAGGTTTAATATAGTCAAGTAATCTATGATAGTGTGTAATTAGTAAAACGCCAGGATTATTAGTATTATAATAATTCATAACATTTTCACCAACTATTCTAAGACTATCTACATCTAAACCAGAATCTATTTCATCTAATAAAACAAAAGTTGGCTCTAATATATACATTTGTAAAATTTCATTTTTCTTACGTTCACCACCGGAAAAGCCTTGATTTATTCCACGATGAATCATATCTTTATTCATTTTTAAATTTTCAACAGATGCATCAATTTTCTTTATAAAGTCATATAATTTGAAATTATCTTTTTGTTTATTGTGTAATGCTGTTCTTAAAAAGTCAGCATTACTTACGCCTTCTATTTCTGGTGGCATTTGCATTCCCAAGAAAATTCCTAAGTTAGCTCTTTCACAAACATTTAAATTGTTAATACTAGTGCCATCAAAAGTAATGTCACCATTAGTTACTTTGTAAGAAGTATCACCCATTATTACTTTAGATAATGTTGACTTACCAGTACCATTTGGTCCCATTATAGCATGTATCTCTCCACTTTTTATTTCTAAGTTAAAATCTTTTAGTATTGTTTTATTATCTATTTCAACACTTAAATTTGATATTTTTAATGTGTGCATATAATCATCTCCGTTTTATATTATACAATAAAATATATAATTTTTGTATAAAATTTTCTAAAACTGTAATAATATTATTGAATATTCGCAGTATTCACTAAAATGTAAAATCTCTTCTTGAAGATTTTACATTTTTTCGTTATAATTTTATTAGGAGAGTGAAATTATGGATTGTATTTTTTGTAAAATTATTTCTGGAAGTATTCCTTCTTATACTATTTATGAAGATGATATCGTAAAAGTATTTTTAGATATTAACCCTGATACAAATGGTCATACATTAATTATACCTAAAAAACACATTGTAAATTTAAGTGATATGGATGAAGCAACTATGAACCACATATTTAAAATAGCACAAAAAATGAAAAAACTACTTGAAGATAAACTTCATATAGATGGTTTAACCTTAATTCAAAATAATGGTTGTATTCAAGAAGTAAAACACTTTCATTTACATTTAAAACCATTTTATAAAGATAAACAAGAAATTAAAAAAGTAGAAGACATTTATAACATACTAAAAGAATCTGTCAGGAATTAAATGATTAATTCTTGGTAGATTCTTTTTATATATTATTTACCAATCCAATTCATTATTTTTTGTTTACAATTATTAGAAGAAACATTTTCATCATTAATAGAGTTTTTATAGGCATAAGGAACATTTATTATTTCATATGGATGTTCTTTATCATTTAAATCAATAATCATATAAGTAGCGTTACCTATATCATCATTACTTTTATTACCAATACCTATTGCTTTTAATGTTACAATTTTTCCAGATTGTGCTTGAAAATGTTTATGACCTTGAATAACTAAATCATATTTAGTTATATCATATAATGGTTTGTTTTCATTATAGTCATATAAGTAATGGCATAATAATACCTTGTTGCCCGCAACATCTAATTCTACATAATTATCATATTTAGATATATCTACTACTTGTTCTGCTGTTAAATTGTCACGCGTCCAACTTGTGTTAATTGTTTCCTCTTCATACGCACCAGTTTCAATTAAATGCTTTTTATACTCATCTACCCCATCTATTAGATACAATTCATGATTGCCTTTAATACTTTTTACTCCATAGTGGTTTAATATATCTAACACTTCACTAGGATTAGAACCAGTACCTATATTATCTCCTAAGGAATATATTTTAGTTATTCCTTTTTTACGTATATCTTCCAGTACCGCTAAAGTAGGTTCTAATATACCATGAGCATCTGTTATAACCGCTACCTTATTTTTATTACCAGTTTTAATTACTTTATTTCTAAACTCTATTAAATATTCCTTTGATACTTTAGGTTTAGGTTCTACTAGTTTATTAATTGGTTTAGGAGAAAGAATAGTTTCATTAATTTCTTGAGTTAAAACAATTTTTAAATTATATTTTAAAGCACATCTAAGTTCCTCTGAAGAAGGTAGTCTACCAGGACAAATAATATACTTAGGTTTCATACCTTCTCTTAAAGATAATATTTCAGAATTACTATCAGTATCACTAACTTCTAATAAGCCTCTTTGTTTTCTATTAATAGGGGTCATCTCAATTGAATTTTTTGTTATTGAATAATTTGTTCCCATGTTGCTATCGGAACTACAAACAAAATTAGAATTAGGCATTTCATCATAACCAAATATCATATTTTTAGCACCATAATAATATGATTGCATTCTATAACTTATTGCGGAAAGTGATATGAAATTAAATGTTCCACTAGAATTACCCTGTATTAAATCATCTATATTTTCTGAATCACTTAATACATGTGCTAATAAAGCATATTGCTTATCTCTAAAATCATATATATCTACTCCATATAATTTAGATTTTTCTTCTAATTTTACACTATCTACATCAACATTATAACCAACCTTAGATAAGTTCATATCCATTTCTATAGCGTATAATTCGCGCATCAAATCATCGTAATTAGTATAATTAAAATCTACTAAAATAGAATTTATATTATTAATAGTATCATCAATTGTTCTTTTTAAAGCATTAATATCATCACAATATAATATTTCTTCCATTAATTCAGTATAAGGTATAACACAGTCTATCTTATCTAATACTTCTTTATTATGTAAATTATAATATTTAAGTTGTAATAAATCACTAACTTTACCATAATTATTAAGCATTTCTTCAACTGATTTAATATTGTGATTAAATAATAGTTGTAATAAAGTATCTTTATATTCATCAATTGATGAACATTTTTTTAACATTGTCATATATTCATCCTTTATCACATTAATAATGTTACCACAGTCATTATACATATTTATATTTGGTATAAGTTTATCTTGATTAAATAATAATTTAATATTATTAAAGTTAATTGCGCCTAAATTTTCTACTTCAGTAAGTGATATACATAGTTTTTTATATCTACTATAATTCTTTATAATATTTACAAAACTTTGATAAGAATATTTATTGTTATCATCATAAACATATGTAAATAATATATCCTTAACACGTAAAAACATATCTAAATCATCTTCGTATATTTTAACTATATCGCTTATAAAGTTATAACTTGTATTTAAGGAATATTGCCAAAACTTTGAAACATCTATACTACTAAGTTTTAAAAAAGAATATATTTTTTCATAATTATTAATAAATTCATATATATCTTTAGAATAATATTTGACAAGATTTTCTACTTCTTGAACATTCTCTTTATTAACATTTACTATTATGGCTAATTTTAAGGCAAAGCTTTTTCCAATACTTTTTCTGTTAATAAAATTGGGATCATTTAATAAACTTATTACTCTATCTTTTTCAATATAAGATAGTGCAAGTTCTAGCACATCATCTGGGGTACCCTTTTGAATATATTCAATAGGATCTACTTCATCATTTAATAATTTATTTTTAACAATTCTTAAAATATCATTGCTTTTCATCTTAAATAAAATATCTTTTTGTTTATCAGATAGACCTCTTTCAATAAATAATTTATGTAAGAAATCATCATCAAGTTCTATGCTATTTAAAAAGACAATAAATAAATCATCAAATTTTTCTCTTAGAGACTTCAAAAAGATTAAACATTCATCATAAGGAGAATTCTTTATATCATTAGCTTTACTTTTTATAGCTGATTCCATTAATTTATTTAATTTTTCATTATAGTAATATTTAAAATCAATATTATTTTTTAAAGCAAAAATAATATCATCATAAGTAAGTAACTTCAGGCTTAAAGTTAAAACTACACTATTGCAGTCTAAAACCCTTCTTTTTATAAATTCTAATAAATCATTAGAATATTCAGCTCTTAGCATTTCTTTAAGTTCCCTAGGGAATTTTTTATATAGTTTTTCTTTTTCCGTTTCATTCATTTCATCTAAAAAATAACGTAAGTATTTAAAATCATAATTATTAATTATATCCGATCTAAAATCAGTTATAGCGGAATTTTTAAAAATTGTAGTTGCTTTTTCTATATCACTTAATAATAAATTACTGTATATCTTATTAATTCTATCTTTATATAATTCATATATTTTATCCTTTAACGCATATCCAAAAACGCCTTGTGACATAATATAAATTATCTCTTCATCGGTTAAGTCTTTCAATAATTCTATTTGTAAAGTTATTGGATAAGCATATTGTCTTAAATACTTATCTAAGAATGCTATTCTATCAGTTTTAGAATTTTTATTAATTATAAGTAATAATTCATTTTTATATATTTTAAATACATTTTCTATAACACTAGAATTACCATTTTTTAAAATTATATTTAATATGTTTTCATTAACATCAATGCAGTACATAATAGACTTTAATATATTTTCAGGTAGTTTTAAAGATAAATAATCTATTATTTTTGAATTATCTAAAGAAACATTTTCTGTTATTATACTAATGATATCTTCTTTTCTAACTTTAAATAATTCATTAATAAAGTCACTATAATAAATCGTTAAATTACCTTTTATTACATCATCTAATTGTTCAAGGTTTAGCTTATTTACAATATAAGATGTTAATTTATTATATCTAAGTTGAATTATATCAAAGTGTTTATCACCAATTAGAAATTCATCCACCCAAGCATATACTTTATCTGGATAAAGTAAAAATAATAAATCTTTTAAATCAGTAGAACAATGTAAAAATATATAAGAAATCATTCTATTATCAATAGGAAATTTCTCTAATAGCATTTTATAAACTTCTTTAGGCAAATCCATTTTTAACAAATTTTCTAACTCAGGAATGTTATTGGAGTTTAAATTAACATATTCAACAATATCTTTTTTTCTATACTTTAAAATAGTTTTGGTTAAAGTAGAATTAGTGGATGTCAAATCCAATATTAGATAGTTAATATCAACTTTTTTTATAATATACTCCTTTAATCTATCTGGTGTACAATAACTAACATAATCTTGATATCTATTATCTTTAATAGCGGTATTAATTAATGCATAAACATCATTCTTACGTAACCTACATATTCTTTTAAAAGTTTCATCACTATTTATATTACCGGAAATAAGTTTATCAATAACAGAAATGTCAAGTACCTTTATTATATAATTATTTAAATGTTCATCTATTATAAGTATACTTTTTAAAACAGAAAAATTTACCGTATCATCTACATCAAAGGACTTAAAATATTCAAGAATTTCTCTTTTACGATATTTTAATCCTAATTTTAATAGATAATTCCCATCTAACAATCCAAGATTAGGACAAAATTTTTTTTGATGAAATATAATGTCTTCAATACTAAGTTTATTAATAATCTTAATTTTAAAAATATCTGGAATAAAAGTGTTACCTAAAACCTTTAAATCAAACTCACTGATAGATTTCATAATCATCCCCCAAAACAAGGGATATTTTATAATATTATTTTAAAAAAAGCAAATCATTATTAAAAAAACTATTAAGAAAATATTCGTTAATTTCCTAATAGTTCTTTAATTATTATTAAGTTGTAATTTTTTTATCATATCAGAATTAACATTCTCATTTATAAAGTTTTTCTCCTCTTTAGTGCCAGCCATATCTGAGTGATACGCAAAAGAAATCGCTAATACTTTCATAAGATCTTCTGGTGTACTTTCAAGAAGACTTATTACATAATCTAATTCCTCTTTTTCTAGCATATCATGATAAAGTTTTGTTTCTAAAGAAGAAATTTCATCTATAGATTGTAAAAATTTATTTCCAACATAAAAATTTTTTAAAAATTCTAAAAAGTTTTTATTATATAAATTAGTATTCTCCTCTTTTAGTTTTTCCATCATTACTAAGACCAACTGATAAAAACTTTTAAGCTGTTTACTACCTAACTTATTTTGATAATCATTATAATAGTAGTAAATACTATCAATATCTTTTTGAATAGTGTATACACAAACATCTACTAGATAAAAAGGGTTTAAAGATAGTAATTTATAATTTAGGATTTTATTTTCTCTTTCTCCAACTAAAAGACATCTATCTACGATAGGCATTTTATAAAATCCTTTAGCATTTACAAATAATACTTGAAATAAAATATAGTTATCTTCTAAAACAGACTTAATATGCTCAAAGTCAGAATTACTTAGAATTTTATATAACCTTTTTGAATATTGATCACTTTCATTATATTGTCTTCTTCTTTCTAAAACCTGTAAACCATCTGTTACCATTATACGTAAATAAATATTTTTAGTGGCACTATCTAGTTCATCAAAAAATAATAAAATTTGTTTTTCATCACATTTATATATTTCTTTACGATACATATCATTAATACCATAACAGATCATTAAATCACCCCTGACATAGTAATTATAACATACTAGCTAGGTTTAAATAAAACAAATTGTACAATTATTTAAAATTTGTGCTAATTCTTCTTTATTAGCGTATACCATAATCTTTTTTATAGAAACGCCATAATAATCAATATTTACTAAATCATTTTTATAATTATTTTTTTCAAGTACTTTTTTATAATAAGAAATAAAAGCATCTAAGTTAAATTTATTTTTACACTCAAAATATATATTACCTAGTTTTTCTTTATAAATTAAATTTATATCAGGATATACCGCAATAAAATTAGATGTATCACTAAAGTATTTAGTAAAGTTTTTAGTAGTTAAGTTATCAGCATATATATCATACATTTGATAATAATCACTATCTAATGATACAACTGGAACACTTATATAATCATTATCTATAATTAAAAGTAAAAAAACACAAATAAAAAGAATCATTATATTTAATACATACTTCATACTATCACCATAATTAGTATGGAATACTATAAATAAATAATTCTTACATTTTAATTAATAATAAATTTTTTTTGACGTTCTTGATAAGTATCTTTATAAGAATTTTTTATATACTGACGAAGAAAATATAATTTATCTAAATCATTATCAAAAATCATATCACAAAATAACAAAGCTGTATTTAAATGAATAGAACCATAGTCCATTAGTAAAATATTAATGTTACTTTCTTTTTGAATATTTTTAAGTAAAAAATCAATAACATCAATATCTATTTTATCATTTTTAACCGCTAATAAAAGTTTACCTAAAGTATTTATATTGTTCTGCCAAATAATTTCTTCTATTGTACCATTAGGAAATCTAAATTCTATTGTATTATTTTTTATATTATCTAAATTTTTAATACAAATTTTTTGAAAACTAACAGAACTTCTTTTACTAGTTCTATCTTTTATAATATCTAATAGTTTTTCAGTATTTATATTATTAAAGTCTATATTTTCAGAATAAAGTATTTCTTTTAATAAATAAGAAACAGGATAAGCAAATTTTCTAACAGAATGTCTTTCTTTTACTTCTTCACCATAACCAAATCTAAATAAAACTTTTTCAAAAGCAATAATACATTTTATAAATGTTAGCCAGCTATTATAATTATCACCTAAAATATTACTACCAAAATGTACATGTCCACCACAATTTTCACTGATTTTAGCGTTGTTTTCTTTTAAAATAGAACAAACTTTTTTAATTCCTAACCAATTTGTTTGATTATCATTTAATATAGTACTATTTATTTCACCACCCGTAATTATAGAACGTTCTTTTTTGGTTAACCAGTTTTTTAAATTACTATTTATTAATAATTGCTCTACTTCCTCTAATAAAATTTTTTCAAATTCTATTTCAATACCAAAAGTTAAAGTAGTATCATTAAAATTCAAATTATTACGATAATGTAAATAAAAATTATCTAAAAAAGAAATTAATTCTTTTTTGTCTAATTCACTAAATTGTGAAAATAAATTATTAGTCCCTTCCATTTTTATATCCCCCCTGAATTTTAGTCTAGATAGATTTACCTTGTCTAGTTCTTTCTATATTATTTTCAACAAAATCTATAATTACATGATCATTTTCATACAACAATTCTATAAAATCAATTATATTTACTTCAGCACTAAATGTTATTTTACCTTCGTATATATCATTAAAAACTATTTTAACATCACTGTAATCATTAGAATATACAAATTTATAATGGCCGTGAGCAATAGAATTTCTTATACAAGTAATTATAGCCTTATTTGTTAAATGTAATTTATTATTAAGTTGATACGTTGTAATATTACTTATTTTTTGATTTATATTATTTAAGTCATTTTGAAGATTTGATAAATTTTCGTTACTCTCAATTAAAGATTTTTCTATATTTTCAATAGCGGTAATATTACCCTTTGCTTTAACATTATTTAAATTTGTCATTTTTTTATTTATAGAACCTTGTAATTCTAATATACCTTTTTCTCTAGCTACTTTCTTTTCATTTAGAATACTTATAATTTTATTATCAGGTTCTATATAACTAATTTTTATTTTTGATAAATCTAATTTGGAATAATCTAAACCACTATTATAATTATTTTCATATTCTAAACCATCATTATATAAATCATCATTAGAATATGAAAATAGAGCCTGAAACATCGCTAAAGCGGAAGCCGCTAAAGAATCGTTATTAATACTAAAATAAGTATCAGGTGTATAATATGTAGATATATATTTACCTATTTTATTCTGATCAATACTATTTATTTTATAAGCTGCATCTAATAAAATTAAATTTTTAAATGCACCCATTCTTTCATCGATTTTTTCCTTTTTTAAAAATTTCTTATCAAGTAAAGGCTTTAATACTTCTACTTGTGCATCATAAGATAAATTATTTTTTTCTGTTTGTTTCAATACATTATCCACAATATAATCAAAACTTTGTTTATCATATTTTATTTTTTCTCTAGTAGAGTTTAATTTATAATCTTCATAACTATTATTAAAATGATTTATATATTTTATATCTCCAGTTTTATTATAAGCATAAATTGAGGCATCAGCTTCCTCTAAAATATATTTAGGTATATCACCACCTACTTTATTTTCTAAAGTAAAACTAATTTTATTAAAGGTAGTAATTAACTCTATCAGTTTTTCTTTAGAAAGAGGTAATTTTCTATTAGCATATATTTTGTTTGATATTAAAATATTTTTAGTATAATTACCTTTTTTCATTTTTAAATAAGTGTTTTTTAAAGATGAAGCAACAAATAAGGCAAGTTTATCTATATTAAGAATAACGTTTTGTCCATTTATATCAATTATAACTCTAGAATGTTCAGTATCTAAAGTAAAATTCCCATGTGCAAGTTTATTTCTAAGAACCGCTACTAAAGTAGGAGCATCTTTAAATCTGTAATTGTTTATTACGTAGTTATCACCATCTTTAGTAGCAAGTAAATTAACTGATTTGATAAGTTCATCATTAAATATATTAGATTTAAAATTAGAATTTCCTAAGTCTTCTAATATATCTTCTTTAATATCAAGTAATATTATAGAAATAAAGGCTACTCTAGCAGCATTGTAGTTGTTTTTATCTAATATATAAGTGCCATTTTGATTATCGCCAAATTGGTTTAATAAAAATAAGGAATATGCTTTAGTACCTTGATAATATTCAAAAATAGAATCTAATTTTTCCAAGTAAATCACCTTAAACATTATATCAATAATTTATTTTATTAGCAAATTAAAGAGCTTACCTAAGTAAACTCTTTTTAATCTATATTATTTAGCTTGTGCTATAGCTTTATTAGTAGCTTCTACTAAAGCACTAATACTTATTGTACAACCGCTTACCGCGTCAGTTTTACCATCTTCACCTAGTGCTAAAAAATCTGTACCTTGGTGTTCAACAATAGCGGCTTCTAGTCTTTCAACTTGTTCATACCACTCACCTATTTTTGAACCATAAGGATGACCTTTCATACCATATTCATTTTTTAAAGCCTTTTTTGTGGATCCTTTATAAGTTGTATCTAAGTATACTGAAGTTATTTTTCCTTCAGCATCTATTTTTACTTCGGCACTAGCAGTATTTTCTTCACCACCATAGTTATCAATAGCGGTACCTTTATAAGTACCTTCCTTTAATGTTTTATTGCCACAACCCGTGATAAAAATACAAGAAACTGCTAAAAATGCTATAAATAATTTTTTCATCTTATCCCTACTTTCTATAAAAATTATATATTAAAAATAATTATTTATCAAGGGACTTTACATCAAAATATTTAAGTAATTCTTTGCTAATAAATCCTACTAATATACCAGACGGTATAGCAAATAGTAATATCCAAGGTAAATAGTAAACTATATTAATGTTTTGTACTAGTAATACTGCTACTAATATTTGACCAATAGAATGCATAATAGAACCAATTATACTAATACCTATAATAGATAGTTTTGTAAACTTTTTAAATAAATACATAGTAATAATACTAAGAATAGCACCACTTAAACTAAAAAAGAATGTAATACTAAATAAACCAGTTCTAAGTATACCAACTAGTATTACCCTAAGTAAGGAAAGACTAAAAGCATCCTTAAAAGAATAAGTATATAAAACAAATAGTATGACTGTATTAGCAAGACCTATTTTTAAACCTGGTATAGTACCACTAAAAAAAGGAATAAAACTTTCAACAATATTTAATACTACTGATAAAGCTAAAAGCATAGATAATCTAGTAAATTTTTTTATTTCCATATAACACCTACTTTACTATTGTATCAACGTTATCTTTATCTTCTATTTTGATAACGACTTTATTAGGTAAACATATTAACATTTCATAACTTTCTTTGATATAACCTTGTTTACTACAAATATGATTAGGACTGTTTTCACCAATTACACGAATTTGTTCATTATTTTTTTCTATTATAACATCTCCTAATTCTCCAGAAACAGTATATTCTTTTATACCACTAGTACTTAGATCAATAGTTAATACTAAATTATCTTTATAATATACTAAGGCGTTTTTGGGATTATTAGATTTAGTAAAATAAATAATTAAACAGGTAATAACTATCAAAACAATTAATATCAAAAGTAGTCTTTTATCGCTTTTATTCATAAGCACTAAATCCTTCACTACGAATAATACGATCATCATTTGTAACCCAGATAGCTTCTACATCATAATCTTTAATAAATTCTTTTCCTTCATCTACAGTCATTAAAAACAAGGTAGTTGATAATATATCCCCTAAAGCACTATCTTTAGTTACTACAGTAACGCTTTTCATATTATTAGCGGGATATAGTGTAACAGGATCTATAATATGTGAATAAGTTATACCATTATAAGTATAATTTCTTTCATAGCTACCACTAGTTATGACACTAATATTTTTACCCTTTACAACCGTAAGTAAAGAGCCATCCTTATTAGGGCTTTGAATACCAATAGAATATGCCTCTTTATTACTTGGAATACCTACTTTAACATTCCCTCCAGCATTAATTAAATATTTAGTAATACCATTTTCTTCTAAGTATTTACCTACTAATTCCGTGGTATAACCCTTGCTAATAGCGCCTAAATCTATATTAGGATGATTATTTAATATTTGATTATCACCTAGTAAAGTAACATGATTTATTTTTTTTGTATTATTTAATTCTTTTTTAGTAGGAATACCTTCTCCTAAATCGCGATACTTTTTCCACACATCAATAGTAGAACCTATTTCAATATTAAATTTATCATCTGTTTTGGTCTGAAAACTCAAAGTGTAATCTAATAAATCATATAATTTAGAATTAATAGTAAGTGTTTTTTCTTTACTAGTATTATTATAAATACTATAAATATTAATTATATTATCATACGCTTGATATCTATCAGATAACTCATGATATTCTTTGTAGATGTTATCAATATCATCTTTAATTTTAGAAGCTTTAGTAGAATCCTGACAAAAGAAATCAACATAAATATAAGTATCCATATAATACAAATTTAGTTTGTATTCCTTTTCCTTATTATTAGAACAACCTGTAATGAGTATTAAAACTACTATAAATAATATCTTAAATTTCTTCATAATTTCACCAACTATAAATAATTATATCATAAAAGAGTAGAAATTTTATTTTTCTACTCTATCTTCATATATTTTTGTATAAAAATCAATCCACATTTGTAATACGTGTTCCTTAGAATAATAATTACTTATTTCATCAGACATTTTACTTTGTTCTTTATAAAATTTCTTATCTGTACTCAACTTCTTAATAGCGTCTGCAAAATCGCTTACACTTTTACCTTTAATATATTTATTAAATAATATATCTTCATATAAATCCAAGTCTCTTAATAGAAGTGGTTTACTAGAATTTATAGCCTCTAAAATAGCCATAGGAAATAATTCATTATATGATGGCATAAATAACACGTCTGCTATATTATACATATTATTCATTTCATCACGCGGAATGATACCTAAGAATTTAACATTTTCTGGTGGATTATCATAAACTTTTTTTAGTTCTTCGTAACCATCTGTTATACAACCAAATGAAAAGCCCCCACACCAAACAAACTGAACATCTGGTAATTTTTTTGCCGTTTTAATAAAATCAAGAACACCTTTTCTTGTTTGAACTTGACCAACACCCAAAACAACAAACTTATTAGGATCAATACTATACTTCCTTTTTAAAGCAGAAACCTGTTTATCTGTTAATTTATGAAACTTTTCTCTTGATACATAATTAGGAATATAATGTATTTTTTCATCCTCAATACCATATTGCGCTAATTCCTTTTTAAATATAGGATTAACTACAACTACATGGTCAGCTGTTTTATAAAATTCTATTACATAGTTTTTAAATATTTTAAAAGATATCTTTGGAAGCTTTATACTTCCATCTAAAGTGTGAGGTAAAAAATGTACATAAGATACATTAACACCTTTATTCATTTTCATTTTTAAATAATTAATTGGATCAATTGTGTGACAATGGATTATATCAGCTTTATCACGACTATTTACTCTAACACTAAAATAGTCTTTAGCACCATCTTTAACAAGAGCTACTTGTTCTAAATAAGCGCTACCAACACCTTGACCATCTACTTTATCAGCAGATGACAACATGTTTATAGTAATTCTTTTCTTCATTATTTCACCCTCATTATAATGATAACATTAAATCATAAAATTTACAAGTATTACATCTTCACCTATTTTTTCTATTTGACTCCATTTAATTTCTACCTCATTGTGGGTTGTAAACATAGAAATTAAAAATTTTGATTGTTCTACTACTAATCCTTCCATATCACCTTTTTCATTAATTTTAACATCTATTATATTGCCAATTTTTTTACCATCGTTAATGTTAATTATATCTTTACTTTGTAAATCTGAAAGTCGCATAATATCACTACTCCATTTAATATTATGTAAAAAAAAAAGACTTAGAAGTCTTAAATATTCATAATCTCAATATTATCTTTTTTGCTAGTATTATCGTCTTCTAAATCTATAATTTCTGATATATCATTGCTAGAATTTGGCAAATTTTTATTTACATTAGTCTTTTCTTCTAGTGTATCAATTATTTCCATATAACCATCATCTTTAATGTCATCATTCTTAGTATCTATAATTTCATAATCTTTTTCTTTATACTCATTAACAAATACTTTTTTAACACCATATTTATTAATTAAATACAAAACTCCTACTATAAGTAACCATATTAAGAAAATAGTCATACTAAGTTCTAGTAATATTAATAAAGATGAATTAGTATATATGCCAAATTTGGCAGATATATCGATATTATTTTTCATAATAGTATCTAAAATAAGAATAAACAAGAAATCTAATAGCATTGCAAATCCAACATTAATAATTTTAACCAAAGAATTAACTTTCTTTTTAAACATTGAAGATACAAATATTATATTAGTAGTTATTAACATTACTGTATAAATAGAAATAGATGGAAAATATATCTCATCAACTATTCTACCAAATAATCTATCAAAGATACTTACAAAAAAACTAAAATAACGGGCAATACAAAAAACTGCAACGAAAATCCAAGATACTATAAATATAATATTATTGATTCTACGATTTTTCTTTACCCCAACAATCATAATTATTAACAAGATAATACCAATTATGACAGAAACAAAAAAAAAGGGAGAAGATACAATAATATCTTTTAATTGAACCAATTTTTCAGAGAAAGAAAAATTAATCATACTAACACTCCCTTTTATTCTACATTTATTAATTCTAATATAAATATTGTTTGCGTTTCTTGTGTATTTTTAGTACAAGTAACCAACGTTAAAGTAGTTTTACTTGTATCACGATAAATATTAATCCAACCAACTTTAGGCTGAGTATATATATTTACTAATTGATAAGTATACTTTTTTTCTTTGTAATTAATATATGCTAAATCACCAATTGATAAATCGTGTAGTTTAGTAAAGAAACTTATACTACTACTACCAGTATGAGCCGCTAATATAAAATTGCCATTTGTAACATCTGGATAATCAGATGACTTGATTACGGTAACATTCCTATCAACATTATTATATGGTGAATCAATATTTAGAAATCCCTTTTTCAAATTTATCTTAGGTATTTCAAGAGTACCTACATAATACTTTGTATAATCAACTGGTTTAGGTTGTGGCTTAGGTCGCTCTACAACTGGATTATCAGGTTGATTTGGTTCATCATCAGTTGTAGGTTCTTCTATATCATTTGGTAAATTAGAATCATCATCAATATTACTAGGAGTTTCAGATTCCAATAAAGCAATACTCATACTATCAAAACTCTCAATTTTTTTGGTTTCAAAATAATTGTAAAGTATAATAACTAATCCACAAATTATAAATAAAATACCAAAAACAAATGATAAATTATACTTCTTCTTGCTTCTTAGCATTACTATACACTAAATAAGTTCCCGCTATTATACCAACTATACCGCAAATCAAGAATAATTTAGATATATTAGATAAAGTATCAGGTACATTAGTAGTAGCTTCTATTACTATAGTTTTTTCTGCAACTGTGTTAGAAGTACTTAATTCAGCTACTTCAACTGTAGTAGGAACAACATATCCTTTAGGTACTTCAGTAACCACAATATAATACTTACCAAATGGTATATTAGGTGCAATATAAGATTCATTTGTTGAAGTAGCAGTATTTTTTATTGAATTACAATCTCTATCTTCACAAATTTGAAATTTAACACCAGTTAATAATTTCTTATTTTTGTCAACAATACTAACCTTAATAGTACCAATTTTTTCTATTGGTTTATCATCTGGAACCACAGGTGTTGGATTTGATTCTACTGTAAATTCACTTGTTAAATCATATTTAATTGAATTTTTAGCAGTTGAATAATTACCATTACTTAATACAATAGGTGTATATCCTGTAGTAGAACTAGAAGATGTACAAGAATAAATAGTTTTAACTTTTGAATATGTTATAGCATCATTAACTGATACAACTAATTCGTAATTACCTGCAGGTAACTTTTTACCCTTTAATGCCTTACAATTTGCATAATCTTTTACTTGAAAGTCTAGACTATCACAAATACCAAATTGATATACTAAATCATGAGCTCTAGTTGATTTATTATTCTGAATTGCTGCATAAACATAATCATCATATAAATCACCGGTATCTTTATTCTTTAAAGTAAAGTTAAATAACTCAACTTGTCCTTTATTTGAAGTATATTTATCTAATAGCGTGGCATCTTTAAAAGTAATAAAACTAGATTTGTATAAATAATCCTTTTTATTATCATCAATCATATATTGCATTTTAAATGTTTTAATAGTTTTATTATTTATTTGTGCTGGTACTGCAGTAGTAGCTTTAATATATCCTTCCTCTAACTCATTATAACGACTTGCAATTGCGTCATTTGAAACACTTTCGCCTTTTAATGCATAACTACTCTTGTTTAATTTTTCAGAAATAAATTGACTCATCGCCAAAGAAGCAAAATACTGTTCATCTGTTGTAACATATACGTGATTATCACTTTTCTCTTTACGCCTTTCATCAACACCTTTTAAAAGCTGACCTAGTCCAGCATATATTCCCTCATCATTTCCATAATAATTGGCAATTTTTTTACAAGTAGTATCATCAGTAACTAATTTTTTATTGACAATATCTAATCTATCTTGTGCCGGAGAAAGTAAGTTAACATTTAACCTAAGTGCAACAGTTGGCGTAGTATCATTCAAAGTTCCGTCTTTATATAACGCTGTTAATTTATAAGAAGAACCTCGAGCCAAAAAGCAATTAGAACTAGCACCAATAGTTAATCCGGCTGATTTTTCTGGGTCTTTCCAGCCAGCACCCGAATCAGTACAAGCCCTATATTCTACTATTTTAATAGCATCAGGATCTGTATCTTCTGCCTTTATCACTGTAGGAAACACAGCAGCTAATGTAAACAATGTTAATGTAGAAAATTTTAATATATTAAATAATCTATTTTTTTTCATCTTCTCACCTATTCTTAATTCTCAGTTGAATTTTCCTCCTTATTTATTTTATTTGTATATAACAGGTAACCACCCAAAATTAGAACAATTAATCCGGCCGAAATAACTATTATAGATACATTTGACATAGTATCGGGAGATATTACTTTATCACCAAGTTCTATTTCCACAACACCATTCTTTACGGTATACACTGCATGCTCTTTAACACTATAATTGCCAAGGTTACTCTGAACAACCTCAATGCAAACTGAATTCGGCATTTCTTCAAGTGAACTAAGTTCTAAAGATTGTAATTTACTAATACTTGTTAACCTATCTCTCAGAATAGTACTACACTTATCACCAGAACCCATTTTTTTATAAATTGCAAATTGAATACCTTTTACATAATTGTCCTTATATTTAAATCCAACCTTTATTGTTGGATGAGTGACAGTACTACCATCATCTTTTTTTTCTACCTCAATTTCATAAGTACCATCATCTTCATAAGTAAATTCTTTTGGTTCTGGTATCTTATAACTTGTGTTATCTAAACTATTAACTTCTATGCAAATATGACCTGTTGTACTTTTTGGCATTGCAGTAGTTTTAGTTGAAGCGGAGAAAATTGTAAATTTAGAAACAAGATCATTTCCACTACAACTTCCATTTTCTACGGTACCATCTGTAATAGTAATTTTCCCTTTTAAATACTTACTTGTATCTTTCGCTTTTAATCCAATTGTATAACTGGTTTTTTGGCTAGGCTCATCTGTACTTTTCTTATCAAGAACCAAGTAAGTATTAACTAAATCACTATCAACTGTAAATTCTTGAGCAGCTGGATATTGATAACCCGCTATCTCTTCAACTAATTCAATGCAAACCTTACTAGGAGCAGTTGTATACTCATATGGGCCAATTTGTACAGGAGTACTCGAAGTGTAACCGTAACCATCTTCTGAGATTTTAATATCTGTACCAGTACATTTGTTATCTTTTACGCCACCTTGTTTAATTCTGATTTTTCCACTATCAATCATATGACCATCTGTTTTATCTGTAATTGCATAAGCAAAGCTAATTTTAGTTTTATTAGTGTTTTCTTCTAGAATAATACCATGAGTGCTATTACTACCAGTAACAGTTTTAATTGCTTCGCCAGGTAATTTATAATCTGTCGACGGTACTTCTGTTGGTTTAATACAAATAGTAGTACCACTTTCTATACTATGGCGTGTAAAATCACCTTGTATTGTAGTACCACTATATAATTTAGTACCACTAGAACAGCTGTCTTGATATATTTCATATCCAACTCCAGCAATTTTTTCACTATTTGAAGTACCAACTTTTTTAGCATAAACACCAAATGTTATTGCCTCAGCTTTTACTATACCACCAGCAAATATTGCTGGAATCAATAGTATTAACAATATAAATATTTTCTTTAATTTCATTTTATACCATCCTCACTAAATTTATTTTTGTATACTAGAATTGCTCCTACTAATATTCCACTTACTGCTAATAAAATAACTAATTTAGATATATTAGACAAAGTATTAGGAACATTAACAGGTTTTTCATTAATAAACTCTATAGTTATGCGAGTTTCATTAGATTCTATTGTAAATTCTTGTTTTGTTTTATTTAATGTATAACCTTCTGGTGCGTCTAATTCTTCAATATAATATTTACCAGCCTTTAAATCTGTAATAACAAATTCTTCAGTTGTTGTAATCCAAGGTTCAACTACTTCTTTACCTGACTCATCTATTATATGAAGTTTAGCACCAGCTAAAACTTTTGTATTATCCTTAGAATCTACTTTTTTTATTTTAACAATAGATTTATCAACTGGATAATTAATTACATTTAGTACATACATTGTTTTATTTTTAGTTATTTTAATAAAATCATAATCTTCATCTAATTTAATTTCACCAGTGTCAATTATTTTAAAACAAAATTTTTTAGAATTTAATTTATAACCATTTGGTGCTTTAGTTTCTTCTAAACAAATTCTTTTATTTAAAGTAACATCTGTGATTCTTACTCCATCCTTCGTGACATTTTCAAATGTTACACTATCAGCGCCATCATAATAATATTCAAAAGTTGAACCACCTAATTTATTACCGGATTCATCAATTTTCAATATAGAAAATATTCCAACCTTATCTTCAACTCTTTTATTAGAAATTACCACCTCTTCTAAGAGATGATCTTTTGATATAACAACTTCATAAGTTCTTGTATCTTTTTCATAACCATTTGGTGCTTTAGTTTCAATTATTTCATAAGTACCATACTTTAAATTGTTTATTGTAATAGTACTTTTATTAGTTAATGTAAATGGTTGATTAAAATCGTTATCTTTACCCCTAACTGTAATTGTAGCTCCAGTAACTTCTTCATTAGTATCAGCATCTACTTTTTTAATTTTAATTGAACCAAGTTCATCAGCAATCTTTAAATTAAATGTTATAGATTGTTTTTCATTAACATTTACCGTATCTGTAATTGCAGGTGTAATACTTTGAAATAAAGTACCACAATCATAATTTTCAGCAATATCATAAGAATAAGTACCTTTAACAGTGATCTCTACAGTGTAAGTTCCAGAAGTCAGCTTTTTAAAGTTTGTTATATCTTTACAATAATCACCATTGTTTTTATTACATACACCAACTTGAACCTCACTACCTATATTAGTTATATAGGCATATCCAGGATAAGTTTTACCATTTGCATCTTTTAAAACAACAGTTATTTCTTGATTATTACTAGGATACTTATCTAAATTACTAATTGAAAATCTTGAAGATTTCCAGACATTTGCTTCATCATCATATGTTAATTCTTTACTTGTTGGTGCGTTTATTGTTAATGCACCTTTATTTGTAAATGCATTAACAGTATCTCGAAGTGCTTTAGCAGTATTTACATCAGTGGTATTATAATCAACAATTTTATTGTCACTATTAGTACCACCAGTAGAATCAGCATTACACTTTTGGATATTACAAATATCTTTATTAACACTCACAGCATACAAAAATTGGTTAATTGTACTTTCGGCATTATAATAATTACCTAGACTAGCACCTCCAAACGTACGACCACCAGCTTGTTTAATTATATATGCTACTCCTGCTTTAGTACCTTCATCCCAACCACTTTTTTTTGTACAATAAGCTGGGATTTGATTTTTTTGTTCATTAGCGGTTGCAGAACAGCCACTAATAACATCGCCACAATAAGATACATAAGAATTCTGTGCTGGAGAATTTTTACCAAAGAACGTACAGTAAACAGCATAGTTAATTCCTGTAACAGTTGCATCTCTCCCAGTACCGGTTATTGAACTAGCAGATATTTTATAAGGTAAATATTGAGTTTCAGTTCCCAAATAATGTCCTAAATTAGCAACACCACCAGCTACTATTCGTAATGGTGTATATCCTTTTAAGCTTTCATTATCCCTTAATTCATAAATGTTTCCAATTTTGTCTGGTAATGTTTCTGCCAAAGCTCTATTTGGAATCAATACCATACCAACTAAAAAGATAAGCAACAATAAAGTCTTATTTCTAGTCTTCTGCATATCTTAATTACCTCCTCTATTCTATATAAAGGATAACACATTTTACATTTTTTGACAATAGTTTGTTTGCAATATCAGATTATAAAATGAGTTTTTTTACTTTATCTAAACTATTTTTCTCAATTCTAGATATCTGTGCCTGAGATATGCCAAATTCACGTGCTAATTCCATTTGTGTTTTACCAATTATATATCTTTTTATAATAATTTCACGTTCTTTGGTATTCAAACTTTTTAATGCTTCTCTTAAAGCCATTTTATCATCTATTGAATACATACTATTATTTTTATCTTCTAATTGATCGGCTAAATAAATCGTATCGCCACCATCATTATATATAGGTTCAAACATACTAATAGTATCTTTCATAGAATCTAAAGCATTTGTTACTTCGTATTCTGTTAAGCCTAATTTTTTAGCAATCATTTCTATAGTGGGTTCTTTACCTAATTCATTAGTCAATTGTTCTTTAGCCTGTAATGACTTATACGCTATATCTTTAATACTACGCGCTACCCTAATACTACTATTATCTCTTAAATATCTCTTAACTTCCCCCAATATCATAGGAACAGCATAGGTAGAAAATTTTACTTCATGTGATAAATCAAAATTATCAATTGCTTTAATTAAACCAACACAACCTATCTGAAATAGATCATCCATATTATCTGTTCGATTACTATAATTTCTTAATATTGATAAAACTAGTTTTAAATTACCTTCTATTAGTTCGTTTTTAGCAGTTTTATCTCCATTTTGATATCTTTTAAACAATTCTAACATTTCATCACTACTTAATACTTTTATATTCGCAGTATTCACGCCACAGATTTCTACTTTATGACGTGCCATAAAAAATCTCCTTTCTAGTTCATCTTGAACCAAAAGGAGACTTTTTATTCATTTTTTAATATAATCCACTTATATTACCATTGTTATCAATATGCATATTTAAATAGGCAGAGTTTTTAGATAAGCCTGGCATAGTCATAATATTACCTAAAAGAACTACAATAAATCCTGCTCCACTAGATAGTTTTATATCAGTAATAGTTATATTAAAATCTGTAGGAGCACCTAATAATTTAGGATTATCAGTAAAAGAATATTGTGTTTTAGCAATACAAATTGGTAAACTAGCAAAACCCATTTCTGTTAGTTCTTTTATTTTATCTTCTACATCACAACTATAGACAACTTCTTTAGCATGATATATTTCTTTAGCAATCTTATTTATTTTATCTTTTATACTTAAATTATAGTCATATAAAGGTTTATAATCAACCTTGTTATCACATAATTTTATTATTTCTTTAGCTAGTTCTAAAGCTCCATTACTTCCATCTATAAACGATGTAGAAGTAATAGCTTTATAGCCTAATTTATTAACAAAATCTTTTACAAAAGATATTTCTTTTTCTGTATCACTAGAAAACTTATTAATACATACTACAATATTCTTAGTATATTTACTCATGTTTTCAATATGTCTTTGTAAATTAACAATTCCCTTACTTAATGCTTCTATATTTTCAAAACTAACATCTTCTTTAAAAACACCACCATTATATTTAATACTACGTAAAGTAGCATTAATAACTATAGCATTAGGCTTTAAATTTCCTACAACACATTTTATATCTAAGAATTTTTCAGCCCCTAAGTCAGAACCAAAACCAGCTTCAGTGATAACATAATCACTAAGTCTTAAACCTAAACGTGTCGCTATTAAAGAGTTGCACCCATGAGCTATATTGGCAAAAGGTCCACCATGAATAAGAGCTGGATTATGTTCTAAAGTTTGAACTAAATTAGGTTTAATAGCATCCTTAAGTAATATTGCAAGAGCATCTTCACAGTGTAATTCTTTGGCGTAGATAGGCTTATTACTAGTGTTAAATCCCACTAGAATATTACCCAACCTAAGTTTTAAATCTTCTATATTTTTTGATAAACATAATATAGCCATAATTTCACTTGCTACTGTAATATTATATTTATCATTTCTTTCTAAACCTTTATTATCATATTTTATAGTTACATTACGAAGTGCTCTATCATTTAAATCAACACATCTTTGAAATGTTACTTTATTTAAATCAAAATTTAATTCATTACCTTGATATATATGATTATCAATAATAGCACAAAGTAAATTATTACACATTTCAATAGCATGTAAATCACCAGTAAAATGTAAATTAATATCTTCCATAGGAACTACTTGAGAATAGCCACCACCAGTAGCTCCACCCTTTATACCAAATACTGGTCCTAAAGAAGGCTCTCTAAGTACAACAATACTATTTTTACCTAATTTATTTAGTGCATCATTTATGCCTATACTTTGTGTTGTTTTACCTTCACCAAATGGTGTAGGATTAGTAGATGTTACTAAAATAAGTTTACCATCTTCCTTATTAGAAAGGGTATCAAATATTTTTAAATCTATTTTTGCCTTATACTTTCCAAAACATTCTAAATATTTATCTTCTATATTTAGTTTATTCGCTATTAGATTTATATTTTCTAACACACATTCATTACTAATCTCAATATCCGTTTTCATGATTATCCCTCGTTTCTATAACTATAAAAATTATATGCTAAAATCTAAAAAAAAGCAATTAGCTTACTAATACTTAACTCGTTTTAGTAAACTAATATACTTTTATCTATTTTCAACATTTGAAATAATAGTATCTACATAATTTTTTTCTGTTTCATTTAAATTCTGGTAACCATTGCCTTTTATGGCTTTAGCAACTTCATATGGAGAATATTGAATAGGATCACCATAATAAATATTCTCTACACCATTTTCAGTTATTTTAATATAAGGTCTACCAACTAATACCCAATCTTCTTTTCCTGCAGGTACGCCAGCCATAACACCAGTAAACACATATATATTACCCTTAGAATACCCAATATCTACATTTTCACTAGGTTTATATGAAACACCAGTAACAAAAGTGACACCACAATCCATAGTAAAATCACTTACACTAAGGCTTTTAGCATCTAATCTATTTTTTGTAGTTATAATAAAACCATATTCTGAAGCCATTTCACGAAGTTCTTTTGTAACATAAGCCTTATAACGCATACCAGATGTAGAGCCAGAAATTCTTAAACTAACCTCTTTGGATGTTAAAGGTGCTTTAGAAGTTACTTGCATAGTTTCTTCATTTTCTTGAATAGTAGTAATATAACTGCTTAAATGGTTAGTTTTAAATACAATACTAGAACCTTCTATTGTGCTATCGTACTCAGTTAATGTGCCATCGGCTGCCTGATAATAAACAGTTAGTTTTTGGTTTGCATAACCTTCTGGCAAAGGCAACTTGATTGTTAACTCTCCACTACCATTAGTAAATCCATCCACTGTAATATCATACTTAACAGAAGAAGAAGATTCTAACAAATAACCTGAAGTAGTCGCCAATGTAGCGTCGGTTTTAGTAACAGATAACTTGGAACTTGCTGAAAGATAAGAATTATCACCCATTACAACAACTCCGCTATTTTCAAGCACAGTTGTGCTTGTTCCTGGAAGCGTGCTACTTAAACTGACATTACCAGTTTGTACATAATTTAAAGTTAAACCAAGTGTAATTTGTTGATCTGTAGAAGATATACTTGATACATCATCATATTTTACTAAAACCTTAAATGTCCTTTTATCCCCAACATTTAATTTATCATTTTTGGCAATACTTGTTCCATCACTATATGTTACTGTATATGTTATGTCTTTTGACTTAGCATCTTGTTCGCCACTAAATATTACAGAATTTAACACAGCATCTATAGTTCCACTATTTTTAACATCTACTGTAAATAATATGTAATCACCTGGTTTTGCTAAAGTTGTAGAAAAGCTCAATTTAGAACTTTCAATTTTCGGTGTTGTTAACGTTGCAGAACCGTAATTAGTAATGTTAGAAACATTTTCAAAATGTATATCCCAACTTCCACCTTTCTTTGCGATACTACCTGAAATATTTAATGTTGTTTGAAGTGCTGCATACGCTACAGTTGTAGCTATTATAGAAAATGCCATAATAGCAATTATCAAACTTCTTGTTTTTTTTGTTTTCATATATAACCTCTTTATTCTATACTTTATAAAAATACTAACAATACTGCATAAGTATATTAAATTGCTTTTACAGTATCATTTGTGATTGGAATAGTAGTACAAACCTTTAAATCGCCATTTTCTTTCTGACAAACAAATTCATAAAAACTATAACCATAACCTGTCCAAGATAGAACATTATTTATATAATTAGGGTCACCTCCGTTTACAATATGAGTATAATTTAACCATTCAAGACAGTTATCATTATTTATAATACTAGTCTTAGTTAAACCTGTTTTAGCAGACGTTTCATCCAAAATTTTACTCATATTACTATAACCTTCATTATAACTTTGAATAGCAAGTGGAATATTATAATTAAATATTTTTAACTCATTTTGTAATATAGCACAGCCTATTAAAATATTATTTTCAACATCATTAACATTATCATCTATTTTAATAATGTACGATTCTTTATCGTCAAAATCATAATAAGTTATTTCCTTACCATTCCAATAACTGATCTCAATTTGCATTAAGCCACCTTTGCTGCCAGCACGTAAACCTAGTTCATGATTGCCAGATTCTTGAGTAGCAATTCCTAAAACTATTTTAGGATCTATTCCACATTTTTTCGCATACTTTTCTATCAAATCACCATATTTTATTCTAGTTTCTATGGCTTTATCTGTCTGTGAGCGATCGTCATATTTAAAGCTAATGGCATCATTATAGTTTATGCTATTGTCATTAGAATTGAATAAGTCATCAATACTTAAGTTTATTTTAAAGTCATCTTCATTTGATATTTGCTGGGTAAAAGATTGATATTCAACCGTAGGTATATTTGAAATTGTTGTTTGAGACAAAGTTTCATATTTCGTTCCTTTTTGAAGCGACATTGGTGGTGTAGATAACATAGATAAAACTAATGCACCTGTAACAATAGATAAAATTGCTCCAGTATACTTATTTTTTCTCTTAACCTTTAATGTTTTTTGTTGCACAGTAGGTGTAACAGATGTATTTTCTTGAGTCATAGAATTTAATGCCTGTTCATGTCTTTCTTTTAAAGCTTTTTGTAAAAATGGTGGTACAATATCCTCGTTATGGTTTGAATTTTTGCCTGCTATTATTGCGTTATAGTCTCTAACCTTTTCTAAACGATTATTTTGTTGAATGGCAATATTTTTGCGAAGATATTCACTAACAGTTGGATTTTTAGCGCATATTTTCCAATTATCAATTTGAACAATTATATCAGAGTATTCAACAATTAAGCCATCATGTGAACAAGTTCTCTTAAAAGTTCTGTTTAAATTCAAAGACTTTAAAATGTCTTGCCAAGCAGAAGTTGAAACATATGTACCTTTGTTGTCAACAATAGTTGCTCTAATTTCACCAACATTTACATCATAAAATATATGTAATTTTTCCTTATTCATTTTTTTCACCCACTTGTTTTAACATTTCATCAACCATATTCCATTCATAATCTGTTGTTATCTCTTCTAATTTAATATTACCATCTTCTATTTGATATGCAGATGCTAAAATTTCCATTTGTCCATTTTCGTCTTTACTTCCATCTGTATAAATAATATAGTTCTTGTTATTAGTTGGATTATTAAAAGTTAATAAAATATAGCAAACAACTTCCCTACCATTTACAGTAATTTTAAACGCCAATTCTTCATCTAATCTACTGAACTCATTTTTACTATCCATAATACAACCTCTTCTATTTTTTTCCATTATAACACAAAACAATTAGATTAAACAATACTAGTTAACATAAAAAAATTATATTTAAAAATTTTAACAAAATAAAAAAGTTTACAATATAACTCTGTAAACTCTTTATAATAACCTATAAATCTATTTCAGCAATTTTTTCTACTTCTAGACCAGTAATCTCCGAAATTACCTCTGGGCTTAATCCTTTAGCAAGCATTTTTGTAATCATATCTACTTTATATTCATTTTTTGACTCTTCAATAATTCTTTCTTGTTGCCTTAAAGCTTCCTGTTTACCAAGATTTAATCCTTCTTCGTAGCCTTTACTTTTACCTTGTTCGAAACCTTTGGCTTGTCCTTCTTTAAGGCCTTGTTGTATTCCAAGTTCTTTTCCTTGTTCAATACCTTGTTGAATTCCTTTTTCAAGGCCTTGTTGTATTCCCTTCTCAAGGCCTTGCTGTATTCCCTTCTCAAGGCCTTCTTTAATTCCTTTTTCAAGACCTTCTTTAATTCCTTTTTCTAAGCCTTGTTTCATGCCTTTCTCTAAACCTTGCTTTATACCTTTTTCTGTTCCTTCTAATATCGCTAGATCTGCTAAGTACTCTCCATAATTATATTGATATAATATATCTTCATCTTCATTACATTCTTCTACTTTTTTACTCATTTCTTCCATAATATTATCCCTACCTGCTATCTTATTTATTTCTTTTAGTGTCTTAGCTCCAATCATTCCTATAAATCTATCTTTATACGCTAATTCCTCTTCTCTTAGATTATAACATTTTTTTGTAAAATAAGGAACATTTATACGATATATTTGTAACTTATTTGTTAATTTTTTGTCTGGATGTTTTTCATTACATAATGTATATACATCTATTGGTTCACTATGTTCTCCATCCATATCAAAGTTTATTTGTATATATTCATCTATATCTTCATATCTTGCTCCTTTATTTAAAGCATGTCCCATCAGTCTAAACATATATAATGTATTTCTAAATACTAGTTTATCACTACTGGCACGGTTCATCTCTATTCCTACTTTAGTTCCATCTTTTAATTTTACAATTAAGTCTACTGTATTCTTTTTAGTATTTACATTTTTACCAACCATTTCACTATTTAAAATAGTTATATCGTTAGTAGATATATTAATATTTAAAATTACATTGAGTAGGGTTTTTAATGGTCTTTTATCATATTCATCCGCAAATACTCTTTTAAATACTAGGTCATAACTAAGTGGTATAAAAGGTCTTTCTTTTGTACTATTTATCATTTCTCACCTCCCTCCTACTTAAAACATACGACATAACTTTTCTATTTCCTTTTTATTTTCAAAAAAATTATAAAAATAATTCACCAGTAAAACTGGTGGTTTTTCTCTGACGTCTAAAAACTCAGGTTTTGGCTCCGCTTAAAAGCGAATTGTTAGTGCTAATATAAAAATGTTTTTATTAAATAATTATGTTGTTTTCCTACATTATTATTTAATAATTTTCTTACGTTTTTATATTAACACTAACAACTTCTTTTTTCTTTAAAATATTTCTGAATGATGATACCATGATTTTTGGTGGAAATTCCACCAAAAGATGTATATGATCTTGGCAGGCTTATCATGTCACTATATGTACTTCTTTCCATCACATAGTTCCACTAAAATTTTTCCTATTTCATATCTATTTTGTCCATAGAATACTTTTCTACGATATTTAGGAACAAACACAATATGATATTTACAGTTCCATTTTGAATGTGATAAACTATTTTATGTCCTTTACTGGACACACCTCCTTTGTTATCTTTTTGCAATCGGCAAATCGTATTAATATTTTAACAAAGGAGGACATTCTTTTAAAAACTCAACGCTAAAGCTTTATTTAACCCCAGACTATCTGGGGATTTTCTGTATACAAAAAAGTATCCCTTGCAAAGGATACTTTTTATATTATAATTGTTTGCCACACATAAAGCAGAAAGAACTATCTGATTTTACTTGGGCACCACAATTTGGACATGCTTTAGTAGCTACTTCTGGATTAACGCTACCTGTAAATGGTTGTTGTACTTGATTAACATTGTTATCTATACTTGGAATTGTAGAATTCATGGTTGTTTGTGTATTAATAGAGTTAAAACTATTGTTATTATTTAAATCAATATTAGGTGTTGGATTATTTACCGGATTAACACTTGAATAGTCTTGAGTCCCAATAGTACTATTGGTATTGGTATTAGTATAAATTGATTGTTCATTAATACTAATTGTATTCATTGAACCTGTAGTAGATTGTGGTTCTACAAATGGATTTGTATCTACTACACTATTCACAGGTTGATTATTCATTTGTTGATTATTTAAGTTAGTTGGCATTTCAAATATATCATTCATTTGATTTTGATTTGTATGTTGACTAACCTGATTTGTTGCAGTATTATCTACAAAAATATTATTAGAATTATTAGTAGCACCAAAACTAGATACCCCACTATTTACTTGATTCATAGAATTTAAAGTATTCGTTTGAACGCTTTGTCCATTAAATTGATTAGTTGTATTGCTATAGTTGTTCAAATTATTATTAAAACTATTAGTATTCATGTTTGTATTTGAATAATTAGTATTTTCACTATAATTTCCACCTTGATAAGTAGAACTATCAAATGCTAAAATTGGGAAACAAACTATACCAAAGAATATCATTAATACGCCAAACCCTGTTGACTTACCAAATTTATGTGCTAATTCAATGTATGTTTTAAATAAAGCATAAATATTTATAAATGGTATAATGTATAAAACTATATACCAAATTGGTAATTCAGCTATTTCTAATAATACTATAATATTATAAATTGGAATAATAGACTTCCATCCTTCTTTTCCAGCCTTTGTAAATATTTTCCACATACAAACAATCATAAAAATTCCTATTAAAGATGAAAATAACATCATGCCACCAAAAGCAGCAAATATTCCTGAAGCAAATCCTGGATCCATTGTATCATAATAACTATAATCGTACATTTTTTCTACCTCCTAAAATTATTAACTATATGTACTTTAACTATCAAATACCTTGTAGTTACAAGATAAGTACACCTATTCTTATAAAATTATATCAAATTTATTTACAAAAAACTACAAAAACTTAAAAAAAGTATAGAATTTTATTTAAACTCTATACTTGTTGTCTTATTTTTTAACTTCTATCTTGTCCTTACCACCCATATAAGGCCTTAGTGCTAAAGGTATATTTACACTACCATCTTTATTTAGATTATTCTCTAAAAATGCAATTAACATTCTAGGTGGAGCAATAACAGTATTATTTAATGTGTGAGCAAACTCTTTTTCACCATTTTCTTTTTTGTAACGAATGCCTAAACGTCTTGCTTGAGCACTAGTTAAATTTGAACAAGAACAAACCTCAAAATACTTTTGTTGTCTTGGGCTCCATGCTTCAATATCACAAGAACGATATTTTAAATCAGCTAGATCACCAGAGCAGCATACTAATTTACGAACTGGAATATCTAAAGTTCTAAACAGTTCTACAGAATAATTCCACATTTTATCATACCAAGCATCACTATCTTCTGGTTTACAAATCACAACCATTTCTTGTTTTTCAAATTGATGTATTCTATATACACCACGTTCTTCAATACCATGTGCCCCTACTTCTTTTCTAAAACATGGTGAATAAGAAGTCATAGTTATTGGAAGTTCACTTTCTTTAAGTAATTGGTCTTTAAATTTAGCAATCATTGAGTGCTCACTAGTACCAATTAAATATAAGTCTTCACCTTCTATTTTATACATCATATTTTCTTTTTCTTCAAAAGACATAACCCCATTAACAGCGTCACCATGAATCATATAAGGTGGAATGCAATAAGTAAATCCTTTGTCAATCATGAAATCTCTAGCATAAGCAAGTACAGCTGAATGTAATCTAGCTATGTCTCCCATTAAATAGTAAAAACCATTACCACTTACTTTTGCAGCAGATTCTTTATCTAATCCATTAAATGATGCCATAATATCAGAGTGATAAGGTATCTCAAAGTCTGGAACAATAGGTTCACCAAAACGTGCTTCTTCAACATTCTTAGAATCATCTTCACCAATTGGTACATCGTCCGCAATGATATTTGGTATCATCATCATTTTTTCTTTAATAGTTTGTGCTAATTCTTCTTCCTTTTGTTCTAAGGTATTAATTTCATCACCATAGCCTGCAACTTCTTCTTTAATTTTGTTGGCTTCATCAATTTTTTTATCACGCATTAAAGCGCCTATTTCTGCACTTTTACTATTTTTTAAAGCACGTAAATTGTCACCTTTTAGTTTATATTCGCGATATGTTTTATCTAATGCTTCTACTTCATCAACCAATGGTAATTTTTTATCTTGAAACTTCTTTTTAATATTTTCTTTTACTAATTCTTTGTTTTCTCTTATTAAATTAATATCTATCATGTTATATCCCTCTTTCTAAAAATAAAAAGACTACTTATAGGAGCGATAATCGCGGTACCATCCTACTAATAGTCTTAATTACAATAACGGCCTTAACCGGAAAAGCATTACCAATTCGCTCAGGAAGAGATTCATAAACTCTTATTATTCGTTTTCATCAACCACGAACTTTCTACAAAATAAATTGTCTATTACTAATTTCCTTCATCACTTTATATATGTATTCTAACACCATTTTATTTTACAGTCAACAAAATTTAAGCAATTATCTTAAAAAAGAAAAATAGCACTCAAAATATAGTGCTACTTTAATTATCACGATAATCCCTTAGTGTTTTCAAAAACTCTGTATTGGGATCTACATCACTTGATATGTTTATAACAGAATCATCATCTTCAGATCTAAATGAAGATATTTTAGGATAACTGATGTTGCTGTTTTGTCTACCATAGATTGGTGATATAAACTCAGAATTTTTAAATCTTGCTTGACTTTTGACTTGTTTTTTCTCTGAAAAGTCAACTGCTGATTTTACACTTTCTTCTTTTAGAGAATCTGGTATAACTTCTTTTTCTATATTCTGAACTGGAGTAGTAAAAATGCTATCAAAACTTTTTATAACAGAGTCTTCATTTTTAGAAACATTTTTATCAATTTCAATTATATTTTCTAAATTATTATCTTTAGGCTTTGGCTCTACTATGACTTCTTCTTGTGGGTCAAACTCTATATCACTTTTAGGTAATTTTACCTCATCAATAAATATAGGCTTATCATCCGCTACTACATCTCTTGGAGATATTGTTGTAGTAGATAAAACATCACCCGTACTGCTTACATTAGTAACGTTAATTGGTTCTTTCTTATCGGTTTTTACAGCATTAACTAGTTCTTGATAACTAATAATAGCTTTTTCTTCTTGCTCTTGTTCAAAATTAGCTACAGGATCTGTATCCTTCAATTTACTTTGTTCCTGTTCTTGCATTTTAGCAATCATAGATTCTAAATCAACATGTTTTTCAATACGAGCTTTTTCAGCTTTTTCTTCTTCAAGTTTACCTTTTTTCTTCTTTTCATTTTTTACAATTAAAGTAATAACTAAAGCAAGTAAAGCTAGACCAATAAGTAAACCAACATAATAAGCAATAGGATTATTTTTTACATTTTCAAGTAATTCAACCATAATATCACTCCATAAATTCATAGTTAATTGTACTTAAAACAAATAATGGTACTGTTTCAACACGCATTATTCTATTTCCCAGAGTTACAGATGTAAAACCTTGTTCATTTAGTAAGGTTTCTTCTTTTGGACTAATTCCGCCCTCTGGACCAACTACTATTATAATTCTATCATAATTTTTTATAGATTGCAAAAACATTTTGATAGTATTTTGTTTTTCAACCGTACTACATAACATTTTAGCGCCATCAATATCACTAAGCTCTGTAAGTTTTTTTACTTCCGTAATAACAGGAATTGTAACACGCATTGATTGTTCACTGGCTTCTTTGCAAATGCGTGTCCACCTTTCTATACGTTTTTCTTCTTTACCTTTATCTAATTTTATAATGTTTCTTTCCATTTCTACTGGAATAATTTTTGTAACTCCAAGTTCTGTTGCTTTTTGAAGTATATAGTCCATTTTAGTTTCTTTTAAAAGAGGTATTACTAAAACTATTTCTTTATTTAAAAGTTCTTTACTATCAACTTTTTTCTCTTTATGAATGATTATATTGTTATCATTAAATTCAAGGGAACATAAATATACTTCTTTTTGATAGACTACTTCAATGTTATTACTTTCATTCATACGCATGACTGTCTTAATGTGATAATAATCATCATTATTTAAAGTAAAAACATTGTCCTTTAATTTATCAGTAAAATATCTTTGCATATTATCTAAAGAATCCTAAATATACTAAGAAAGATATAAATATAACAGTTAATATCACTCCATTAATTCTATCACTTTTCTTAGATTTGTATTTTAAGCCAACAGCCATAGTAGAAAGTACACCACCTATTAAGCCACCAATATGAGCAGCATTATCAATTCCTGGAGTTAGAAAACCAATACATAGGTTAAGTAAAATTACTGGTATAATTTGTGAATGTATTAAATTGCCTAGATATACACGGTAGTAATATCCAAAATATAAAAGCGAACCTAAAAGACCAAATATCGCTCCACTAGCGCCAGCACTAATACCTGTCGTAAATAACAAGGACATTAAGTTACCACAAATAGCACTTACTAAGTAAACTATTAAAAATTTTGTTTTACCTAAAAAGCTTTCTAGCTGACTACCAATTATATATAAAGCATAATTATTACATAATAAATGAAATACACCAATATGTAAAAATGCACTAGTAAGAAGACGATAATATTCACCAGCTTTAATATACTCAGGAACGTTAGCCCCAAATTTTATTAAAGTATAAGCATCTTCACTACCATTACCTAAGATATACATTAATATAAATACAATTACGTTAATGGCAATAATTCCATATGTAACAATAGGTTTTTTAGGGCTAAATATGTCCTCCGCTTTAACATTTTCTTCTTGATTTTTTTCATTTATTTCTTTAGTTAATTTAAGAAATAAATTTAGTCCATCTTCTTTAAAGTCTGTACTTTTTGTAATATCTGGAAAATACTTTGTAACAGTTTTATATTTATCTAAATCACTAATGTCTTTAACATCTACCGCTATTAGATTATCCTGAAAATTATTAGCGTCAAAGTGAACATTCTCTCCTAAATTTAAAAATATACTTAATGTATTTAAATTTAATGAAAAAGTTTTTTTCTTTATACGTTTAACTATTTGTTTTGTACGGAATATATCAAATTCAAATTGGTCATCATTATGAATATAGTTAGTAACTATTCGAACAATTTTATAGTCTTCATCCAAGTTTTCTAGCCATATTTCATTTTTAGCACCATGTAAAACTATGGGATTATAACTTTTTTCGGTAATAAAATAATGTAATAATTTCATTACTAATTCGTCATTTTTTTCTATTACTGTTGTTTCCATTAAATCACCTTTCTTCATTACGAAATTTATCAACTATATTATTAAAGCATTCTGGAGTTTTACTATCAAAAGAAATATATTCTTTTGTAGTTGGATGAATAAAGCCTAATTCTTTAGCATGCAAACATTGACCGGTTTCATCAATTAATTTTCTTTTGCCATAAACAGGATCATTTACAACAGGATGTCCTATATAATTCATGTGAACGCGTATTTGATGTGTTCTACCTGTCTCTAAGGTTAATTCTATCAAAGTAGCATCTTTAAATCTTTCTAATACCTTAAAATGTGTTATAGCAGGTTTTGAATTTTTACTAGTTACAGCCATTTTTTTACGATCTGCCTCATCTCTACCAATAGGAGCATCAATCGTACCTGTATCATTAGGTATTACACCCCAAACTAGTGCTAAATATTTACGATGATTGGTTTTTTCTTCAAACTGTTTTGCCAAGAATTCATGAGCTTTATTGTTTTTAGCAATAACTAATAATCCTGTAGTATAAGCATCTATCCTATGAACTATTCCTGGGCGAAATTCACCATTTATATCACTTAAGTTTTTAGAATGATATAAAAGACCATTTACTAAAGTGCCAGAATTATTTCCAACTGCAGGGTGAACTACTACACCATTTGCTTTATTAACTACGATGACATCATTATCTTCATAAACTATATCTAAATCCATTTGTTCTGGTTCAGCACTCATTTGTTCTATCTCTTTTTCATTTATAGTTATTTCATCGTTTAACTTTAATGTATAACTACTTTTAACAGCTTTACCATTTACTAATATATCTTTATCTTTTAACATTTTTTGAATTCTACTGCGACTAAAATCAGTATTATCTGTTAAATATTGATCTAGTCTTTTAGTGCATTCACTATCTACCTTGATTGTCTTCATTTTTCTTACCTCCAAGTTGTAAAATTAATAACATTATAACAGATAAAACAATACATATATCTGCAAAATTAAATACTGGAAAACTATAATTAAATATTTGAAAATCTAAGTAATCAACAACATAGCCACGTATAATTCTATCTGTTAGATTGCCTAGGATTCCCCCAATAAGTACTCCCAATACCACATTATCTAATTTTCTTAATTTATTATTTTTTATAAAAATCATATAAATTCCTATTAAAGCAAATATTGATAATAAAATTAAAATCAAAGTATTATCACTTAAAATACTCCAAGCCGCGCCAGTATTATGGACACGTATTATAGTAAAAAAACTTGGTATAATATGTACTCCTTCGTACAAATTAAATTGCATAGTTATAAACAGTTTAATGAGTTGATCAATAACTAAACAAATTAATGAAATACCTAAAACTTTTTTCAATTTCATCACCAATACAATTATAGCAAATTTATATAAAAAAAACTAGTGCTGTAAGTCATAGAAAAAAAACAACTATTCAGCTGTTTCTTCTTTTTTGATAACTTCTTTACCTTTATATGTTCCACATGCAGCACATACACGATGTGGTCTTACTTCTGCTCCACATTTTGGACATTTTGTAGTAGCGTTAGCACTAATCTTATAATGAGTTCTTCTCATTCTTCCACGTGTTTTACTAACTTTTCTAAATGGTACAGCCATGATTCCACCTCTTTCTTATAACAAATCTTTTAATTTTGCCAATTCAGAGTTACCTTCTTCTTTTGTATCTTCAGTAATAACTCTCCATCCATCCCCTTGTAAATTAGAAAGGTCGGCATCATCGCTAACAACTCTCATGGGAATTTCCATTAATATATTTTCCCATATTATTGGCAAAATATCAATAGTATTTTCAACTTTTTTTGAATTTTCGTCGATTTCTTCTATTAATTCTTCAATATTTCCTTCTATATTGATGCTAAAAGGGTAATTAACTGGTTTTAATGTTACAGCACAAGGTAATACCATAGTACCACTAACATTAACACTTAATACAATATTGTCTAGACAATCTTTATGAATATCACCTACTATATGAACATTATTTAATTCAATTAAATCTGTCATATCTAACATTTCTCTAGGAAAAGAATATGTTAAATCTATTATAATATTCTTATCTAAATTATTTTTAAGTCGTAATAAATCAAATTCCATTTTCATCACCAGCATTAACATTATACAAAAAAAAGCACTTGAATGCAAGTGCTTAATTCATTTTAGCTACTCTTGTAAAGACATGAACAAGATTCTCCAGTCGGGCAACAGCAAACGGTATCTGCCAACTTGCACATCGAACTCGTAGAATCTAACGATGCTTGTATGACTGGTCTAATTTTTAAAGGAACAGTTGAATGGGATACACCAGCTTCACCTATCCCATATAACGCTACAACATCATTAGATTTTGTACACGTACCTGCACCATAATCATAGTTGGTGCCCTCTATATACTTACCCCAAACCGCAAAATAGGTATCTTCTTCAACAAGCCAATTGGGAATAGAGCAATTTGTGATATCTGGTACCCCAGAACTAGCACAGTCAGTTATGACTTCAAAATCCTTTAAATAAGGAAGACGTATTTCAGCAATTGTTTCTGTAGCCGTATAAGGACTTGGGCCAGTAATATCTTCTCCACAACTAAACGTTGTCCCATTATATTTAGTATAACTATAATACTTAGCAGAATATTTAAATGTCACAAGTAAATTCCAGTTCTTTATTAAATTATTAAGGGAATTTGATAATCCTTCGCCCATTGAAAAAGTGCCATCGTCATTAGTACTACCAAAATAATCTGTTCCTGAATATTCGGTTAACACCTTATCCGCTATTAATGTTACTTCACTACCAGTAAAATTTGAAGTGGATAAAACATAAAAATCTTGATAATTAAAGTCACCACTAGTATAAGGATTCTCACGACCACCTACTAGTACGCTACACCTAACACCTTTTTTTATGTCATCACCTTTTAATTCACTAAATGCTATACCATCTTCTTTAATAGTTGTCTTTATATCAGTAGCAGAAAGATTAGTAAGAGATTTATTTCCACAATAAACTCTTGCATATATGTTTTCACTATCAATAACATTAGAATGACTTATAAGAGTAATTTCTGGACTATAAACTTGTTTACTAGAATACTTTTCTGTTTTAATTGCACCCTCTTTTATTCTAAGTTTAATCGTTCTAGATACACCACTAGTATTAGTAATTTCTACTTTTCTACTATAAGTTTTTTTAGTAGAATCATAAGATTCTGTACCCAACGATGTTAACTCGGCGCCAGTAAAAGGTGAATCCGAAGAATCTACTATATCCATATAATTAACATCTAAGTTAGGTAAATTAGTTGTAATAGTAACATTTGAAATTTCGTTTATGCCTATTTGTTGTGGGGCAACAAAAAAAGTAATCTGGGGTTCTATGTTAGTTTTATCATCATCTTTATATATATCACATCCTGTACCAAATTTACTAGAATCAATCGTTGTTCTATCAACACTGTAGGAATAATTGTTAGATAAATTTAAATTAAGTTCATTCTTAATTATTATAGAAATATCATTAGGAAAACACTTACCAGAAATGGGGTCTGATATATTAGTATCTATATATCCATCCATTTTTAATCTCATAAGAGAAATAACCGCTTGATTACCAAGTGTAGGTAAATCAAGAAGGTTATCACTAGCCCAATTGTGTGCTGATAATTCTATTATTTTTAATTGTTTTTCATAAGCATCTTTTTTGCCTTTTTTTAAACTGCTATCAATGACTTTAAAAGAAATTAATCCTATAATAGCCAATAAAACTAAAATACCTAAAAGTTCTATTAAAGTAAAACCATCTTTTTTTTGTTCTATCATTTTACCTCTCCTATTCTACATAAATAATAACATTAAAATATACTTTTTTCAAGTTAATATGTGACTTTTTCTCTTTTATCTGTTATTATATAAGCGTGGTGAAAATATGAAAAGTGTAGGTATTATTTGTGAATATAATCCATTGCATAATGGTCATTTATATCATTTAAAAAAAATAAAAGAAAAATTTCCTGATTATACAGTTGTTTTAGTGTTAAGTCCAACATTCTCTCAAAGAGGCGAAGCAAGTATTATTAATAAATGGGATAAAACTAAATTATCACTAGATAATGGAGTTGATTTGGTAATAGAGTTACCTTATCCTTTTGCCTGCCAATCAGCTGACTTTTTTGCTGAAGGAGCTATTAAAATACTAAATTACTTAAAAGTAGAATACCTGGTATTTGGTAGTGAATCTAATAATGTAGAACTTCTTACATCTTTAGCGGACACCCAACTACATAATAAAAATTATGATCTTTTAGTAAAAAAACATATGGATAATGGTAATAACTACCCTACCGCTATGTCAAATGCTTTAAAAGAAATTACCGGCAACACGGTTACACTTCCTAATGATTTATTAGGAGTTAGCTATATAAAAAAAATTATAGAACTTGATAGTAAAATAAAACCATTAACTATAAAAAGAACTAATAATTATCATGGTAACAATGAGAATAACAATATTATTAGTGCACAAGAAATAAGAAATAAGATTATTAATAAAGAAAATATTACTAAATTTATTCCTAAATATGATAATATTTTATTTAATACTAATTCTTACTTTAAATACTTAAAATATAAAATTTTAATAGAAGGAAAACAAATTAATAAATATCAGACTGTAGAAGAAGGAATTGAAAATAGAATAAATAAATTTATTTTAGAAAGTAATTCACTAGAACAATTAATTAATAAGGTTAAAACAAAAAGATACACTTATAATAAACTTAATCGCATGTTTAATCATATACTTTGTGGTTTTACTAAAGAAGAAGCAAATTCTATGAAAAATATTACTTATATTAGAGTTTTAGGATTTAATAAAAATGGTAAAGAATACTTAAATAACATTAAAAAGAATATTAATATACCTATTATAACTAATTGTAAAAATATTGATGATAGAATGCTATTATTAGAACATAGAGTTGCAAATATTTATAACTTAATTAATAATATCAATGATAATGAAATTCTTAGAAAACCTATAATACATAAATAAGAAGCAAAAAACTTGCTTCTTATTTTGTTTTTAAATATCTAAATAATCTTTAATTGTATCAAAATTTATTTCTGTTTCACCATACTCACCAACAATAGAAATTCCATGGTGTTGAATATTTAGTTCATAAGTTAGAGTAGATAAAATATTATCTATTAAAGACTCATCAGTTACTTCTGGATATGTTTTAGCTATATAGTCTTTATATAACCCCTTTAAAACTTCATTATAGTTAACACCACTTTTAAATATATCTTGAACACTTGATATTTTATTTAGTGACGCATTAAAATAGTTAGGCGAAAAATCTATCGTTGTACATTTTGCCCCGGTAGAATCATAATAACCAGGATTGTAGAAGCCACCACCAAAAGAAGTTTTGCTACGATATATTTCTTCCCTAATACCGTTATAGTACTCATTTTTATTAAATACACACTTACGAAGTTCAAGAGTATTAACAGTATAAATTTCATAATCATCAAAATAACCTATATCTATAGTTGAATTTATATAAGTAAATTTGTTCTTATCTAATTGTTGCTCTAATTCATTAATTTTTTTTGCTATATCTGATTTACTAAATACTTCTTTAGCCGCATCATAAGATATGCCTGCTTGCCAATCTGGAGCAGCATAATCAATAAAAGCATAATCACCTATTTCATCAAAGCGATATAGTAAATACATATCGGAAGAAAAGAATGATGTTACTAATAAGTTTTTTTTACCAATATTTTGTTGTTCATAAATTGAATCTTCCGTCTTAAAACGATTATAATAAGCTAAATATTCAGCATAGTCGCTTACCCCTACTTCTGCATATTCTTCGCCAACTCTAACATCTATTCTATTATTATTTATAGAAAAGTGGTAATTTCCAGCTTTAATTTCATTAATAACTTTAAATACTTTATCTTCTACTTCAGCATATTTTTTATCATCAAAACTATTAGAATTTTCATCATATAGTTCTTTATATCCAATACCTAAAGATATGCTATTATTAAATGCTGATGCCAAAATAGCATACATATTAGCATTGTTTGTAAATAAATCTTCTAGTTTAAGTTGATTACCAGTCGTTAAATCATAATTAAAATATGTAGTGCCTTTATCAGTACATGATACAGATAAAATGTTCCCAAAATTAGCAGTCACATAAGAATATACTTCACCAGATGTAGTTAACAAACTTTTACATTTTTCTTCAATTTCTTTGTTAATTTTATTTTCTATTTCTTTATTTTTTAAACCAGAAATTTTATAATAATTAACTTTATTTTCTTTTACTTTTTCTACTACTAAATCATTTTCATCATATCTATCAAATATTGTTATACCAGGTACATCTTTTCTTAACTCTGGTTTATCATCTTTATATTCTGGTGTATAAGTGTTATTACCCTTTTTATTTTGAATATTTAGAAAATACCAAACCCCACCAGTTATTAATAAACAAATTAACCAAATTAAGATAAATATCAATATTTTCTTTTTATTTGACTGGGACATAGCCGGCCTCACTCGCTACTTGTTGTCCTCTTTTTGATAACATAGACTCTTTTAATTTTAAGGTTTCAGCATTATTCTCACCTTTACGTGTAACTATATAGTACGCTGTTTTAATTGGATAAGTACCATTTTGAATTGTTGTATAATTAGGCTCTACTCCATCTATAGCCAGGTATTTTAATTTATCATTTTTATACATAGTATTAGCATAATAATAGTAAGAATAACCAATTGCGTTAATTCCATTATCATAATCTGCTACCACATCAACGATACCTGACATCGTTTCAATTTTTTCTTGCAAAGTTGGAACCTTTACAGTTAAGCCATTCATAACTAAGCTAAGCAAGCCTGTTTGACTACCAGAATTAGTTGGACGTTGATATACTACCATTTTAGCATCATTACCGCCTAAATCTTTCCAGTTAGTAATTTCACCAGTATAAATTTTTCTGATATTATCAAGAGAAACACTATTTACAGGATTTTCTTTATTAACAAAGAAAACAAATCCCTCATTAACAACTGGTGTTACGTCTAATTCAATTCCTTTTTCTTTAGCAAGTTCTAATTCTTCTTTACTTGGCTCTGTAACTACAATTAAGTCAGTTTCATTATTAATTAGTTTTACATAGCCAGGATGAGTATTAGTGTACGCAACATCCATTTCTTTAGTTGTTTTTCCAGTAAAATTTAAAACAAAAGCATCTACTAAAGGTTGGGTTGCTAAAGAAGCATCAACTCTAGGTAAAGTTTCTTTTGTAAATAAAATATCATTTGTTATAGTTTCTTTTCTATTATCATCTACAAGTTTGTTTAAACCGTAAAATAATCCGATACTACTTACTACTATTAATATAGTACCAATAAATACATATAATAATTCTTTCTTTTTCATACATTCCTCCATTATTTTTTATAAGTCTATCAAAAAATCATACCTCTAACTATCTCCCTCCTATCTTCTTAATTATAACATAGATTATAAAAAAAAGAATATGTAAATGCGTACATATTCTTTAGAATTAACGATCGTCGTGTTCCGCTAACATCACTAATAAGCGAAGTATATCTATGACTGTTGAAGCTAGTGCTGCTACATAAGTAAGAGCGGCAGATGTTAATACTTTTTTTGACTGAGGTAATTCATTATTATCAAGTAAATTTAACTTTGCTAGCTGAACTCCTGCTCTTTTTGAAGCATCAAATTCGACAGGTAATGTAACTAATTGGAATACTAATGTTGCTACTAATATAAGTAAGCAAAGTTTTATATATCCTGTTGCACCCGCAATAATAGAGATAATTAATGAAAAATAACCTAAATAAGAAATAAAATTAACCACTGGTACTAAAAATGATCTTATTTTCATAAATTTATAACCTGTATCATCTTGAATTGCATGGCCACATTCATGAGCAGCTACAGAGGCTGAAGCAATGCTGTCGCCATTAAAAATGTCAGATGACAAACGCACTACCTTACGAGTTGGATCATAATGGTCAGTTAATTTTCCTTTTACTTCTACAACATAAATATCTTTTAATCCATTTGCGTCCAAGATTTTTCTTGCCACTTCTTGACCAGTATAACCTTTCTTATTTCTAACTTTTCTATATTTATCATAAGTAAAATTAATATTTATTTGTGCACCTACTGTTACTAAAAATGCAATTACTGCTAATATAATAGTTAGTGCAGATTCATAACCCCAAATCATTATTTATTCCTCCTACATTATTTCATAAATTGTACCCTCACGAGTATCTTTTATAATAATTCCTTTTTCTTTTAATTCGTCACGAATAGAATCTGCTAAGGCAAAGTTTTTCTCTTTCTTAGCGATATTTCGTTTTTCAATTTGTTCCTTAATATATTGTTCTAAAACAATATCAATAGCATTAGTTTTATCACTTAACAAATCTAATGATAATACCTTATCCATTTCTTTTATTACATATAGTTTAGAAATATCTGATAAATCAGATTTTAATGTATCATACAAAGTAGTTATTGCCAAAGATGTATTTAAATCGTTTTCTAAAGCTTCTTTAAAATTATTTAAATATATTTGAGCAGCGTCTTTATCTAAAGTTCCTTCTTGTTTTAAAGATAAAACCTTATTTTTTAATTTCTGATAAGCAACGCTAGCATTATCTAAAGCATCAAAGCTAAACATTAGTACTTTACGGTAATGTGACTGTAAACACATAAAGCGATATACAATTGGATTATATCCTTTTTCTTCAAGAAGACTTACTGTTAAAAATTCACCTTTGGATTTACTCATTTTACCATTTATATCATTTAAGTGTTCGCCGTGAACCCAATAATTGCACCATTTATGTCCAAGATAACTTTCAGATTGTGCTATTTCATTAGTATGATGTGGAAATATATTGTCTACGCCACCACAATGAATATCTAAGTATTCACCTAAGTATTTCATACTTATTCCGGAACATTCAATATGCCATCCTGGATAGCCAAATCCCCAAGGAGAATCCCATTTCAATTCTTGATCTTCAAATTTTGATTTAGTAAACCATAAAACGAAATCATTTTGACTTTTTTTACTGTCGTCGTACTCAACACTATCTCGAACACCTACTACCATTTCATCTTCTTTATGACCAGTAAGTTTATAATAATCTGTTAATTTAGCGGTATCAAAATAAATGTTGCCTCCAGCTTGATAAGCATATCCTGTTTCTAAAAGTTTAGTTATTATTTTAATATATTCATCTATATTATCTGTTGCTTTAGAAACTGTTTTAGGCCAAGATATGTTTAACTTAGCTGTGTCCTTTCTAAATTCATTAGTATAAAAATCCGCTATTTCTAAAACTGTTTTATGTTCTCTTTTAGCACCCTTTAACATTTTATCTTCACCAGAATCAGAATCACTCGCTAAATGACCAACATCAGTTATATTCATAACCCTGTTAACATTATATCCTATGAACTCTAAAGTTTTTTCTAATATATCTTCAAATATATAAGTGCGAAGATTTCCTATGTGAGCAAAATGGTAAACCGTAGGACCACAGGTATACATTTTTACCTCTTTTGGATCATTAGGAACAAATTCTTCTACTTTACGTGTTAATGTATTATATATTTTCATAAGTCACCTTCCATATGTATTATTATAACATTTCATGTTTGATTAAATCAATGAGTATTCTAATAATTCTATTTTATTGGATAAAAAATTACTATTATTATCTATTTCATTTATTAAGTCTGTGCTGAGGTATTTTTTGTTGTCATCAGGAAATATTGTTACTAATGGTTTTTTTATTTTATCCTGTAATAAAACACTTCCCAGAAAATTAGCACCACTAGATATACCAACACCTAAACCAAGTTTTTTGCTAAGTAAACGAGACATATTAATTGCGTCATTATCATCTATATCAAATACACAATCTATTTCGTCAGTATTTACTAATTCTGGTATAAAATCGTCTCCTATCCCCTCTATTTTATGGCTTTCTTTTATTTTCCCATTAGTAAGAAGTGGCATTTGCATTGGTTCTACAGCACAATTAATCATATTAGGATAGTATTCTCTTAATTTACGACTAATACCCATTAATGTACCGCCAGTACCAATACCACTTACAAAACCACCTAGATTAATATTTGTTAGTTGTTTTATTATTTCAGTTCCAGTAGTCTCAAAATGGCATTTTATATTTAAAGTATTACTAAATTGATTTGGTCTAAAACCATTTATTTCTGACGCTAATTTATCTGCCAATTCAATACATTTTTTAAAACCACCCTCTTCTTTGCTAACTAAAATAACTTTTGCTCCATATAGTTTCATTAAATTAACTCGTTCTTTACTAGCCCAATTGGGCATAAATATATAAACAGGATGATTATATTTAGCTCCTAAAGTGGCAAAGGATATACCGGTATTTCCACTGGTAGCTTCAACAATAGGCATATTTTCTTTTAGTACGCCATTCTCCGTTGCGTGTTTTATTATATATAAAGCTATTCGGTCTTTAATACTTCCAGTTAAGTTATACTGTTCAAGCTTTACATAAATATAGTTTATATTGTCATTATATTTATATTTTACTTTTATCATCGGTGTATTCCCAATCAAATTATTCATTTTATCACCGTTATAGTATATGCAGAAAAACATTTTAAGTAAAAAAAATAGACCGAGGCCTATCTTTAATTACTTTGTTAAAACTTTTTCTGCTTCTGTTACAGCTAAACAATTCATCTTATCTGTTAAACTGTTTATGTAATCTGTAACTGTTGTCTCATTAATTGTAGTATCAAATGCAGAAGACATTGAAACACCTTTAGCATTAGCCGCTATCGCTATAGCATCCGCTACATAATTATTGAACGCTAATCTTTCTCCAGCTGCTAAATTATTATATCCTTTAGTTGAATCCATAAACATATATGATTCTAATTCTTTAACTATTTCTTGTGTTGTTTCTTTAGAAGCACTTTTTACAGAATTATATTTAGTTTTGTAATATTCGTTAACTTCTACAGCAGTCTTATCAACAAATAATTTACTAAAATCAAAGTCTATTCTATCTTTACTTGTTCCTTCAACACCTATTGTTGATTGTAAAGAATCAAGTGCAGATAATGTATTAAGTGCAATATCCATATCTGTATCTGGAAGGTAGCATTCAGTAACTAATTTTTTAAATAAATCGTTAGAAATATGAGACATATTAGCAGAGAAATATAAAGAAGTTAAATCAACTGGTTTGTAATCAAAACCAAGTGTCTCATTTACATAATCTGTTAACGCTTTGACACCACTAGTAAATTCTTCTTCAGTCATATATGAAATTTTCATTTCATCATCATTTTGTTCTATAACTGTATCGTCGTTAGTAGGAACATCTTGGTTTACAGAATTTTGTTGCTTGCTACAACCACGAGTAGCTGCCATAATTCCAACACCAATCAATACACCAGCCAGACCTGCAGCAATTGTACCAAGTGTGTTTCTAGAAATTTTAAATTTAGAACTTGGTTCAGTATAAACAACTAAGTCTCTTACTGGTTTTTCAGTTTCTCGTTCTCTTGAATCAATTTTTTTAGCAATTTCTAAAATGTTTGCAACTTCTGGATCAATATTACCATTTTGGTCATAATAAGGACGTTCAAATTCCTTTATATCTCCATTATTCTCAATAGTGTATTGTAAATATAATTGTCCATCTTTCATAATTGTACTAACATTAATAATTCTAGCATTGTCTTTCATTTTAATTCCCCCTTTTCAAGAATCGCTTATATACTACTATAATATTTATATTTTGTCAAATTAATGTATATTCGCTTCTGCTTGATGCTTGTTATACTATCATAAAAAAATTTTTTTGTCAAATTTAAGAAAACATCTTGCCAACGCCCGGTTATTATGTTATTATATAGAAGCAAGTGATGATTCTGGACCCTTAGCTCAGTTGGTTAGAGCATCCGGCTCATAACCGGGCGGTCGAAGGTTCGAGTCCTTCAGGGTCCACCACTTGATGCAGGTGTGGCGAAATTGGCAGACGCACTAGACTTAGGATCTAGCGCCTTACGGCATGGGGGTTCAAGTCCCTTCACCTGCACCAATAAGCATTAAAAACAGACGTTGTCTGTTTTTTTTTGCTTAAAGGACCGACACTCGACCGCCCGGTTATAAAAAAATTATTTTTTACCAAATTTAAAGGTCCTGATGTTTTACATCTTTAAAAATTCCTTAACATAAATATTAAAATTATAAACACAAATGTTAACATTATTAAAAATTGGTTATTTGCAACTAAAGATATGAATATGTATAATTTTTCAAGGAAGGAGAAAATTATGAATGAAAATATAAGATTATTAATTAAAAAATTTCAAGAAATAGAGGGTAAAGGATGGATAAGAAGTATTAGCAAAAGTTTTGGTGGTATTGGATTAACATTTGAAAACGAACATGGTTACAGTGACAAAGACTACCCCGAATATAAAGTTTTAGCAACAAACCTTAGTTATAAATACAAAACAACTATCAAAAGTGGTGTTAAATTTAAATTACACATTAACACAGGAGAAGAAAAATTGTATCTCAATATTTATGATTCAAATAACAATATTGTAGAAAGTGAATCATTTGTTTATTTAGATTCAATAAAACTGCATCTGCTATTAAAACTTAATCTGTTAGCATTAGTCTATGCTGAAAATAAAAAAGATGAAAATTCTAAATATTTTCATTATTATAAAATGGCAATATATGAACTTAAACCATTTGAAAAATTTATTGAATTACTAAAAGAAGATATTGTTAAAGTTAGTCTTATTGCTCGTATTGAAAAAAGTGGTAATGAAATTGGACTCTATCGAAACAAAAATTTAGTATTTCAGATAAATAAAGAATACATAAATAAATTATTTAAACAAATTGATTTACAAGAATTTAGACAATACAAAAAGTAGCATAACGCTACTTTTGAATCATATTTAATAAGTTTATTTTAAATAAATCTTTTTCAGAATGTTGTTTTGAAATCATTACACCTTTATAAGTTACTAATTCTGACTGATGTCCTTCACTTAATATATCTTCAGGGCTAATAGTATCTAACATTACTGTTAATTCTTTTTGATATACATGATAATGTAATTTAATATCACCATGAACTTTAGAAAACATTGCGTCTGTTGGTAATTTAAGTTCATAAGTTTCTGTTCCATTATCTTGATTTGTAGCAACTTTCTCCCCTAAAAATCTTCCTTCTTTTAGTGCTGGATAATATTCAAAATATAGCTTTTTATATGCTAACATATTATATTTTTTTAATGAACGCTCAAGTTTTTTAAATTCATTTTCATTAACGTAATCAAAGATGTATGCATCCTTCATATTATCCTCCTATCTATAAGCGACTCTCACCTATCCTAATCTAGGATATCACAAATGACATAGCTTTGTCAATTAGTTACAACTCTCTTTTTATAAATTAAATTTATTTTTAGGGCAATAAAGAAGTGCTTCTCAGCACTTCTTTGATTGATTAATTTACTGCTCTTTTATTTCCAGTTAAAGTATAACCTTTATTTAATAAATTTTTGTCACTATTTGATGAACTCCAAGCAGTTTTTATGCTACCAGATATATAACTTCTTGTTTTATATCTGTAGTAAGTTACATAACCATACTGTTTTTCATAATTTTCTTCTGTAATCTTACATCTACTTCCAACTAATTTTCCTTCATCACAAGTATATTTTACAGTTTCTACAACGCATTTACCATTTTTAATTGTTCCATTTACACCAGATGGGCAACTATAAACATATTCTCCCCTAGTGTAACATAATCCAGTAGTTGCATCATAAGCATTGCCATCACATTTATTTTTATCAGATGTAACTGTTTCTTGTACCACTTGATCAACATAAGTTGTTGTAGTACATTTACCATTTACTGGTGTTGAACCATCTGCACAAGAATATCTAGTTTCTTCATGCCATGTTCCATGCACAGATGTTAGACTTGAAGTTGCTTTTACACATTTTGAACCTGATAATGTATATCCTGGATAATTATTACAATTATAAATTGTTGTAGCAGTTCTAGTATAAACTTTATAAGTATAACGTTTTTCTGTTTTACATCCTCTACAAGCTAAAACTGTTTTGGTTGAAACATATTCATATCTTTTTGTATCAGTATCAACTGGTTTTGTAGTAAATTGTTTTGTGTCTGAATATGTCCAAGCACTATACACTGGGTTACCAGCTGAAGCAGGTTTAACATCATTTGTAGTTACGGTTGCAAAACACCAATCATTAGTTGTAATACGACCATCTGGACAAACCTTTACAATTGTTGCAATAGCATCAGTTTGTGTTTGAACAGGAACTTGTTTTACAACATTTCTTGTTGTAGTTGTTGTACCTGATTTTGGATTAGCAACACAAAGTTTACCATTACTATAACGTGAATATCCTGTTGGGCATTTTAATGTTTTCTTTGTATCATAAGTCTTTGTTGAGGTATCTTTTTCTGCTGCAACATATCTAGTTGTTTTACCAGTAGAAACAGTACCGATTACTTCTCTTACTCTCTTAGTATCAACTTGACGATAGTCTGTTTGACTTACTTTATTAGTAGACCATTTTGACCAGTTAGACCAATCTCCATATTTACCATTTGTAATAAGTTCATATTCATATTCATATTTTTTTACAACTGGTGTAGGTTTATTATCATCTTTTTTGCCACTATTATTATTACTTGTTTGCTTATTATCGTCTTTCTTTTCACACAAAGCATCTTCACAATAATTATAGCATCCTAAATAAGTAATAATGTAATCACTTTTATCACTACAATTCAAATTAACCTTCATCATATATTCTTTATCCATTTTAGTTATTTCAACATATGAACCAGTTAAACTACATTGTTTATTGTTACTATCAACAAATGAAGTTAACAACTTTTTATCTAACATTTCTCCTAAAGTCATTGATACTTTATCGCCTACTTTTTTAGGTAAACGTTCTTTTGTATAATAACTTTGAGCAGATTCTTGCATAGTTGTTATATGATCAGTAAATAATTGTTGATATAATGGATCAAATCCATCCTTTAATTGCTTGTTAACATCCCATTTAGTAGGAAATAACCATAACAATAAAAATACAAAAATAACTACTAAAATAACCTGTAATAAGATATCTTTTAAAACTGAACCTGTCTTATTTTCTTCGTACATACTATATCCCCCTTTTCGTACGGCTATATACTAACATAATTAATTATTATTGTCAAATTATACAACAATAATATTACTATTTTGTGTCCTAACCCCCGTTGTTGGGAATTATTATATCACTTTTTTTATATTTGTCAAATCTTAACTTTCACTATTGTACAGCCTTGATTATAATAATATGTTTTAAAATTTATAACATTTTTATTTTTTCTTAATTCATCATGAACCGTAGCTTTAACAACACCACTACCAATACCGTGTACTATGTTTACAAACTCATTTTTCATTTTAATATTATCTCTTATAAAATCACATACCGCTACCCGTGCTGTCTCCCTATCAAAGCCATGCAAATCAAGTTTAGGTAAATTATCTATAAATACTATATTTTCTATTTCCATATAAAAAACCTCTAACTTTATTATATTATGAAACAAATTGTTAAGCAATAAAAAAATTAGGATTATTTTCCTAATTTTCCTTTCACACCTTTAGCACCTTTTAAGCCATTAAAGTTTTGTAATATATTAGTTTCAAATGAGTAAACTTTTTTCTCACGATTTTTATACGTTTTAATAGCAATATTAATCATTTCATCTAAGAGTTCTGAATATTTTTTACCAACTGGTTCCCAAAGATAAAATGCTAAAGAACCAGGGATAGTGTTTGGTTCATTAATATATAACTCGTTAGTCTTTTTATTGATTAAAAAATCTATTCTACATACACCACTCAAATTAAGAGCTCTAAAAGTTTGCTTAGATAATTCTTGTACTTCACTATATAACTCCTTAGAAATTCTTGCAGGGATTACACGATTAGTTGAAGCCATACCTTTAGATTTACCGCCTTTAGCATTACCTAAATATTTATCACGGTAAGTCAAAAATTCTTCAGCACTCATTACTTCTTCTATTTCACTTACTTCTTGATGTTCATAATTACCAAGAACACTACAATTAACTTCCACCAAGTTTTCAACAGCTTTTTCAACAACTACCTTATTATCGTAATTGATGGCTTCATTAATAGCGTCATCAATATCTTCTTCTTTTTTTACATAAGTAATACCAACACTACTACCAAGAGTGGCAGGTTTTACAATTACAGGATAACCTAATTTCTTAATATCTTTCTTGATTTTATCAGCATTATCAACAAATTCATTATCAAAAAACCAAGTATATTTTACACAAGGTAAATTTAATGCTTCAAATACTTGTTTCATTACTACTTTATCTTGTCCTAAAGCCGAACCTAATACTCTACTTCCAACATAAGGAATACCTATAGAATCAAGTAATCCTTGTAATGTTCCATCTTCAGCATTATTTCCATGTACTATTGGGAATGCTATATCAAGTTCAGCTACGTCTTTTCTAAACATACCTTTAGTATTTACTAAATAAAATCTACCATCACGTTTACATAAACATACCTGTTTAGCATATCTTTTTAAATCTTCAAAATCTTTATATACTTCAATATCCGTAAGCATACCACCAGTATACCAAGTACGGTCTTTTGCTATATATATAGGAATTATGTCATACTTTTCTGTATTCATGCTGTTCATTGCCTGAACAGCAGATATTATACTAACTTCATGCTCAACTGTTTCGCCACCAAAAATAACTCCAACTCTAATTTTCATAATTTCACTCCTTATCACTTAAAAAATTATTTAATACATTAATTATAGGATTTAAATACTCTAAATATGTATAATGACTACCAGGATACTCAATAACACCAGCATCAGATATCATTTTTTCTAAAACATAAGCGTCTTCTATTGGCACAGCCATATCGTTGGTTCCCCAAATAATTAACGTTGGACACTTAATTTTTTTTACATCATCTGTAATATCTAAATTAACTGTTGATACTAAAATCTCTCGCATTCTAGGGCTAGCATTTTTATAGTCTGTAGAACCAAAATGTTTTTTAGCAAGTTCCGCTAAAACTGTTAAGCCAGATAACTTTTTTACTGTTTTTAACATTTTTGTTTTTAAAGATAATTTTTCAATTTCTTTACGGAAAGGACTACCAAAAACTACTAATTTCTTTACTTTGTACTTGCTTGCATAAGCTAGTCCTATTTTACCACCAAATGAATGGCCGAAAATAATTGGTTCAGTAACAGACAAATCACTTAAAAATTCGTGTAAAAAATCAGCATAATCATAAACAGACCAAATTTCTTTAGGTTCTTCACTAGAGCCAAACCCTGGTAAATCTAAAATAATTATATGATTTTTATCTTTGAATGGATTAGCAAGTGGTTGCATCATTTCTATATTTTGTCCCCAACCATGTAAAAGAACAATCGTGTCCTTACTTTTAGCACCAAAATCTTCATAGTGAACATCAATGTTTTTAATGTGTTTTATCATTCAATCACCTTAATAATTGTAGCACATTTAATATTCCTTGTAAATATTTGTTACTTTTTATTTAATAATACAACATTTATAGTATTTACAATAATTAATAAAATTAAAACTAGTTGAATATAAATAAAATCTAATTGTAATAAATAAGGATACACTAATGAAATTGCCAAGTTACCAACAATATGTATAAACATAGGAACAAGAAAGTTATCTGTTTTTTCATAATAATAAGTTATTATTATACTAAACAAAAATGCGTATAGTCCTTGAACAAAATTAAAATGATAAACAGCAAACATTAAACTTAGTATTAATAAAGCATTTTTTATTGAAAAAGACTTCTTAAGATTATTATAAATAATACCTCTAAAAACTAATTCTTCTAATATAGGACCAATTACCGCTGTAGCAAGTATTCCCATTAGTGGTTCGATTTTAAAACTAATATTCCTTTGCAAGCCAAAATCATATAACAATATATTTAATATTAAACTTATACTAAATCCCATTATGGAATAATTAATACATTCTTTTTTTAAAGATAAATTAATATTTATTTTATTTTTCTTATAAATTTTTAAAATTATAGGCACCAGTATTAGTGTTGACAGTAAAACCATATAAATTTTATTCTTACTTAAAAACCGTGCTAAAAAAGTAATGTAATCTTGACTATTTATATCTAAATTAGTATTTAATCTAAATATTAATGAAAAAACAATTATAGAGCCAAAATTGATACATAAAAATAATAGTATATATAAAATAGAACTAAATAGCGTTTTAAATTTTTTCATATAATTCCTCTATTCTTTTATAATAAAAAGGAAGTCTTATCTTCCTCTTCTGCGTGTTTCTTGTAGTTCTTCTTCTGGTTGTATTTCCTTTTGCATACAAAGGAAAAGTTTTTCTTTTATTTCTCTTTCAAGAACGTCTATTTTCTTTAATAATAAGTCAACATATTTCTTATCTAAGTAAGCCCTATATTTATTAATAATAGTTCGTCTATATCTATCTAAATCATTTAAAGCATGCCTTAAATTGGTTGGGTCCGTATTATCTTCTTCTAGTAATTTTATTAAAAATTGTAAATATAAATCAAGTTTATGTTTAATTTTCCTTTTTAATACTTTTTCAACGAAACTAGGATTAATAATAACCATTTCATTTACTTTAACACCATTATATTTTACTTTGTTTTTAGGTTTAAACTTAAATCCCTCAGATAGATTGTAATTTAAATAAACTAACTCTTTGTTATTATTGTTTTTACATAAAACATAGCGATTAACATTTGCCATTAAAATCACTCTTTTCTAGTAAATCAGGGCGACGTTCTTTAGTACGTTTAATTTGTTCATTTAAACGCCATTTACGAATATTTTCATGGTGACCAGACAATAATACTTCCGGCACTTCTAAACCCTCGTAATTAGCAGGATGAGTATACACTGGATAATCCAGTAAAGTATCTTCAAAAGAATCATTTTTATGAGAATTTTCATTAATGACGCCATCAATAAGACGAATAACACTATCACAAATAACCATACTTGGTAACTCACCACCAGTTAAAACAAAATCACCAATACTTATTTCTATATCCGCTAAAGTACGAATTCTCTCATCAAATCCTTCATAATGACCACAAATAATAATAATATGTTTTTTTAAAGTTAACTCGTGAGCCAAATTATGATTAAATGTTGTTCCTTGTGGTGTCGTTAATATTACATAACTGTCTTCTCTTCTTAAGTCTTTAACAGCGTCGAATATTGGTTGGGGCATAAGAACCATGCCTTCACCACCACCATAACCATAGTCATCAACTTTTTTATGTGGATCTTTTGAATAATCTCTAATATTATGAACATTAACTGTAACTTTCTTTGCGTCAATAGCACGTTTTATTATTGATTCAGATAAAAATCCTTCAAACATATTAGGAAATAATGTTAATATATCAATTACCATCTAACAAACCCTCAATTGTTTCTATCATAATCTTTTTATTATCTAAATCAACTTTTTTAACATATTCATCTACAAAAGGCACCATTATTCTATCATTATTAGAAGACTTAATAACTAAAATATCATGTGCCCCATTGTTAATAATATCCGTTAATTCACCAATTAACAAGTCTTCATTATATACAGTAAATCCAATAATATCCTCATTAATAAAACCATCTATTTTTAAGTCATCTCTATCAATATATACATAATCACCCTTATAGGCAATAGCCATATCGATATTATCTATACCGTCAAAAGTTACCATATCATAAATTTTATGCTTACGATAACTATTTATTACACATAAATCATTTCTTTTCCCAACATATACTTTAAAGCCTTTAGTAAATACTAATTCTTTATATGGAAAATTAGATATAATACGTAGTTCCCCTTTTAAACCATGTGTATTAACAATTTGTCCTACTAAAATACGCTTCATACTACACCTACTTATCTAACTCGTACAATATAATACTTGCCGCAACTGCAACATTTAAACTTTCACAGTCTTTAGCCATATCAATATAAAGAAAATCATCAGCTAAAGAAGAAATACTTTCTTTAACTCCTAATCCCTCATTACCCATTATTATAGCAAATTTAGAGACCTTTTCAACATTTTTTAAACTTTTTCCATTTTTTACATTTGTGGTATAAATTTTATACCCTTGTTTTTTTAAATTAGGAATAACTACCAACAAGCTTTTTCTTACTATATTTATTTTAAAAATCATTCCTTGGCTAGCTCTAATAACTTTAGAATTATATAAATCAACTGTATCATCACTTAAAATAATTGTATCTATATTAAACGCTACTGCACTACGAATAATTGTTCCTAAGTTACCTGGATCTTGTACATTATCAAGCACTAATATTTTATTTCCTAGTTCTTCTTGCTCTACTAATTTAGTACATACACCCATTATATTAGAAGGATTATCTAATTCACTAATAAATTTCATAACATTACGTGTTAAATAACTAGTTGGTACATTAATACTTAAACTAGTATTTTCTTCTAATAATAATTCTTTTAAATAACCATTTTTATATGCTTCTAAAACTAAATGCTCTCCTTCAATAAGAAAAAGAGAGTTCTCATCACGATATTTTTTATTATTTAATTTACGTAAATTTTTAATTTTTTCATTTTGTGTTGAAGTATAAAGCATAGTTTTTCACCCAATTTAATTTTATCATAAATAAAAAAAAATAGATATAAAATATACCTATTTTAAACCATATCTTTTATTAAACTTATCTATTTGTGATATTTTTTTTACTTTAGACGATTCTTCTTCTAAGACCTGTCTATATAAATTATCATTTATTTGGCATTTTATATTACTTTGAGTTGGATACATTGATATAATTTCATTAGTTCCCTTATTAGTAACTACCATTAACTTATTCGAGTTATCTTGACCAATTCTATAAAATTCAAACATATATAAATCATTAAAAGCAAATCTCTGCATCTTTTTAGATGCTTTTATAGAATCTTCCACTAAAGCAAACAATTTATCTATATCAACATCATTAAAAATGCTATGATCTAAACGTCCACTTTCTTTTAGATGTTTTTTTACATGGTCTATAGATCTTTCTCTATCATAATATAAGACTTTTTGTATTAAAACACTTTCATCGTCCTGTTCTTTATAAATACCTAAGCGAATTTCTAGTAATTTTTTAAACTCACTAAGATCTGGCATATTATCGTTATAATGTTCAAACTTTAATGCACTAGGCGCATTAATTAATATATCATAAGCTTCTTTATAATAGCAATTAATAAAATATACTTTAAACAGTTCAGCAATAGTTGCATTATAATAAAAATCGGTGTTTTTTTCTTGCATAACTTCTAAAGCCTTTTTAAAACTATTTATAGACTCTTCAACATAACCAGTTTTTCGTAAAAGTTTACCATAAAGATATAAAATTTCAATATCATTACCATAATTATCTATAAATTCATGAATTTTTTTCATAGCAAGTTGAAATTGTCCTAACTCTATAATCTCTTTAATACTTGCTATTTCATATAACTTACTACCACGTTGTCTATGTTTATATATTGAAAATGCCATAATTCTTCCCCCATCTGATTTTGTATTATAAAGAAGTTTTATAGAATTGTCAAATTGCTATTTATTATATCTACTTATATTTAATAATATTCCCATACTGCATAATGTAATAAGTAAACTAGAGCCACCATATGAGAGAAATGGAAGCGTTACTCCTGTAACCGGTATCAAACCTACTACAACCATTAAATTTAATACAGTTTGAAAAGCAAGTTGAAAAGTTATTCCAAAAGATAAATATTTTCCAAATAAATCTTTGCAACGCTTAGATATTTTAAAACCATTTATTATAATAGTTAAAAATAGTATAGAAACTATTAATATTCCTAGAAAACCAAATTCCTCACTAATAATAGCGAATATAAAATCAGTTTGTGGTTCTGGAAGATAAAAATGTTTTTGAATAGAATTACCAAATCCTAATCCAAATAATCCTCCTGGACCGATAGCATATAAACTCTGTATTATTTGAAAACCACTACCTAGAGGGTCTGACCAAGGATTTAGGTAAGATAATATTCTACTCATACGATAAGGTGCAACTAAAATAAGACCAGTAATACCCACTACTCCTACTATACCCATACCAACAAATAATTTAAGATTTACTCCACCTATAAACAATAACCCAATTATAGACATTACTATTATTACACCAGTTCCAAAGTCTGGTTGTAACATAATTAAACCAAATACAAATAAAGTAACTCCTAATATTGGTAGTACACCTTTTATTATAAACTTCATATTCTTTTCATTATTAACTAAGTACTTGGATGTAAATATAATAAGAGCTAATTTAGTAAATTCACTAGGTTGTATTCCAAATGAACCTATACCAAACCAACTCCTACTACCATTTCTAACCATGCCTATTCCTGGTATTGCTACTAAAATTAAAAGAATAATACAACCTAGAAGTAACAAATTAGCTCGCTTTAAGTATTTTTGATAATTAATTTTACTAATTATCAGCATTCCTATATAACCAATTATAAAAAATATAGTTTGATGTCTTACATATTTAAAGGCATCATTATATTTATATTCTGCCCAAATATTTGAAGCAGAATATACCATAATGAGACCAAATATAGATATTAAGGTAATACTAATTAATAAAGTTATTTCTAATTTTTTATCTTTCAAAATATACACCTTAACTTTCTATTTAAACTTTCATAACAATATACCAAACGCGATAGATACCATGGCGGCAATTAGACCTATTATCCAAAAAAATCGTACTATATCAGTTTCTTTCCAACCTAATTTTTCAAATGTATGATGAATTGGTGTCATTGGAAATATTCTTTTTCTAGTTAATTTATAGTATATTCTTTGTATTACACAACTTAATGTTTCACAAACAAATACTATTCCTATTAAAATTAACAATATTTCATGACGAGTAAGAATAGCTATAGAACCAAGGGTTGCTCCAAGTGCTAAAGAACCAGTATCGCCCATAAATACTTTAGCGGGATTAATATTAAATACCAAAAATCCTAGTAAAGAACCAACTAATGTAAACTCAAAAAGTGCTATTTCTTCATATCCCTCTAACCAACCAGTATTCCAAGTAATTAAACCAAAGGCTATATAAGCTATTATAGAAAGACCAGTAGCCAAGCCATCTAAACCATCAGTTATATTTACAGCATTAGAACTTGCTATTAAGACAAGTAATATAAATACTCCGTACCACCATTTAATATCTATTTTAATATTTAAAGTGTGAATCCATAGCAATGGTTCATTACCTGCTTTCATAAATAGAAAGAAGAAAACTACCGCTATTATAGTTTGAAATATAAGTTTAGCACTTTCACTTAATCCAGCATTATTATGTCTTTTAATAATTAATAAATCATCTATAAATCCTATTAAGAAATAACCTAAAAATGTAAATATTACTATTAAAAAGTTATAACTAATAATTATTTTACCCATTATTTTAAGTATACACATAGTAATTATTGTAGGTATAATAAAGATTAAACCACCCATTGTTGGTGTACCGCTTTTAGAATGATGTCTCTCTTCTAAATAAACACTAAGACTTTGTTTAGCTTTTAATTTTCGAAGAACTGGTATTAAAATAGTTCCTAAAGATGTAGCAAGTAAAAAACCAATCATGAGTGCTAAAAACGTTTTAGTTAATGTTATCATATTTCCTCCTATTCTGTTAATAACAGTTTAATAGTTTCACCTTCTAATATTCTTTCACCTGCGTTAGGTGATTGATAAGAAACTACATTTCCATTACCACTATATTCAACTTTAAAACTTTTTAAACTTTTTGTTGCATCTTTTACACTCATTCCTACAACATTAGGCACTTCTACATATTTTTTATCATTATAATTATATTCTTTTTCCATACCACCACTACTTTTTCCAATACCTAAAGCAGAAGCAGAATCCATTAATACTTGTCGCGCTATTGGCGCTGCTATAGTACCTCCATATTGTGTTACACCTTTTGCATTATCAATCGCTATATAAACAACAACTTGCGGATTATCTGCTGGTAAAAAGCCTATAAATGAAACAATATAATTACCTACCATATATCTTCCGTCTTTTACTTTTTGAGCAGTACCTGTTTTACCACCAACACGATAACCATCTATATAAGCTGGACGACCTGTACCATTACTAACAACACTTTCTAGTGCATGTCGTACTTTACTACTGGTGTCTTCACTAATTACTTTTCTAACTATTGTAGGCTTATTTTCTAAAATAATACTATTTGTTTCTGGTTCATTTAAGCTTTTAACTATATATGGCTTATATAAAATGCCTCCATTTATGGCAGCACTAACTGCTGTAACTTGTTGTATTGGTGTAACAGATACACCTTGACCAAACGCAGTCGTTGCAAGTTCCAAGTCACCAACTTTATCAAGTTTAAACATAATTCCAGAACTTTCACCGTTTAAGTCTATTCCAGTTTTTTTACCGAATCCAAACAAATCTAAGTAATGAAAAAGTCTATTTTTACCAAGACGAAGTCCTAAACTAACAAATCCAGGATTACAAGAGTTCTCTACTACTTCTAAATATGTCTGCTCACCATGTCCAGCATGTTTCCAACAATGAATAGTAGCGTTACTAACTTTAACACTACCAGAATCATAAAAGTGTTCATTTTCTAAGTCTACAGTTTTTTCTTCTAGAGAAGCCGCTAAAGTAATTATTTTAAAAGTACTACCGGGTTCATACGTAGCCCAAATAGGTAAATTTCTATTGATTTCTTCTACAGTATAATTTTTATAATTACTAGGAGAAAATGTAGGTCGACTCGCTATAGCAAGTATTTCTCCACTATTTGGATCCATTACTAAACCTAATGCCTGATCCGGATTATATTTTATTAAAGCATTGTCTAATTCTCTTTCTAAAGCAGCTTGAATATCATAATTTATTGTAAGTGTCATATTTATGCCATCTTGTGGTTCCTCGTATTTTTCGGCTAGATTAAGTTTTTGTCCTTTTGCGTCACTTAAATACTTAATAGCACCATATTCTCCTGTTAAATAATTATCATACATAAGCTCTAAACCACTCAAACCTTGATTGTCTATTCCAACAAAACCAATAGTATGAGAAAGTAATGTATCATAAGGATAATACCTTTTAGACTCTTTTATTAAATATACCCCTGGTAATTTTAAATCACTTATTTTATCGGCAACATCATATGATAATCTTCTTCCTTCTGGATGTACACGCTCTATTGAAGTCCTCTTACTAACATGCTTCAACATATCATCATAACTAGTTCCCAAAATTTCACTTATTTTCCTTGCTGTAGTTTCTTTATCAATGATTTGATTAGGTATAACAACTAACGAGGTTGTTGTAACATTATCAGCAAGTACTACGCCATTTTGATCATAAATAATACCCCTATTGGCTTCTATTGGTAAATTTCTACTCCATAAGCTTCCAGCATATTTATTTAACTTCTTATAATCAATTACTTGAATATAAAAAACTTTTGCAATTATTAATATAAATAAAAATACTATTACCAAAAGAATTATTTTTTCTCTTTTATGTATACTTTTAAAAAACATGTTATCACCATTATAAGTGTATGTCCAAAAATAAAAAATAGATAATTTTTTAATATTTTAAATAATAACTTATAAATGCTTATTATTGGATTAACATGTATTCTTTAGATAAAATACGTTTATCACTACAATATTCCATTATAAATTTATTATTCTTTCTAACTATAATAATACCAATCGTTTTATCTTGATTAATTTTTTTTAAATTACTATCAATATAATTCATATATACTTCAATTTGCCCAATATGTTCTTTTTTTAACTCTGTTACTTTTAATTCTACTACTACAAAGCAATTGTACTCATAATTAAAAAGTAGTAAATCTATATAATTGTAATTGGTTCCAATTTTTATTTTATATTCATTTTTGATATAACTAAAACCAGTCCCCAATTCATCTAAAAAACTATCTATATCTTCTAATATTAATTTTTTTAATATCTTTTCCGAGATATCATTATAATCTAAATTATTGTTAATAATTATTGGTTCTTTAATAAAATCCTTTACTTCAGTATTCTTTTTATTAATTAATTTTAATTTAGCTTCTTCATCTAATCTTTCATATTCATTATTCTTTATTTTTGTTCTTAGTTCTCGTACAGATAAATTATGTTGTTCTGCTATTTTTATATAGTAATTTATTTTATTTATATCTTCTATTGCTAGCAATTCTGAATAATGGCTCCAAGTCAATTTGGTCGACAATGTCGACCATTTTTGAGATATTTGTAACAAGTAAAATTGTCTTATTCTTCGCAAAGTTCTTTCGTTATATTTTTTGTTTAAATCTATAGTCAATTTCTTTGAATATTCTTTAATAATACCTTCACCATAATATTTACCAGCTTTCGCTAGTAATTTACCTACATTGTAATAAGTATTTAAATCACTTTTGTTTTTAGAATAATCTTTTACTTTCTTAGTAATCTCATTATTTATTAGATTTTCTTTTATCTCGTTATAATAGTTCATTTATACACCTCCATACAAAGAAAACAGAATTACTCTGTTTCTTCTGCTTCTTTAGTGTGATTTTTAGATAGAAATGTAACTTTCTCCGCTACTACTTCTGTAGTATACTTTTTGTTTCCTTCAGAATCTTGATAATTACTTGTTTGAATACGACCTTTTATACCAACAAGGTCACCTTTCTTACAATATTCTGCTGTACTTTCAGCAATACCACGCCACAAAGTACAATTAATAAAATCTGTTTCATACTCTCCATTTGAATTTTTAAAACTTCTAGGAACCGCTAAAACTATATTAGCGAGTTTTCCTCCTTTTTCTGTTTCTTTTAATTCCGGATTTTGTACAATTCTACCTACAATAACTGCATTATTTAACATATCTTTCCCTCCCAGAAACAATAATACTAGATTAAAAAAATAATTACAAATCACACTTTTTATATAATAAAAAAAGAAAAGGGACACTTTTCTTAAATTTGTCTTAAGACAATTTTGAAAATTTAAATAAGATATAATACAAATAATTAAGTTTATACTAAAAATAATTTTTTAATAAAGCATTTAATTCTACAGCATATTCCATTGGTAATTCTTCACGGAATTTATCAATAAAGCCCATAATTAATAATTCCTTAGCTCTTTCTTCAGGAATACCTCTACTCATCAAATAAAACAACTTATCTTCATCTATTTTAGATACAGTAGCTTCATGTTCTAAAGTAGAACTAGAATTACTAACTTTATTTTTAGGAATTGTATCGCTCTTAGACTTATCATCCAAAATAATAGTATCACACTTAACAATGCTTTTAGAATTAATAGCGTCTTTAGAAATATTAACAGTACCACGATAATTAGCTATTCCACCATTAGCAGCAATAGATTTACTAATTATATTACTCTTAGTATTAGGAGCTAAATGTATCATTTTAGCACCAGTATCTTGATATTGATCTTTGGTTGCTACAGCAATAGATATACAATTGCCAACTGCATTTTCACCAGCTAATATACAAGATGGATATTTCATATTAGTTTTAGAGCCAATATTTCCATCTATCCATTCCATTGTTCCACTTTCTTCAACAATGGCTCTTTTAGTAACTAAATTATATACATCACTAGACCAATTTTGAATAGTAGTATAACGGCATTTAGCACCCTTTTTTACATAAATTTCAACTACTGCCGCATGTAAAGAATCACTAGTATAAGTAGGAGCGGTACATCCTTCCATATAATGTAAATCACTATATTCATCAACTATAATAATTGTTCTTTCAAACTGACCCATGTTTTTACTATTAATTCTAAAATAACTTTGTAAAGGTCTATCTAATTTAGTATGTGGTGGTATATATATAAAAGTTCCCCCACTCCATACGGCACCATTTAATGCAGTATACTTATTTTCATCATACTTAACCAAATTATTAAAATATTCCTTAAATAATTCAGGATATTGTTTTAACGCTGTATCGGTATCACAAAATATAACATTTTTGTCCTCTAACTCTTTAAGCATATGATGATATATTACTTCACTCTCAAATTGTGCACCGACACCTGCTAAATACTTTTGTTCTGCTTCTGGTAAACCAATTTTATCAAAAGTATCTTTAACAGAAGTTGGTACATCTTCCCAACTGTTATGAACCTTATCAGTTATTTTTTTATAATAATTTATTATTGAAAAATCAATATTTAATTCAGGTCCAAATATAGGATTAGGAGTATTAACAAAAGTATTATAAGCATTAACACGGAACTCTGTCATCCATTCAGGTTCTTGCTTTAACTTAGATATTTCTTTTACTTTTTCTATATTCAAATTTTGTTCTTGCATAAGATCACCTATAGGTATTATACTATTGGAACAAAAAAAAAGAAAGATTATTTTTCTTTCTTATGATTAGAATTTAGAGTTAAAACCTTTACTTTTTTAGCAAAATTCTTTTGATACTTACTATAAGCACTATCTGCCAAACAATTACAGTAAACGCGATACATAAAACTTGCTGTTAATTGTTCTTTAGGATAAACATTAAGAGCATAGTAATAATTAGTTTCAAGATATCTAGGTTCTTCTGTAATTCTACCATTTTTATCTCTTTTTAAAATAGGATAAAAATCACCACTAAAAATATCAATAGCGTTAGAATTTTCTTCATCAATCATACAGATTATATCTTTTACTGTATTCTCATCTAATTCCGCTAAGATAACTTTTTTAGGAAGTCCATCTTCTCCTGTTGTTGCATGTCCACCAGTATATACACCACTAAAGCAGCCAATCTTAACTGGTCTCAAGTCATAATTTTTGAACATCTTTGTTTTCCCCCTCTAATGACTTAGCAACTCCCCACCAAGGAAGTAATGCACATTTTTTACGATTTGGTTGACGATATATATCATCATACACTACTGCCTGCTCTAAAACATTACCATCGTAGTCTTGTTCATCAATCATATTATAATAGTTTTTAATAATGTTTTTTGCTTCATCAATAGTCTTACCAATAAGTGTTTCGGTCATAATTGATGTTGCACTAGTACATATTGCACAAGCTTCACCATTAAACCTTATATCTTTAATTTTATTATCATCTAACTTAACCATTAAGTTTATTTCATCAATACAGCTTTCGTTGTTCATATTAATTTTTATATAAGTACTATCATCAATCAATCCTTTATTTCTTGGAGATTGATAATGATCTAAAATAATACTTCTTTTTAAGCTATTATCCATTTATAACACTGTCTTTCTATTTGCTTTCACAAGTACCTTCGCCAGGATGCTCTCCTTCAACATAAACTTTATCAACAATATTGCAAGATGCTTTAGTCATAGCGTCTTGTAAATATCCTCCAAACATCTTAACAATACTAATAACAATAACACTAATTACCGCAATGATAAGTAAATATTCAACTAAAGCTTGACCCCTATTATTTCTAATTTTCATAAATACTTCTCCTATCTAATAATAGTTTATAATTTTTTTTATTATTTGTCAAATAATACTTGATGTGATAAAATTTAAATGGTGGTAAAATGAAAATTTGTACTAATATCTATGATAGATTTAAAGGTTTAATGTTTAAAAAAAGCATAAATGAAGAATACTTATTTCCTAAATGCAAATCTGTTCATACCTTTTTTATGAAAATAAATATCGATATTATCGCAATTGATAAAAAAGGAAAAATAATTAAAATCTATAGAAATACTCCCCCTAATAGAATAATTATTGCTCCTAAAAAAACTTACTTTATATTAGAGGCAAGAGATAATTCTAAATATAAAATTAATGATATAATAAAGGAAGCTAAAGACTTAAATCTCTAGCTTCTTTTTTATTCTTTGTATTCAAATTCATAATCAAGAATTCTAACATTGTCGCCTTCTTTAGCACCTAATTCTCTTAACTTATTATCTACACCAAGTTTTCTTAGTTTGTTAGAAAATCTTAAAACTGATTCATCAGAATTAAATTTAGTCATCTTGAATAGTTTTTCTACTACTTCACCTTTAATAACCCAAGTATTATTATCATTAACAATAGTAAATGGTTCTTTTTCCTCAAATTTATAAAGAACATGACTTTCAAATTTTTCTTCAGTATATAAAGGTTCTTTAGCTATGTTGTCTAACATGTCCGCTAAAGCATCTACAACACTATCAAGTCCTTGATTTAAAGCTGCACTAATTTCAAATACTTCTAAATCAACCTTCTTTTTAAATTCTTTTAAATTACCTTCAGCACCAGGAATATCCATTTTATTAGCAATTATTATTTGTGGCTTTTCTAAAAGTTTAGGATTAAAATTCTTTAATTCTTCATTAATAGTTACATAATCATCATAAGGATTTCTACCCTCAAAACCACTCATATCGATAACGTGAGCAATTACTCTAGTACGTTCTATATGACGTAAAAATCTATCGCCTAATCCTTCGCCTAAAGAAGCACCTTTTATTAAACCAGGTAAATCCGCAACGACAAAAGAACGATTACGGCTTGCTCTTACAACTCCTAAATTTGGTGTTAACGTTGTAAAATGATAAGCTGCAATTTTAGGTTTAGATGCAGAAATCATTGATATTATGGTAGACTTACCTACACTAGGTAAACCAACTAAACCAACATCAGCAAGAAGTTTTAACTCAACTTTAACCTTACGCATTTCTCCAGGTTCACCATTTTCACAATAACTTGGAGCGGGATTAGAATGTGTAGCAAAAGCCATATTACCTCTACCACCACGTCCTCCACGTGCTACTACAACATTATCATCTTTATGAATTAAATCCGCTATAACTAATCCCGTATCAACGTCAGTAATAACAGTTCCGAGTGGTACACGAATAACTATATCATCAGCATTAGCTCCTTGCATACCTTTACCTAAACCATTACCACCTTTATCACCCTTAATTTGTTTTTTATAACGTAAATCAAGTAAAGTATTTAAACCTTCATCAACAGCGAATATTATATCAGCACCTTTTCCACCATTGCCACCATAAGGTCCTCCCATCTCAATATATTTTTCACGACGGAAAGCCATACAACCATTACCACCACTACCAGCAATTAAATCTATAATAACTTCATCTATAAACATAATGTCACCTCTTTTTAAACTGTTAATATTATACACTATATTTATGAAATTGCATAGAAAAAAGAAAGTAAATTTAAACTTTCACCCAAGAAACTTACTTTTACTTTCTTTTAATCTCTTAAATTATTTTCTATCAAGTATCATTAATATAATTATTAAGATAAGTATAATTATTATTAAAGCATATATAATAGTTTGAATTACTATAACAGTAGTAGAGTTTTGAACAATTGCTAAGTTTTCTAATATTCTAAATATATTAAGTTTATCAAATAAATTTATAATACTACCACCTTCCAACATAATTTCTACTTTCTTAACAGGTTTCATTATACCATACATAAATATAAAACGCATCAGTTAACAAAAAATTAACACAAAAAAATATATTTACACTGTAAATAAATGTAAATATATTTATAAAACTAATTATAATTAAGCACTTACTTTTTCATCGTAAATACTAACTTGTTTACGGTCACGACCTAATCTTTCAAATTTTACATAGCCAGGAACTTTAGCGTATAATGTATCATCTGAACCAATACCTACATTATGTCCTGGATATACCTTAGTTCCACGTTGACGATATAAAATTGAACCACCTGTTACATATTCCCCGTCAGCAGCCTTAGCTCCTAAACGTTTTGATTCTGAATCACGTCCGTTCTTAGTAGAACCTTGTCCTTTTTTATGTGCAAATAATTGAATATTTAGCTTCATTAAATTCAACACGAAGTGCACCTCCCTTATTCATCAATTTTAATATATTTTTTATAATCTTCTTCTAATTCGTATAATAATTCAATCATATTTTGAATTAAAATATCAATAACTGTTGTATGTTTTTTTATATCAACCGTCAAATAACCATCTTTTTCATCATATTCAATAGCGTTACTATCTATTCTAATAATAGCGTTAACAGTAGTTATACAAATACTAGAAACAGATGCACAAACAATATCACTACCAGACTCTTTATACCCAGAGTGACCTAATATAGAAATCTTATCTATATTATCATTTATTTTTGTAATCTTAATATTAATCATATTAGATATTCTTAATTGCTTTAATTTCTACTTTAGTATAAGGTTGACGGTGACCTTGAGTTCTATGATAGTTGTTTTTTTGAACATATTTAAATACTTTGATTTTTTTTGCTTTTCCTTGTTTAACAACTTCACCTTCAACAACAACGTTGTTTAAATAAGGATGTCCAATTTCACCATTAGCCATTAATACTTTATCGAAACTAACTTTTTTACCAGCTTCAACATCTAATTTTTCTACATAAAGGATAGTACCTTCTTCAACATTATATTGTTTTCCACCAGTTTCAATAATAGCTTTCATAAATAACCTCCTAACTTTCTAAGACTCGCCATTAAGGTACCGAAGTTTATAACCTTTTTCTGAGCGGTTGTAGAGTGAGGCTCTACACAGTAATAGATTTTATCACAGTTTACCTTTAAAGTCAAACCTTTTTCTTAAAATTTCATGTTCTGTATAATAATTATTACCTACTTTAAAAATATGACTACATTCTTTAAACAGTTTATTTATATTTTTACCATTAATAACTTTTTTACGCTTATAACTTTTAGGAAAATAGTACTTTTCATAAAAAAATCTATTCATAATATAATTGATACTACTAAATTCATTAAAAACTTTTACTAATAAGAATAGCAGTACAAGTATAAATACTAAATTAAAATGATAAAAACATGATATAAAAGATAATATTACTAAAATGATTGATAAAATAATTGATACAAATAAACTCTTTTTAAAAGGAAAAAACAAATTTAAAATAACACTTAGTATTTTTGAACCATCTAAAGGAATTATCGGCAGTAAATTAAATATTAACAATGAATAATGAATTAAAAAAACATTATATCTTAATCTTAGTAAGTTATAAATAATAATTTGAAACAAAGGTCCCATTATACTAATAACAAACTCCTCTAAAAGAGATTTAGTTAATCCTTCATCAAATATTGTAATTGCGCCAAATGGTAAAACATTTATGCTTTTTATTTTCCATTTAAATATAAGACCTGCAAGTACATGACCTAATTCATGGAACATCACAATTATTAAAAATAAAGAAAAATCCTTAAAATAACCTGTAAACAACATTAACATGGATGTAATATAAAAAAGTGGATGAAATTTAATTTTATAGATAATCTTCATAATTTAAAACTGTACCATCTTTTTTAAATACTAGATATAGAGTTTCGTCTTTAGCGTTACCAACAAGTTCCCCCTTTTTTACATTATCATATAATTTAATGGCGGAATTTTCAATATTAGAATACCATACATCAGTACCATCTATCTGATTAATAATAATAGTATTACCATAGTTTTCTTTTTCACCGACAAAAACAACTAAACCATCATTTAATGTTGGCACTAAATAGTTTGTATCAACAGTAAGTTTTACGCCATCTAGATAAGTTTCTTTTCCTTTATAGTTTAGTTTTTCATTAAATACTGGAGTTATATCTTTTATAAATAAATCTTTAAATGGAATAGAAGTACCAGCATATTTTTCATATATTTTATTTATCTTAGAAAATGATATATTAGTTTCAAAGACTTGTTTATAAAAGTTAGTCTTAAAATTAGGACTAGCTTTAATACCAATTAAAATAAGTAAAGTAATTATTATACAAAAAAGAAATTTACTCAAAAATATATAAAGTCTTTTCTTACTAAACATATTATCACCATTAAATACTATGTAAATTCTAAAAAAAAATAACCGTTTGGTTATTTTAAAGCATCTAATAATTCAGCTTTTTTCATTGTAGAAACACCTTCTACACCTTTTTCTTTTGCTAAAGCTTTTAATTCTGCAACTGTAAGTTTAGATAAATCTGTTTCTTCTTTTGTTTCTTTTGCAGTTTTTACTTCTTTAGTTGCTTTTGCTTCTTTTTTTGCAGGTGCTTCAAATGTTTTACCATTTAATGCATCATTAGCAATCTTAACTAAATTTGTAAATTCTTCAGGTCTTTCAATTGCGATTTCAGATAACATCTTACGGTTAATTACTACACCAGCTTTTTTAAGACCATTCATGAACTTAGAATAACTAATATCATTTAAACGGCAAGCAGCGTTAATTCTTGTAATAAATAATTTTCTAAAATCTCTTTTCTTAGCTTTTCTATCTCTATAAGCATACTTTCCAGAATGCATTACTTGTTCTTTAGCAGTTTTATATAATCTATGTTTACTTCCAAAGTATCCTTTTGCTTCATCTAATACTTTTTTACGACGGGCACGATGAATTGTACCACCTTTAACTCTTGTCATGTTTAATTCCTCCTATTATATTAAATCTTTGATTCTTTTGTAATCACTCTTGCTTAATAATGATGCAGATCTACCACATCTATTTGAAGCAGCGTTTTTCTTTCCTGTATTGTGTCTAGTACCTGGATGACCAATCTTTACTGTTCCATCTGGTCTAACTTTACATACTTTTGCAGTACCTTTATGTGTTTTCATTTTTGGCATAATTATTTCCTCCTATTTTTCTTTCTTTGGCATTAATATCATTGTCATAAAGCGTCCTTCTAAAGTCGGTTTTTGCTCTATTTCAGCAATGTTGCTAACAGTTTCAGCAAAACGAAGCAATACATCGCGACCCAATTCTGGATGTGCCAGTTCTCTACCTTTAAAACGAATACTAACTTTAATCTTGTGACCTTTTTCTAAATACTTACTAGCATTTACTACACGAGTATTAAAATCGTGAACATCAATTACAACAGATAAACGATATTCTTTCATTTCTAAATTTGTTTCACGTTGCTTTTTGATATTTTCTTTTTGACGTTTCTTTGTTTCATATTTGAATTTATTATAATCCATAATTTTGCAAACTTGTGGATTAGCAGATGGATTAATTAATACTAAATCAAATCCTGCATACTCAGCAAGCGTCAAAGCATCTTTGATAGCTTTTACTCCAAGTTGTTCTCCATTTGGGCCAATTACCATTACTTCCTTTGCACGTATTTGCTCATTTACAAACAATACTTTTTCCTTACTAGCTATAAATAACACCTCCAAGAACTAAATCAATTAAATTGATTTGTTTTTTCTTTCTATTCTTACTTCTTCAAACTATTATAACTTTGAAGAAAACACAATATAAAAAGTGAATACGCATAGTATTCACTTTAATCCAACAAAATATATTAATTAAATATATCTAAATATTGGCATTATACCCAAGACTTAAGTCTTCAGGTGAGGTGTGAATACCTGCTTTCCTCTTTGTACGTATTAGATTATATAGTTAAATCATTATTTTGTCAATACTTTTTGATTATTTTTGTTAATTCCAATAGCATTTTTAATATTATTGCTAATATAATCATATACTGCTAATTTTATATTCCATACTTGGTAGCCCTCTTTTAATATTAATTGTCTAATAAGAGGGTAATCAATCAAATATAAAACCATTACTTCTAAACTATTATCCATCTCAAATACTTTAGTAAATTCCGCAAACTCTTTTTCATAATGATAACTATTTGTATCCTGAGTACTAAAATTAGTAAACTTTTGATAATTCATATTATCCATTAATTCCTTAAAAAAATTTTCATTTTGTAAAATACTTAGATATAAAGATAAACATCTTTTATCATGTAGACTTAATTTACCACTAAAGCCATCAATGTATACTCTAATATCAGAATTTCTAAGAGAATTATAAATATTTTCGCCTTCCTTTATAATAATTTGTGTTTGTATATCATTTTTATTTTCTAATTTATTCATTTCTTTCATTATTATCACCTCTATTTAAATTTATATGAAACACAAGTCATATTATTACATAAAACTTTTTCTAATCCTGTCGAATTAGGTCAAAGCGGGTGATATAATATAACACAAAAATAATAAAAAAACAAATATATTATAAAAATACAATATATTTGTCTAAAAATTAACATTATTTAATTAATATATTCATACTTGTAAGATGCGCAGTTGGCATTACAACTAATTTTAACATAACCATTCATTGGTTCACTAGCACTCATGGGATTTTTAGGATAATCTGATAACTTTCCAGTATCAATAAGTTGTTTTATACTTACCTGTTTAGAAGCCCCAACTTCCTCAGGTAACTCTTCTGTATGCTCCAAAGCCCACTCCTCGGCAGCTTTAATTATATTAGCGACCTGTTGATTATAAGCATTTTGCTTAGAATTATTAATAGTTGATGTTACACTAACCCCACAAATAGTAGCAATTATTCCTATAACAACAATTACTGCAAGTAATTCTATTAAAGTAAAACCGTTATTTTTTTTCATTCTATTACCCCTATTCAAATTATAAATTATCTTTTCTTAAAAAATATTCTAATTGTATAAAATTCAAATACTATCATAATTCCTACAAATAACCATATTAATATTTCATATATTACACCATTTGTATAATGAGCAATTACAGCGGGAATATTTTCTGGAAAATACTTACCTAGGAATGCCGATACATCTCCTGCAAATAACCTAATACGTAAAAAATATAACAAACGAAATAATATTTCTGAAGCACCTACGGCATAAACAAATCCACTAAACGTTCTTTTAAAACAAAATACAATAATACAAATAATTAATAATACTATAAAAGCATCCATTCTTACACCTCTTTATTCTTAATATATATTTAAAACATAATCATTGTTTTTATAACTAATAACTATTTTATTAGTTACGTTGTCTTTACCATACAATTTAACTGTCATGGTATCTAATAAATCACTCGCCATTTTTGAAGATTGCACATCATAAATAACTTCAAAATTAGAATTAATATAACTATCATACCTATAATCTAAATTTTGTAAACAATTTAAGATTTTATCAATAGTAATTAAATTTATCGGAATCCCTGTATTAAGTAAGTTATCAACTAGTTCTAAATTAGAATCTACTCTTTTGTATATTTTATCATATACAAATATATAGTTATTACCTAAATAATCAAATGAATTTGTTCCATTTACGACAGTTCCAATAACTTCAATATCCGCAATAACTATTTTATAGTTATAGTCTTTTCTTGATAAATCTTCTAAATTAGAAATAATCGTTTTAATATCAGATGTTTTTGTATACTCTGTTGATGTTGCCGGTTCCTTTGATCCTGGTGAAATACGCATAAAAACTGCAAGAATTAAAAAGAATATAAAGTAAAAACCTAAACCAATCCAAGCACGTGTTTTCTTATTAGACCATAGTTGTTTAATTATAATAAAATACTCTTTTATTTTTTTCATACTATTCTAAAACTTTTCCTACGATATTTTCTTTGTTCATTATACCACGAGCAAAATCCAATGCTGACATTTTACTTTTTCCTTCAGGTTGAACTACTTTTAACACTACCTCACCGTTAGATACTTTAACCCCAATACCATCTTCATATATTTTTGTTATTTCACCATTTATATATTTAGGATTATTAATTTCACCTTCACGACATTCCCAAACTTTTAATACTTTTCCATTAAACATGCAATACGCTCCAGGCCAAGAATTCAATCCTCTAACTTGATTATATATTTCCCTTTTAGTCCTATTAAAATCAATTTTTTCATCTTCTCTTTTGATATTAAATCCATAGGTAACTAATGCAGGATCCTGCTTTGCTCTAGTATTAGTTCCATTAATAATTGATGGTAAAGTACGTAATAATAAATCTCTACCTAAAATACTTAACTTATCATGTAAACTAGCAGCAGTTTCATCATTAGTAATCTCTATTTCTTCTTGACTAATAATATCACCATCATCCATACCTGGTGCCATATACATAATTGTAATGCCGGTCTTAGTATAACCATTTATTATTGCTCTATGAATTGGAGCACCACCGCGAAGTTTTGGTAATAAAGAAGCATGAACATTAATACAACCTAATCTCGGGCAATCAAGTATTTCCTTAGGAAGTATCTGCCCATAAGCACAGGTAACAATTAAATCAGGTTCCAGAGAAATAATACTTTGAATATCATTTTTTATTTTTTCTGGTTGTAATACCAAAATAGTATTATCTATTCCCACTTGCTTAATAGGTGTAGGTCTTAATTCTCCATGCCTACCAACAGGATGGTCAGGTTGTGTTACTATAGCACGCACCTTATAATTATCAATTAATCCTTTTAGGATTGGTACACTAAATTCTGGAGTACCCATAAATACTATTTTTAATTCTTTATTAACAACTACATTATTTAAATCCATTGTTATCACCAATATTTATTTTATCATATATTAGAATTTTTTCCTATGAAATTTGACAAATAAAAACTTTTTATATAAAATACTCTAACAAGGAGATGGCATTTAGATGAAACTAACAGAAACAGAAAGTAGTAAAGTTATAAATTATTTAAAATTGTATGGAAAAATGTATGATAGAAATTTACTTGAATATATAATCAATAATTATGAAGAGGCAATCAATAAAAAAGATAGACTGTGTGAATTAAATCAAATATATGCCTGTTTAGGAATATTACCAAGACAAATAAATACATATATGTATTATATAAAACAAATAATGAAAAACCATGATATCAATTATAATATTTTAGAAGTTGGAGGTGGTTGCTATCCAATCTTAGCTAAATATATATCAATAAAGCAACAAAGATGCAAAAATGGAAATATCACTGTTTACGATCCAAACCTAGTAATTTCAAAAATGGAACATGTAACCTTGAAAAAAGAAAAGTTTACATCTAAAACAAATATTAGTAATTATGAACTATTAATAGGAGTCATGCCAAGTGAGGCAACAATTGATTTAGTTAAACAAGCACAAGATATCATAAAGAATTATTTTTAGTTCTTAATGAATTCACTTATTTTGCAAATGGTTATTTAGGATATGATATTCCAAATTTAAAAGAATGGGAAGAATATATTAGAGAACTAATTCATGAAGATACCGAGTCATTTGCTATTAAAGAAAGTCGCATACCAAATGAATATGGTAAAAGTTATTTAATATTTGATAAAAAGAAAAAAATGTAATATAAAATATATAATCCTGTTTCTAGATAAAGAAACAGGATTTATTTAATTATTACATTTTTATTATATTTGATTTGGATTAAAATCAATATCCAAGTTCAACTTATTGTTTGTTAAATATTTTTGCTTTAAAAACTTTATTTGTTCTATAATATCAGTAATTTTTTTATACTTAATTATTACATTTACATAGTAAATATTATTTATTTTTGGTACATTAGCATTACTAGGCCCTAAGACTATTATTTTACTTATAGTATTTAAATATTTAACTATTTTATTTGCTTCATTAAATAATTCTTCTTGACTCTTACCACTTAATCTTAAAAGACAAATATTACAGTAAGGTGGATACTTTAATTTCTTACGAATACTCATTTCTTCATTATAAAAAGTTTTATAATCGTGTTTACTAGCACATACTATACTATAATGTTCTATATTAAACCCTTGTATAATAACTTCTCCTGGTTCAACGCCACGCCCTGCACGACCAGCCACTTGATTTAAAAGAGCGAATGTCCTTTCAGCGCTACGAAAATCTGGTATATTTAAAGATGCATCGCCACTTACTACACCAACTAAAGTAACATCAGAAAAATCTAAACCTTTAGAAATCATTTGTGTTCCTATTAAAATATTAAACTCTTTTTTCTTAAAACTATCTATTATTTTATTCAAAGCACCTTTTCTAGACGTTGTATCAACATCCATCCTAATTGTTTTAGCACCACTAATATTCTTGTCTATCCACTCTTGTAATTTTTCAGTACCCATGCCTAAATATGACAACTCTTTACTCTTACATTCTGGGCATGCCTCTAACTTTTTAGATATATAACCACAATAATGGCAACGCATAGAATTAGTAGATTTATGAAAAGTAAGTGGAATATCACAATAAGGGCATTTCATAGTATAACCACAACTACCACAAGTAAGTACTGTTGAAAAACCTCGTCTATTTAATAAAATAATAGCTTGTTTATTGCTTATTAAACAATAATTTAATTTATCTATTAATTCCTCACATAATATTTTATTACCTTTACGAATTTCATCTTTCATATCAACTAATTTAACCTTAGGTAAAGTTGTAAACACTCTATGTTTTAATTCAATTAGTTCATAAATATTTTCTTTTGCTCTAGTATAACTTTCAATTGAAGGAGTAGCACTACCAAAAATAACAGGAATATTATATCTTTTAGCACGATATAAACATACATCTAAAGCATTATATCTAGGATTATTTTCTTGCTTGTAAGTAGCGGAATGTTCTTCATCAACTATGATAATACCTAAATTAGTAAGAGGAGCAAAAACCGCACTTCTAGCGCCTATTACTATACTTACTTCTTTACGCACTATTTTTCGCCATTCATCATATTTTTCACCATCAGATAAACCACTATGTAATATGGCTATTTTATTTCCAAAACGTTTCTTAAAATTTGCTACAAACTGCGGAGTCAAACTTATCTCTGGAACTAATACTAGGGCTTCTTTTTTATCATTTAGTACTTTTTCAATTATATTCATATAAACTTCTGTCTTGCCACTACCAGTTACACCATGAAGTAAAAATGGTTTAAATGTATAAAACGCAGAAGTTATTTTTTTAATTGCGTTATCCTGCTCTTCTGTTAAAATATTTCTTTTTGTTTCTAGTTGTTCTTCTTCATCGATACGATATACTTCTTTTTTTTCTTCTATAATATATTTATGATCTAATAATGTTTTAACAGAAGAAACAGATATATCAGTACATACTTTTTTTTCAACTTCTTTTTCACTTAACATATTTATTATTTCTAATTGTTTATTATTTTTAATATTTTTAATAATGTCTTCTTTTTTTCCATTTAATTTTAAATAAACTTTATACTTTTTAGGCACCTCTAAACCTTTACGTGCTTTTAAAGCCGTTGGTAGCATTACTTGGTAACAATTAATTAAATTACATAACGTTTTCTTACTAATAAATTTCCCAAGTTCTAATAATTCACTATTTAAAACTGGTTCATCATCAATCACTTCAGCTACATCCTTTAAAGGGTAATTAAGTTCCATATGTTCCAATATATTTAATACAAAGCCTTCTATTTTCCGATTACCAAAAGGAACCAAAACTCTTTTACCTATAGAAATATCATTACTTAAATTATCAGGAATATGATAAGTGAAAGTCTTATCTATATTCTTAGCCTTTATTTCTACCAGAACTTCACATACCATATTACTCACTCTCCTTAAACTATAACCATTATATCAAAACAAACATAGGTTTGCAACAAAAAAGAATAGTTTTTATACTATTCTTTTTATCAGCACAACTATAGAAATTATCTTTAGTAACGTCTTTACAAGTTCCATTCTTAAATTTTTAGACTAAATTCTGGTTTAGAAAAATTTACGCTTGTTTAGTAACTTTAATCTTGAGGTTTAAATATAAAGCTTAAAAAGAAAGAGAATATAATAGCAGAAGCTATACCTGATGCTGTTAAATCAAACATACCCATTAATAATCCCATGAAACCATATTCACTAGCAGATGCCATAGCACCATGAATTAGAAGATGACCAAAACTAGTAATTGGTACCATTGCTCCTCCACCAGCCCAAAGTATAATTTTATCATACAAACTAAAAGTATCTAAGAATGCCCCTAATACAACAAACATAGAAGTAATATGACCTGGGGTAAGCTTAGTATTATCAAGTATTAGCTGTCCTATTACACAGACTATACCACAAAACAAAAATGCATTTACATATATCATTATACTACCTCCAAACTAATAGCATGAGCAATACTAGGTATAGTAAGTTTTTGATTAACCATAGTAGGACTCATTAACGCACCTGTTGCTACTAATAAAACCTTTTTATATTTTTTTTCTTTCATCATATCAAATATATAAGAATATGCAATTAAGGGTAAACAAGCTGGACCACTACCACCAGCATATACAGGTTCTCTATCTATATTAAATATCATAGATGCTGCATCATCATAATTATTTAATTCTATATTATATTCTGTTTTCATATATTCTTTTAATATATCTTTACCATAAATACCTAAATCACCTGTTAAAATTAAATCATAATAATCAATTGTTCTCCCTAAATCAATTAAATGATTATATATGGTTGAAGCTGCTGCTGGAGCCATTACTGCTCCCATATGATAAACGTCTTTTATACCTAAATCTGTTACAATTCCTACTGTAGTAGAATCTACTTTAATAGAGGATTTTTCTCTTGACAAATAAGCACTCGCTCCACCAGTGGTAGTAAATGTTGTTGTTTTTCTCTTAGGACCACCATACTCAACAGGATATCTAAATTGCTTTTCAGCACCATTATTATGTGATGACACTGATACAATTGCATTAGTTATTTGTTTACTCTCAATAAAATTAGACGCTATTATTAAACCCTCTACGCTAGTTGCACAAGCATTATATATTCCTAAATAAGGTATTTTTAAATTAGAAGCCGCATAATTAGACGCTACTATTTGATTTAATAGATCACCTGATATATGTAAATCGATATCAAATCTTGTTTTGCCTATCTTAAAAAGTAATATATCAATACTATCCATAATCAATTTACTTTCTGCTTGTTCCCAAGTAGATGTACCAAAATAAAAATCATTATAACTTCTATCAAAGTATTTACTAAACGGACCGTTTGCTTCATAAGGACCTGTTACTGTACCTGTCGCATTTATATATACATTATTATATTTTGTTGTCATATTATCCCATTATTAGTAATCTAATAAGTCCAAATATATATGCACTAACTACCCCAAATATAATTACTGAACCAGCTAGTTTTAACATATTAGCACCTATTCCTGTTACTAATCCTTCCTTACGATATTCTAAAGTAGCGCTCATCATTGAATGAGCAAATCCTGTAATTGGAACAATAAGACCACATTTAGCAAAATTAACAATTTTATCAAACCAACCAAAACAAGTAAGTAAACATCCAATAAATATTAACGTTACTATCATAAATACTGAAGCATCTTTAGTAGATATATTAAATAAGTAAGAATATAAATCTACTAATCCTTGACCCGCTACTCCCATTAAACCACCTGTTATAAACGCTATTAAACTATTATATAAGGTGTTTTCTTTGGGAGTATGTTTATCAACAATTTCTTTATATTTTCTTTTTTCCATATAATTCCTCCTAAGTTTATTATGGAAAAAAATATCTATTTATATACCAAAAAAGCTTACTTAATTGTAAGCTAATTTTTAACTTTTACTTCAGACGTAAAACTACTTGGTTCTACATTTGTTAAAATTTCATAATTAGTATATGAAGATGATACAGTAATTTCTGGTAATTCAATTGTCTCCTCGATTGGTGTTGCCAAAACATAATGTATGTTAGCATTGGTATTTTTTAACCAGGTTAACATTTCACTTTGCGAACTAACTTCTGGACACTCTGTTTTTACAATGCTATAATATATTATTTTAGGATATGATGCAGTATCATTTGACAAATAGGTTTCTGCTATATTAGAGTTTCTTGGATATTTACACTCAAATTTATCGCACATAATTTTCAATTCCGAAATTGCCTTAGCATCATCTAAAAGCGAAAAGTAACCATACCAATGAGTTGTTTTATCATCCCAACTACTTAACGATTTAATTTCTGAAAGATTTTTTATTCCTACATTTCTAATTATTTTCCCATTTGCATAATCAATAGAATCTGCATAATTTCCAACTTTACGAAGTGGTTCATCTAAATAAATGTTATAAGTTTTAGGTTCTACATAAGGAACATAATCAGTTGCGGTACTGCCTTCTTCTAATTGAATTTTAACCTTATAATTATCAAAAGTAACACCTTGAGATACATAAAACCAAAACCTAGTTATATAGTTTTTATTATTTACTTTTACAGAACCAGTAACATCTTGGTTTTGTAAATGTATGCTATGCCAGTTATTCGTTGTGTTTATTGTATCAGCATTTCCAAAATACGCTACAGCATACTTACCACCGGAACCATTTGTTCTATCTATACTTCCACTTACATACTTAGCTGACAAAACATATGACGTGCCTTGTACACTCGGTATATTTATATACTTTCCTGCAACAATGTTTGTCGATGTAGCAGTACCATTTAGTAAAAAGCAATCCTCACTTTCTAAGTATTCTACTGTAATTCCATTTCCAGTAACACTCGTTTCCCATAACGGTGCATTAAACAAATTTTTACCACTTACCTTTATTGGTATTTTATATCCATATGGTTCATATGAAGAAGATGTACTTCCTTCTTCTAATTGTATTGAACTAATATCTACATCTACACTAGCTGAAGCAGATGTCCTTGCGAATCTTACAGCCAAATATTTATCATTACCTATAGTATCAGGTGTAGTAAATGTTAATGTATTTCTGCCCGAACTTTGGTTTGAATAGTTACTTGAATATACAATATCAGTAGAATAACCGCTAGTACCATATCCTACACCAAATTTTACAGTAGTTGTAGCGGAATTTATTTTATAATCAAATGACAAGGTGTACGTAGTACTAGGTTTTAGAATATAATTTGTTTTTGTATTAGTATAATATGAATCAGTAAAATTTACATTAAAATCGGCCATATCCAACAAATTATCAGTTTTTTCTCCTACACTTTCTATTTCTGATGCACTACTAGGTGAAGGTGTACCATTTTGGATACTATTTCCACCAATGTTATATGCTAAATATCTAACCTTGGCTTCTTGGAATTTAAATTCTACCAGTGTAGCAGCTACGTAACTTGTTGTTGCAATATTTGCCTTTCTTTTTAAAGTTATTTTAAATGTTTTTGAGGCACCAGCAGAAATTTCATCACCTTTTGCAAGACCACTAATAGTACAATCAGCAAACCAAGTAGTACTGTTAGAAGAGATAGATGCTATTTCCATATCAGTAGTACCATAGTTAGTAATAGTCGCTTGATAAGTAGTTGCGGAACCATCTTCCGCTAAAGCTGATGTAATAGTTATAGTATCTGCTGTATACTTACTATTATATTGTTCATAGCCACCAGACAAAGTTTCTACTAATTTTAAATCAGATATACGAATATCTTTAACTGCACGAAGTGCTAAATCTCCACTAATAAATAATTTCTGATTTAAAGCGGCATACCCAATTGTAGAAAAAGCAAGTAAAACAAAGCAAATAGCAATAAATAATATATTTTTCTTAAAAAATGACATCTCTTGCAATTTTGTTAATAATTTACCTTGACGAACGTTCCTATTCATAAAATCACCTTTACTATTATGTTACACTAAAATAATTATATATTACATTTTTAAAAAATGCAACAAAAAACAAACTAAAGTTATTTAATATTAAGCTGTTAGTTTGTCTTTTAATTTTACTAATATCTTTTTTTCTCTTCTTGATACTTGTACTTGATTTATACCAAGATTTTCTGCTATTTCACTTTGCGTTAAATCTTTAAAATAATGACTATTTATTATATTGTAGTCTTCTTTATTTAAAGAGTTTAACTCCTCTTTTAAGGCAATAAGCGTTTCTTTATCAAGTGTATTAATTGATCCTATTTTTTCATATAAACTTACTGTGTCATCATTACATTCTATAGGTTCATCAAGACTATAAATAATATTATTAGATGATAGGGCTTCAATAATATATTCTTCATTTATTCCTAAAAAATTAGATAGTTCTAAAGTAGTTGGCTCACGCATTAGTTTTTGAGTTAATAGTACATTTGCTTTTTCTATTTTTAAATTTAATTTTGTAATATCACGGCTTACTTTTATTCCTTTATCCTCTCTAACATATTTTTTTATTTCTCCTAATATATATGGATAAGCATAAGTAGTAAACTTAGTATTATATCCCTCCTTATAATTTTGATATGCTTTTATTAAACCTATACAGCCTACTTGAAACAAATCTTCTTTAGATTCATAATTTGTAAAAAAATGGGTTATTTTATAAATTAACTTTTCATTTTCCTTGATTAAATTTAATAATTGTTCATTCATATATTATATGACAATTTTGCCAAATGCACTAAGTTCATCATCAATTACTTTGTCCATACTATATTTATTATTTCTAAAAGCCATTTTTATATTATTATTAACTCCACACAATAAAGCAGAACCATTATTTTTTTTACATAATTTAAAATTTTCTAATAAATTATTAACACCAGTATCATCAATATAAATAAGTTTTGATAAATTAAACACAACATTAGTGATACCATTATCTTCAATCATATCAGTTATCTCATGTTTTAATTTCCAAGATGTATATTTAGTTAGTTCACCTATCAATCTAATAAATAGAATTCCTCTACGAAATTCATAACTAATACTTAACACTTTATCACCTCGTTAATAATTTAACACATAATTTAAGTATTAGTTTTAGTTTCGACAAAACTAGTTATTTTTTTTAATCGACTTTATTTTTAATATTGAACATCCTATAAAAAAGAATATAATACTAATAAATAATATGTAAACTACATTCTGTTTTTCTATAGTTTTACTGTTATTAATTTTCTTATTTAGGTTATTATTTACTTCATTACATAAATTAAGTTTTTTTAAAATATCATTATCTTTAGATAAACTTAATTCATAATCTTCAATCCTATTATTTAAATCTTTTATAATACTATCCTTACTAGTATTTTCAATATTCTTTTCATATATTATTCTGTTCAAATCGAGGATTTTCTTTTTATAGAGATTTATTTCACTACTCTTTTTAGATATTTCTAGTTCATAGTTATCATTAGTATTTTTCCATTCCAAAATTGATTTTTGATATAAGCCGTTTTCTTGATATAAATCATTTATTTTACTTTCCAACAAAGTATTTTTTTCTTTCATTTCTGTATTTAAAATATAGAAATTATTTATATCAAGTTGTAAATCTCCTATCTTTTTATTCAAAGTACTTTCATTTTGTTTACTAATAACAAGTTTATTTTTATATACTTCTATTTCCTTATTTAATTTTTCTATATCTAAATTTTTATTAAACAAATCTTTATTATAATTATCTACAATATTATCAAAAATAAGTACTTCTACTCTTAATGGTATAGTCACAAAACTAGTAACTATATTTACAGTATATATATCATTTTTAGAGTAATCTATATTACCACTAACTTGATAAGGTACAGTACTATCTATAAAATCATTTATAGTTTGACTATTCTTTGTAATAATTATTTCATCACTAATATTTATTTTATCTCTAACTTGGGTTCTATAATAGCTTTTATAGTCATGTTCATCTTTTATATATCCTTTTAAAACAGAGTCCTCATCTAATACTTTTTCAATGTTTTGATAATGAAAATATAATCTATCCTTATATCTATACTCAAAGTGATTAAATTTACAATCATTACTATCACAAACATTTTTAATTTCAATAATTCTACCTAACCTATCTTCAGGATATACACTACTCCAATTTGTAAATTCTGTATCTTTATAAATATTTACATTGATATAGGGATAAAATACTGGATTTTCATCTAATCTATAATAATCACCTACAGCCACACTAAAATATTTATTATAAACCTTTTTTACCTCTACATTTACTAAATCACTACTTTCTATTTTTTCTAAACTATAATCACTAAACTCTGAATAATCAGAATAATATATTTTAGCACTAACTCCCTCCTTCAAAATTAAACTTAACAAAACACTTAATAAAACTTTCTTCATTTCTTACCTCCCTAATTTAAACATACAACAAAACTTTTTTATTTCCTTTTATTTTTTAAAATTTTTTACATATATTTTTATTAGGAAGTGAAATATGTTTAAATTATTAAAATTTTTATTTAAAGATTTCTATTTATTTAGTGCTGCTTACTCTAATAATGTATTCCCTGATCCACTATCTAAAGAGGAAGAAGAAGTTCTTATAGAAAAAGCTAAATTAGGAGATGTTGACGCAAGAAATAAATTAATTGAACATAACTTAAGATTAGTTGCGCATATTGTTAAAAAATACGATAATAAAAATAATGATACTGACGATTTAATTAGTATAGGTACAATTGGTCTTATTAAAGGGATAGATTCATACTCTTATAAACATGGTACTAGAATAACTACATATTGTGCGAGATGTATAGAAAATGAGATATTAATGTACTATCGTAGTAATAAAAAAAATAATAAAAATATTAGTTTAAATGAATCTATAGGATTTGATAAAGATGGCAATGAAATAACTTTTTTAGATATTTTAAAAACCCCCGACCCTGATTACGCTATGGAAATACATAATAAAAACAATATAAATCTTTTAAAAAATTATTTTAAAGTATTAACAGACCGAGAAAAAGATATAATCATTAAAAGATATGGTCTAGATGGTAATAAAGAAATAACTCAAAAAGATATTGCTAAAAAACTAGGTATTTCTCGTAGTTATGTTTCCAGAATAGAAAAAAGAGCACTTACTAAAATGCTCCGTGAATATATTAAAAACAAAAATCATAGTGATTAATTTTTCTAATACTCAAAACTAATCAAGCAAACCAAGATTTAAATCTTGGTTTAAGCATCACATTTTGAACAGTTTATTAATTAAATAAATTACTTAAATAAATCCAATAATCCATTTAATCCATCAGTTACTGAACTCATTAATAATTTCATATATACATAATATCCCGCAACCGCTAATATACCAAGACAAACCACATTAAAGTAAATCTTTATATCTTCATCTAATTTTAGTTTATCATTCATTAATTCATAAAGAATAATTAACGAATAAGTACCACTTACAACAGTAAACACAACACTTAATGGATTCCAAATCTTTCCCACCAATGGAGAAATTATCATTGCACCTATAACTACAGGTATAATAGCTGTTGAAGCGATTGATAATGATTTTACAAAGCTTAATTCTTTTTTTACAATTAAGCTTCCTAAATAGAACACTAACGCTACTGCTAAAATTATACCAGCATATATTAAGAAATTTTTTCCAATAACTTCAAGCCACTTAATATTCTTTAAATTATCCCATTCCCAAGAATAAGTATAACCTTTAGTCCAACTATAACTTGCAACCCTTACAGTTAAAAATATAGTTTTTATCAAATTTATTATGGTCATAGTTCCAGAAATAATAAGTGCTAAAATAAATGAATGTTTAGTATTATTTAACTTTGTTTCTTCATCTTTAAAACTTTTAAATGGTTTTATTAAAACCGCTATTATATACATTAAATAATTTAATGGTGCTGTACTAGCATTACTACCACTATTTACTGATTGTTGTGTTGTTGTTTGAGTATAAACCGGTTGCTGATAAACATTACTTTGAAAACCAACATTATCATTTGTTTGATTTGATTGATAATTTGTTGAATCAATGTTTTGCGTTGATTGATTATACTCTGGCTTCATATAATTTGCATTTAAACTATTAGAGCGAATTTGCTCACTAGAGTACATATTGTTTTCACTTTGATTTATTGTAGATACTGGTTCATTTATTGGAATAGAAACCATTTGTTCTACATCATTAGTAGAAAGTTGATTACCACACTTTATACAAAATTTTGAATCTTGATTATTTAACGTTCCACAATTAGGACAATTCATAAACTTACCTCTTTCTTTCTCTTATTTTTTAGTAAATGTTTAATTACGTAGACCATATAAATATAAATAATAATTATTTTTATAACTATCATTTTTTTAATATACAATTTTAACGTTCTCCATAATAACACTTATACCAATAATTGAGTATCACTACCCTATATAAAATATATCATTTTTTAAACTCTTTGTAAATATTATAATGATTTTTAACTTAAACTTATAAAACAAAAAGTATACACATTTCTAAATCAAACTATATTTCTTAGCATAGAAACAAAGTCGATTTTACTTTTGTGTATACTTTCATCATATTATTCTAAAATAGTTTTATATATTATATTTTTTCAATCTTAAGTTCGGCCGTAGTATCATTCATATCAAATTTTTCACTAACATTCGATTTTTTAATTAATTCTACCGCTAATGTCTCATTCTTAATAAATTCACTGTATGTTTTTATTGTATCATCAATTAAAGTATCACCATCATAATATACTTTAATACGATCTGTAATAACTAAGTCAGCGTCTTTTCTTAATGATTGAATTTTTCTAACAAGTTCACGAGCAATACCTTCTAATATTAATTCTTGAGTAAGCTCTGTATTTAAGATAACAAATGTCTTAGCGTTACTTGAACTATAATATCCTTCTTTAACCTTAACATTTATTTCTACCATATCAGGAGTTACTTCTAAATCTTCACCTGCAACATTAATAACAATAGACTTCTCCTTTAAAGTAGATATTTGTTCATTTGTTAAAGTAGTTAAACTTTCTTGGAAAGCTTTTACTTTAGAACCCAGTTTTTTACCTACTTCTCTAAAATTAGGTTTAATTACATAATCCATATATTTTGTCATATCTGAAATATATAAAATATTTTTAACATTTAATTCTTCTTTAATAATAGTATCAATATCCCCAATTATATCTTTATTATTACTATCAATAATAACTTCACTAATTGGTTGACGTACTTTTATTTTAGCATCATCACGAGCAAATCTACCTAAACTACAGATATCTCTTACTAAATCCATCTTCTCTTCAATAGCATCATTAATTAAATCTGCATTATATTTAGGGAAACTTTCTAAATGAACTGATTCTTTTTCTGTTAAACATTTATAAATTTCTTCAGAAATAAATGGTGTAATTGGCGCAACTAATTTAGTAAGTGTAAGTAATACTTCATAAGTTGTTAAATATACAGCTTTTTTATTTTCTGTTAATTCACTTTCCCAGAAACGACGACGATTAATACGAATATACCAATTAGATAAATCATTATTTAAGAAATCTGTTATCTTTCTTACAACAACAGTTAAATCATAACTATTATAAGCATCAGTTACTTCTTTAATAAGTTTATTTAATTTAGATAAAATCCACTTATCAATTAATTCTCTTTTTTCATAATCAACAGTATATTCTCTTGGATCTATATTATCAGCGTTAGCGTACATTTGGAAGAATGAATAAGTATTTTTAAATGTTGAGATATACTTAGAAGAAACTTCTTTTAAACCATCTACATCAAAACGAAGTGGTGTCCAAACTGGAGAAGTATATAACATGTACCATCTATTAGCGTCAGCACCATATTGTTTCATTATTTCAATAGGATCAATTATATTACCAGTTGATTTACTCATCTTTTTGCCATTAGCATCTAACATCATATCATTAACAACAACGTTTTTAAAACTTGATTTACCAGATATAATAGTAGAAATAACTAATAAAACATAGAACCAACCACGAGTTTGGTCTACACCTTCAGCAATAAAATCAGCTGGGAATTGTGATTCAAATAATTCCTTATTTTCAAAAGGATAATGATATTGGGCATAAGGCATACAACCAGAATCAAACCATACATCCATAACATCTGGAACTCTATTCATAACATGACCACATTTGCTACAAGTAATATGAATTTTATCAATATAAGGTCTATGTAACTCTAATGAATTAACATCAATATCTTTTTCTACCATTAATGATTTTAATTCGTCCTTAGAACCAATAACTTCAAAATGATTACATTCTTGACAGGTCCAAATAGGAAGTGGACAACCCCAATATCTATTTCTAGAAATACCCCAGTCAAGCATATTTTCTAGCCAGTTATTAAATCTTTTAGTTCCAATATAATCAGGATACCAATTAATAGTTTTATTAGCTTCTATAATTTTATCTTTATAACTTGTATTTCTTATATACCAAGCTGGTTTAGCATAATAAATAAGTGGACTCTTACATCTCCAGCAATGTGGATAATCGTGAGTCATTTTAATTTTCTTAAATAGTTTATCATTTTCTTTAAGCCATTTTATAATATCTATTTCAAGTTCTTTATCAGTAACTAAAGTTCCTTTCCAAGGACCTACTTTATAACAACCTGAAGCATCAACACTTTGAATAAATGAAATTCCATTAGTAGTACAAACACGGTTATCATCAGCACCATAAGCTGGAGCTATATGAACAATTCCTGTACCATCTTCATCAGTTACATATTCATCCGCAACTACAATAAAAGCTTTACCATCAACTTTAGCAAAAGGCATTAATTGTTCATATTCTAGTCCTACTAAATCAGAACCTTTATATGTTTCTAATACTTCGTATTCATCACCTAATACTTTATTTGCTAAAGTTTTTCCAACAATAAACTTATATCCTTTAGATTCTACTTTTAAATATTCATAATTAGGATTTACACAAGCCGCAACATTATCCATTAAAGTCCAAGGTGTTGTTGTCCAAACAAGTAAATATTCATCTTTACCTACTAATTTAAATGGAACAATAACAGTATTAACAGTATCTTCTTGATATCCTTGGGAAACTTCATGTGTTGCAAGTTCTGTACCACATCTAGGACAATATGGAAGTACTTTAGAACCATAATATACTAAACCTTTCTTGTGCATTTCTTTTAAAATCCACCATTCAGATTCAATATAATCATTACTACAAGTAATATAAGGATTTTTAGTATCAATAAATTGACCCATCATATCAGTAACTTTATCTACTTCATCTATATTAGAAGCAGTTTCATGATTACATTCTTTACAAAAATTTTCAACACCAAATGCTTCAATATCAGCTTTTGACTTAAATCCTAATTTCTTTTCAACATTTACCTCAATTGGTAACCCATGTGTATCTAATCCTATTTTACGTAATACTCTTTTACCATTCATTACTTGATATTTACAGAAAGAATCTTTAATAGTCTTAGCAAATACATGGTGAATACCAGGTTTTGCATTAGCATATATTGGTCCATCATAAAAAACATAATTTTCATTACAATCTTTTCTATTTGTCGACTTATCTAAAATATCAATATCTTTCCAATATTTTACAAATTCACTTTCTATTTCACTTATTTTTCCTTTTTTTAATTCTTTAAACATAAATAAACCTCCCATTTATACAAAAAAAAGCACCATTTTTAAGGACGCATTAGCGTGGTACCACCTTATTTTTATAATAAAAATATTATACTTGAAACTATAACGCGTTACCGTCTTAGGATTATCCCCCAAACACATCCCGAGTGATTTATATATTTATGCAATGTCTATTTTCACCAACCATAGACTCTCTACAATATTCTAAATATAACGTCTCGTTCATTTGTTTTACATTTCAATTTTTTCTATATCATCAATTACTTCTAATTGGGCTTCAACAATACCTCTCAAACGCTTCTTAAAAATAGTAACATTACGTTTTAACATATCTGCTTCCATTTCTGTTTTTTCAGCCTTTAATAGGGCATCATTTACAATACGATTAGCATTTCTTTTAGCATCAGTTATGATAATTTCACTCTCTTTTTGAGCAGCAGTTCTAATTTGTTCACTTGTTTTCTCAGCCATGATTATAGCACGATTTAAAGTACTCTCAAGGCGCTCATGTTGCGCTACCTTTTCTTTTAATTTCTTATTTTCTTCTTCAATATTAGAAATAGAATTGATATACTCATCTTTTTTCTTAATATCCTTAACCATTCTTTCAACTTGGTTAATAACTTGATCTAAGAAATTATTTACTTCATTAATATCATAACCGTTTTGTCTAATTGTAAATTTTCCCATATCTTCACCTCTTCGGTGCTAATAACAACTATTTTAGCACACTAAAACTAAATCTTCAATACTTTTTTACCATTCTATGTTAATATCATTATTATTATGTATGTCTTTTCCTTCTTTTTCGTCAGTTATTTTACCCTGAATATTTATATTATTTGGTGTACAAAGGAAAATACCTCCACCTATTTTTTGAATATCGCCACCAATAGCGTAAATAGTTCCACTCAAAAAATCAACGATTCTTTTAGCTTGGTCAGATGTAACACGTTTTAAATTTACTACAACCGCATTTCTAGATTTTAAGAAATCAACTATTTGTTGTGATTCAGAATAAGCACGTGGTTCTAACAATACCATCTTACTATTACCATCATTTTCAAGTAATGCTTCCTCTGGTTTTAATGTATAATAACTATCACTTACATCAGTTCCTTCAGTAGCAAAATTATCAGTTTGATCCTCTTTTAACCATTTTTTTAAATTAAATCCCATAATTATCCTCCTATTATAGCCGTAATTTATCCACTCTACTATTTCAATTTTATCACACTATTAAAAAAATTGAAATAGATTTTTTCCATTTCGCAAAAAAAGAACGTATGAACGCTCTATTTTAATATTTTAGATTTTTCTTTGCTACTACTTAAATCATTTAACATTGTTTCATAATCACCATAAATATTAATTCTATTAGGAATATTATATTCATTAATGATACTCTTATACATAGTTAATAATTGAATTTTTTCTTCTGGTGTAGCATTCATTCTCTTTAATTCATTATTATCAGAAACTAACAATTGTGTTGGTATAATTACTTCCTGATTTTCAAACTTTTCTTTTGGATTAGATGGTGCAAATAAAGTTGTTACAAAGTATTGATTACCACTATCTTCATTAGTACCTAATTTGTCAATATTTTCTTCATCTTCTAAATCTTTAACCGCAGTATTTGAACGGATACCCATCATAAAATAAGGACATACTGGCTCATTACTTGCTACAAAGAAGACTTTCTCTTTAGAATAATCATGTTTATCATCGCCTGGATTATAGTTAATAGCTCCAAAATTAAATTTATCAAAATTACTTAACCTCCTAAATATTTGACATTTTATACCAGATTTATAATAATTAATTGCTTTATCACGATTTAAAATATTATTATCATGTTCAATTACTTTTTCTGAATTTTCTATTAGTAACTCTAGTAACTCATAACTTGCTAAATTTTCTGAAGAAGTACCTAGTACATTTCTTCTATAATTAGCAAAATAATCTCCTTTTATATTTTTATAGTCAATTCCTAGCATATGGCATAAGTTTTTAGTTAAAATAGCAAAACTTATTTCTTCACCATTACTAAAAATAATGTTATATTCTTTATCTTTATATAAGCTATTATAAGTATTATAACAGTTTTCTATTTCTTTCATAACCTCTCTACTATATTCAATACCTGGCATAGGTGTTTTTGATGCCCAAGCATCAACATACTGTAATTCTTTTAATGTAATCATATTAATCCCCCTTCATTTGCCCGTTATAATATCACTATTTCTAATATCTGTCAAATTGACACTAATTCCATTAAATACTTAAAAAAAACACCTAAATAGGTGCTTCTTCTTTCTCTTTTAATTCTTCAAACATTTTAGCCACAGTCTCACTATTACGAGTTAATTTTTTTATTGTAAGTTCTTCTGCTTTATTATTAGCAAGTCTTAAATTGTTATCACTGGATATAAGAGCATCTTTAGTTTTTTGTAAGTGATCAATTGTTTTATCTATCTCTTCAATAGCTTTTTTAAACTTTTCATTAGCTAAACGATAATTTCTACTAAAGCCTTCTTTAAAAGCATTCATATTTTCTTCAAAATGTGAAATATCAATATTTTGATTTTGAATTATTTCTAATTCCTTTTTATACTCTAATGTTTTATTAGCAAGGCTTCTAATTAACGTAATAAGTGGAATAAAGAATTGTGGTCTAATTACATACATTTTATCATATTTATACGACATATCGACAATACCAGTATTATAGTATTCATTATCTATTTCTAACAAGGATACAAGTACAGCATATTCACAATTTTTCTCTTTACGATCCTTATCTAATTCCTTTAAGAAATCTTCATTCTTATGTTTAGTAGCAGTTAGATCAGCTTCATTTTTCATTTCAAACATAATAGAAACTATTTCAGTTCCCTCATCATCATAATCTCTAAAGATAAAATCTCCTTTAGAACCAGTTTTAATATCATTATCTTTTTCAAAATAAGAATTTTTAAATAATGGTCTAAGTTTATTAAATTCATTATTGCAATGTTGTTCTAATGACTCACCAATCATTTTAGTAGATTGTTTAGCTTTAAAATCTTTATAATACGCAATTTGTTCATCTTTACTTTTTAACTTTTCTTCGTAACTATCTTTTAAAGTTTTTTCTTTTAACAAATATTCACTTTTAGATATTTCTAATTTGTTATTTAGATTAATTATTTCTTTTGACTTTTCACTAATAGCGTTATTTATATCTAAAGAACTTTTACTTTCTTGTAGTTTAATCTTATTTTTTAATTCACTTATTTCTAAATCTTTTTTATTTATTTCATCTTTATATATATTTTCTACTTTATTCTTAGTTTGTTCTTCTTTTATTTTTAAAGTACTTTGTAACTCATTAATCTCTATTATTTTTTGATTTAATTCTTCAGTTAATTTCTTTTCAATATTAGATTCCGCTATTTTAATAGCGTTTTCTTTATCTATTTTATATTGCATCTCTCTAGAAGTTATTTCTTTTTCAAATTCTTTATCTCTAATTTGTTTAACTATAGATTCATAATCTGTTTCATTTATTTGAAAAACAGTTCCACAGTTTGGACATTTAATTTCATTCATATTAATCACCGTATTTATTATACCAAAAAGAAGCACAAATTGTGCCTCCTTTTATTATAAAATTGTATCTTTACTATAGACTCTTTGACCATTTTCTATTTTGTATAGTCTAACCTTTATTTTTGAAGGTGTTTGAGTATCATCATATTTTATACTAAATACCTTATTAGCTTCTATTGTATCAGAGTATAATTCCCAATCTGCATACATATACGATACTTCTATATTAGTGTATTTTGTATATATATCATTTTTAAACATATAAGACGCTATACGTTTGTTAGTTTCTGGTTCAACAGCCACACCACTACCTGTTAATAGTGGTGTATCCGAATCATAAGATATGGTGTATCCACTAGTATACACTCTCTGACCATCCACTTCTTTATATAATCTTACACTAATTCTTTCAGGTATCTGACCAAATGTTTGTTCTATCTCAAATTCTTCAGAAGCAGTTATAGTATCAGAATATAATTCCCAATCTGTTTTTCCTTCATACATATATAACACTTCTATATTAGTGTATTTTGTATATATATCATCTTTAAATTTATAAGTTACTTTTTGTTTATTTTCTTCTTCATATCCTACCACTGCAACTTCCTCTAATTGAATAATACCATTTGGATCAATAAATATTAGATTAGAGTAATCACTATAAATTTTTTCACTATTTGAGTTTTTAATATATAATCTTGCCTTGTATGTTTTTACATCACTTGGAACAGTTATAGACATAGTAGAGCCACCAGTAGAAGTGTTATATTTTTCTGTTTTGATTAAATCAAAACTTTCTCCATTTTCTTCATATAATTCAACACTATAATCAAATGCATTTTCTGGTGAGGTTAAATATTTTGAATCAGATTTAAGATTAAAATTTAACTTTCCTTCAGATGCTTCATAACTATATTCTAACACTGGTTTTCCTAGAATATCTTTAGCGTTGATTATTACTTCATCTGAATAATCACTGTATAATTTCTCACCAGCAGAATTTGTTATGTAAAATCTTGTAACATATGTTTTTGGTTCATTTGTAAGTGTTATACTTACTGCAGTACCTGCTTCTCCACCATTTGAAATAGCAGTACCTACTTCTGTATAACTTTCATTTGTTTTTTCATAAACTACATAGTTTACTTCATTAGCAAGTTCCGTATTGTAATTAATCCAAATTGAACAAGATGCACCAGTACAGCCATATTTCAATTCTGGTTTTCCTAAAATATCTTTAGCAGATATTGTTATTTCATTTGATTCTTTACTAACTACTTCTTCGCCTTTTGAATTTGTAAGATATAACTTAGCTACATACGTTTTTTCTTCATTTGAAATATCTGTAATACTTGCAGTTTTCCCTCTAGCACCCAAAGCATATCCATTATCTATCTTATTACCATTTTTTTCATAAACATTATAATAGTAATTACCTATAAGTTTGTCAGCAACAGTAGATGAACAAGAACTAGAGTTATTACAAGATGTTCTAAAGTAAAAATCGGCCACATTTACTGAACAACCACTCATATCACACTCATAGAAAATTTCTGGTGTTGGAATAGAATCCTTAAGGCTTAATGTTAATTCCTCTGAATAATTGCTGTAGATTTTTCCACCTTCTGAATTTTTAATGTATAATCTTGCTACATAAGTCTTAGTTTCATTTGAAATATCAGCACTCGCATCTTTTCCCCTCATTCCTTCAGTAAAAGCATCATCTACATAAACATATCCTGAACTTGTTTTCTCAGATAATTCAAAATTGTATCTAGTATCACTTGGATATTTATTTTTAAATTCTTCATCCAAATACATATTGAAAAACCAATCAGCTCTGGAACTATCGTATTGGATATTCAATTCACTTATCATGTTTGGAACAGCTAATTCATTTTTTGTATCTACTGTTACTTCGTTTGAATAATCACTATATATTTTTTCACCTTTTGAATTTGTGATTGCTAATCTACCAACGTATGTTTTTACTTCATTAGTTGCAGAAACATACACTGGAGCACCAACTCTAGGATTAACAGTGCGAGAATTAATAAAAGTATAATCAGAACCTGTTTTTTCATAAAGTTCAAATTGATACTCTTTTATATTTCCACTTGTTGTTTCTGCAACTGTTCTTTCATCAAATAATGGATAAAATAACCATTGAGCCGATGTAATATCTAAACCAGAATCTATTTCTGTTTTAGGTAAAAACTCTTCTACTGAATTCTCATAATAAATATCTACTTTATTTGGTACTGTTACCTCTTCATTTGTAACAGCATTTACCCATTTACCACGTGAGTTTTTTAAATAAATAATCATGTCATCTATATTTGCACTATTTATTGTCCTTGCTGCTAACATTATATATCTGACAGTTAATGTACCATCATATTCACCAGCGGTAACTCTTGTAAAAAGATGTGTTCCTATCATATAAGTTCCAGGTTTTATATCATCTTTTGACATCTCTTTAGCACTTACTCCACTAGTAATTAAAAAAGCACTTAATACTAATAATAAACTTATTATTTTCTTTTTCATGCTTACCTCCTTATCCTACTTTAGCAGTTACTATACTACCATCTAATAATTGTACTTTAAATGATGATTCACCATTTATATCGGCATATGCTACACTTATTTTTGTACCATTTATTGCACAAATTATTTCTACATTATCTGTATACATTAATTTAGCTATTTTTATAGCAACACCATTTTCCTTTATTGTTATATATCTATCTGGTGAATAAGGATCTACTGTTTCTATAGTAGCGGTATATGTTTTAGCAACTACTACTTCTTTCCAATTAGCCTTTAATGTTATATCTCCATTTATTGGAGTATTAAAGTCATAACTACTACCATTTAATGTCCAACCAACAAAAGTATAGCCACTTCTTGTTGGATCAGCAGGTTTAGTTACTTTATTTCCTTTTACTATTGTTTGATTTGCAACACTACTTCCACCATTTGAATCAAATTTTACTGTATATTTTACTTCTTCAGCTGGCTTTGTTTCTTCTATTTTTTTCCATGTTGCTTTTAAAGTAATATTTTTAATAACAGTAGAATTAAAGTTATATACTTTGCCATCTAAAGTCCATCCTTCAAAAGTATAGCCACTTCTTGTTGGATTAGCAGGCTTAGTTACTTTATTTCCTTTTACTACTGTTTGACTAGCAACATTACTTCCACCATTTGAATCAAATTTTACTGTATATTTTACTTCTTCAGCTGGTTTTGTTTCTTCTCTTTTCCATGTTGCTTTTAAAGTAATATCTTTTGTTACTTTCGTATCAAAGTCATATTCTTTATTATTTAACATCCATTTATCAAAAGTATATCCTTTTTTTGTTGGATTTTCTGGTTTTTCTAATGTCTTATTTTCTTCAACTTCAACACTTTCTATTTTACTTCCACCATCTGTATTAAATGTTACTTTATATTTCTTTACTTCTACAGTTGGTTCTGCATTCTTTTGCCAACTAGCTTTTAATGTTATATCACTTGTTATCTTAGTACTTTTATCAAATGTTTTTCCATTTAATTGCCATTCAATAAATGTATAACCATCTTTTGTTGTAGTTGGTAAAACTTCTATCGTAGCGTTTTTCTTTACTTTTATTTCTTCTACTTTAGTTCCACCATCAGTATCAAATGATACAGTATATTTCTTACCACAACCAGACAAGCATACAACACAAAATACTGTAAGCATTAAATATAATACTTTTTTCATACTTTTCTCCTTCTATTTAATTTGTAAATTATAGTTTTTACTTTTTTATCACTTCCTTTTTTGAGACTGAGGTAATACAAAAAAGCACAAAAACAAATTAGAATTACTTCTAATCATCTTTGTGCTTTTATATATATTAAATCTAGAGAAGTATTACTTAATACCCCCCCCCCCGGTAAACTAGTTGTAAATATTACATCATTATTCATACTTCTTCAGCCTCTCATACTACAATACAATTATAAAATAATTTTTATAAATTAGCAAGAAAAATTTACATATAATTACATAAAAAGACAGACAATGTCTGCCCCCTGATTAAAAGAATAAAGTTAATCTGTATTTTTTTCAGTGGTTTTGGATTACGGTTATACTGATTATTATTCTTCTAATACAGTAAGTAAAAGATAGTTCTTTCACTTACTAACTACATTATATCACATTTTATTCGTATTTTCCTACTAAATCTGAATAATTTCTTCAAAAATGAGAAGATTTTAATTAGGTGATAGTATGTATTTTAGTAAAATAGCAGATATTAGACAAGATAATGAGTTAACGCAACAAGAACTTGCAAATATCATTGGTGGTAACAGAGTTAGTATTAGTAACTGGGAAAATGAAAAAGAAATTCCTAATATTAATAAAGCTAACGCTATTGCAGACCACTTTAATGTAAGTTTAGATTATTTATTTAATTTATCTAAAGAAAAGAATTATCCTAATAATAAAAGATGTAATATAAATAAAAAAGTTGTTGGGAAAAGATTAAAAGAATTACGTGAAAGTAATAATTTAACTTTAAAGAAATTAGCAGATATTTTAAATACAACACCATCTACTATATTTTCTTATGAACAAGGTAACACTTTACTTTTAACAGCATTCGCTATAGAATTATGTAAAAGATATAAAGTATCATTAGATTGGTTATATGGTAAGAAAGACACTAAAAACAGATAGATTTCCTCTATCTGTTTTATATTACCAATTATTATAAGATATCCAGTTTTCATAAGGATACATTTGATAGTATCTTGGATTAGTATCAGGTAATCCTTGTGATGGATATAGTTTTAACATACCTATTTTTTTATTTAGTCTTTCACCAGTAAAGGCAGTACTAGAATCAATATTACCAATATCATTTTGAGTGTAAAACTTGCCAAAATAATAAAGTTTATTTTTATCATTTGTATTACTAGTAACTATTTTATTTATTTTTCTATGATGTTTATGCCCATACTCTCCATTAGGATTGTGTGTTACTATGATATCCCAATTCTTACTATCAATTATTTTCGTAAGTTCCTTTTCAATATCTTGATATTCATCAGTCCAATCACTAATATAACCATTTTTTAAATCTGTATGTCCTAACATAGCGTATTCATCATTAGAATAATCCATAGCACTAGCAAATTCTAACTCTCTTTTTTTTACAACACCACAAGTTACACAAATAACAGCATAATCATCCTCTATCAAGTGCATACCACCCCAAAGAGTTTCATCATCGGGATGCGCCACTATCATAAGTTTGTTAGCCTTAAAATCAGGAGCCACGTAACTAACACCAACACCAATTTTATCCGCTAATAAGTTTTTTACTGGTTTTCTCGTATCTTCTTTGATTACAGGATTATCTTGTTCTTTAATTTTATTTGCTTCTTCTATTTCTGCTTGTCTTTTATTATATTTATCCATTCTAATATTTACAGTTACAATAAAACTAATACATATAATTAAAGTAATTATTATTGGAATAAAAAAACTCAAATACTTATTTTTCATTTACTATCACCAGTATAATTATAATATAAAAAGAAAAAAATAACTACTATTTTAATTATTTTTTTTCTTTAAATACTCATTTGTAGTATCTACTATTTTAAATTCTACTAAACTATTTATTATCAATAAAACAATTATTAATAACATTCTTAAGTTTATTATAGTTAATGAGAATAATTCATTTAATCCTACTATTCCAAATATAAATATACCTATAAGTACAATTAGCATCATTAAATTAAATGGTTTTAATGGTTTACATATTCTATAAATATGAGTAAATCCTATAAATCCTACCATTATTAATGATAAAGTAGTTTTTTGATCACTAGGTATTGGTAATAAAGTTATAACAAGAATATGAATAACTATAATACAAGATGTTGGTAACGCTTTTTTAAATACATTAGTTAAAAAATTACCAGATACTTTATCATTATTTGGTTCTAACGCTAATAAGAAAGATGGTATTCCAATAGTAAGAGAACTAGTAAGAGTAAGTTGAATTGGAATAAATGGATAATTAAAAGGAATTATCATAAAAATAAATGTTAACATTACAGCGTAACCTGTTTTTACTATAAATAAACTAGCAGATTTCTCAATATTATTTATGGTTCTTCTTCCTTCTTTTACAATATTTGGTATAGAAGTAAAGTCAGAATTTAATAATACTAAATCTGATACATTGTAAGCAGCTGTACTACCACTTGCTAAAGCTATACTACAGTCTGACTGTTTTAGTGCTAAAACATCATTTACACCGTCACCTACCATAGCAACAGTATGACCTAATTCTTGTAGTTTCTTAACAATTATTTTCTTTTGAAAAGGTGTAACCCTACCAAATATATTAGTATTATCTACACAAGACATTAATTCTTCATCACTAAGTTTACTACAATCAACATATTTATCAATATTTAACCCTAATCTACTAACAATACTTTTTACTGTCTTAGGATTATCTCCAGATATTATTTTTATATCTACTCCCTGATTAATAAAATAATCAATTGTTTCTTTAGCATCTGTTCTAAAGTTATCCTCAAGTAAAATTAATCCTATAGGTATATTCTTGGTATCTTTTTTAACTAACATTAAAACACGATAATCTTCATACTTTGATAAATCTATAGAAGAATCTGATACAAATTCTGGTGCTCCTAATAAATAAGTATTACCATTAACTTCTATACCACTATATTTTTTATCAGAAGAAAACTGTATTATTTTACTAGCCTTATTATAAGTATCACCCTTAAAATACTTTTTTAATGCTTCCATTGTAGCATTATCATTATTAAGATTTCCACAAATATCTGTCATAATGCTATTTAGAGAATATCTTTTATTTAATAAAACTACATCTTTTACTTTCATATCACCTAAGGTAAGAGTACCTGTTTTATCAAAACAAATTGTATCTACACGTGCTAAAGTTTCTATACAATAAAGTTGCTTTACTAAAACTTTATCTTTAGAAAGTCTAATAACACTAACAGCAAGTACTGTACTAGTAAGAAGAACTAATCCTTCTGGTATCATAGCAATTAAAGCCGCAACTGTATTAATTAATGCTGTATTTAAAGGATTATGTAATGAAAAGTATTGATTGCAAAATAATAAAGTTCCTAAAGGTATAATAACTATAGATAATATTTTAATAATTTTATTTAAAGAACTTAATAAAATAGAATTAACCTTTTTTAAATATTTAGCTTCTTTAGAAATCTTAGAACTATAGTTATCTTCCTTAATATGTTCTACTTTAGCTGTACAACTACCACTTACAATAAAACTACCAGAAAGAAGCATATCTCCCTTCTTATATATCTTTGGTTCTGACTCTCCAGTTATAAATGCTTCATTTACAGAAACTTCACCTTCTAATATTATAGAATCTACTATAACTTGATTACCTAATTTAAATTTAATTATATCATCAAGTACTATTTCATTTATTCCAATAGTAACTTCTTTACTATCTCTAACCACTGTTACTTTAGGTTCACATAATAGTCTTAAAGAATCTACTTCTCTTTTAGCACGTATTTCTTGAATAACGCTAATAAGGGTATTCCAAAATGCCGTACCTAAAAATAATAAATTTTTATAACTACCAGTAAAGAAAATAATTACCGCAAAAATAAAATTTAATGTATTAAATAAAGTAAAAATATTAGTTAATATTATAGTTTTATAACTTCTAGTAGGAACCGTAGTATCAATATTAACATTATTATTTTCTATTTGATATTTAACTAAATCACTACTTAAACCATTATTTATATTAGGATTAAATCTTTTCATACCCTTCACCTTTTTTATTATATCACGAATAAGAAAAAAAGTACTATGAACTTATTATTTCATAATACTTTTATGTTACACGTAACGAATAAATTTTTCTATTCTTTTTTCTTTGTTAGTACAATTTTTTACTTCATGTAATTTATTTATTTCTTTACCATTATACTCACTAAGTAATTTTTTAAATTCTTTTAAAAAAGTTATACTATCACAGTAATCATCTTTATACATTTCATATAACAATTTATAACTTTCTACAAATTCATCGAATAAACAATCTACTAAGAAATATTTAATAGAAGTATCAAAGTTACTATTATTATCTTTTGATAATCGTTTTAAATCCTTAAATGTATAACTATATTCATCAGTATCTATTATATAAAACTTTTTATTAATATACATTATATTATACATAACATCATAAGTCGCAATTGATTCTCTAGTTAATTTATCTGTATCTTTTATAACCGAGTTAATAGAATTTGTAAAATCATCTAATTTAATTAATAAAGGATTAATTTTATATAAAGACTTACCTTGTACATATTTACTTATGTATCCAACTACTTTATTATTAATAGATACTACGTCTTCAGGGAAAACATAAGTATCATTAACAATATTATTAAATCTTAATATTTCATTCTTATCATACATATATTCTTCTTCATCGCCATCTAAAAATAAATCATAAATTTTTATAGCTTTATTATTTTTCTTATCTTGATATACCACACCTTGTGAACCAAATCCTAGTTCCTTTAATCCTTTTAAATATAATTCTAAATGTTCTTGACTACTAAAATTCATACATATCCCCCTCTGTAGGTACTATTATATCATTTAATACTCTTATGTCAAATTATAGAAAAAAGAATCTTTGATTAATTAAAGATCCTTTTAAATATAGTTATTATAATTCAACATTATGATAAACATGATTTACATCTTCTATTTCATCAAGTAAAGTTAATAGTTTTTGAAAATCTTCTAATGCTTCACCCTCAAGTTTAACTGTATCTTTAGGTATCATAGAAATTTCATCAACATCAAATTCTACTTGCTTTTTAGCTAAAATAGCTTCTTTAATAGCGTATAAATCTGATGGCTTTCCATAAAGAACAATACTATCACCTTGTAATTCAATATCAGCATCTACTCCTGCTTCTATTAATGCTTCTAAAGTTTCTTCTTCTGATAAACCTTTAAAACTTACGATACATAAATTATCATACATAAATGCTACGCTACCCATTGCACCCATTTTAGCACTTGTTTTATTTAATGCTGCTCTAATAAGACTAACAGAACGATTAACATTATCAGTTAAACAATCAACAATCACATTAGAACCACTTGGGCCAAACAATTCATAACGTACCGTTGAATAACTTTCATCAGCACCACTATTTACTTTATCAATAGCTCTTTTAATTATATCACTTGGAACTTGTTCTTTTTTTGCCTTATCAACTAATCTTTTTAAAGCAACATTAGATTCTAATTCTGTACCACCGTTTTTAGCAACTTCATATATTTCTCTAGCGTACATAGAATATATTTTACCTCTAGCAGCACCTGTTTTTTGAATACTAGCTTTTCTTACTTCATAAGCTCTTCCCATATAATATCTCTCCTTGTTTTTTTATTCTATAATATTTTTTATACTTTGACAAGTATTATTACTTTATTTTATGTTCAACTTTACTATCTATAATACTATTTAGTAATAAATTATTAGATAAATTAAACTCTCTAAATCTAAAATGTAGGTATTCATCTAATTCTAAAGGATAAGAAGATATAAAACAATTATTAAAGTGATGCTCTAAGCGGCGGAAATTACGAATTAATTTTTCAGATAAATTTCTCTGAATTCTTAAATGTTCTTTCTTATACTCCAATAATAATTTATTTGCTTCTTCTTTAGTTAAATTATCTTTATTAACCATATATTTATGTTTCTTTAAATAAAATATTTCTTTACCATAATAACGAATTGGTAAACAAGATACAACTTTTACTTTATCCATACCTATATTTGATAAAGAATCTAAAAATACAGTTAAAGCAATTATCGCTGATGGTGACACTTTACTAATATTTTCTGGAAAGTAATCATAAATTATTTCATCATCTTTATTTAAATGATAACTATCATATTCATCAATATTATTTTCTTTAGCACTCTTATAATCTAAACTTTCATTATCAAGAATATCACTATTTAAAGAATAAAGAATACGATTCACGCTCTTAGAAAAAACACTATCTTTAGAATTATTTTTATCTTGAATAGCGTATATGTAACATTCATTATTACTAATTCCATAACTAATACTAGGTAATAAATATTCACTACTAGTATCTTTAGAAGTTATCTTTACTTCAAATACAAATGGTGTTTCAGCTTTTATTCCTTGCTTTCTAACTGTAGTTACAATACTACTACCACTTAATAAATTTATAGCGGATTTATTTTTTGAATTCATTACAGCAGAAAAATCTATGTTATCAGCATAACTATAAGTACCTAAATCAAACTTAGGATTTTTTAAAAAATCTATTTGTTTTTTTAAATAAGTACAAGGACTAGCAAAGTCTTCGTATATAGCATTATTCCATACAAAAGCCATATAAGCTTTTATTTTCTGTTTATATTCACAATTAGAAAAATAATTAAATGTTTTATCTACTTCATTTATATACTCTTCTAACATATTTATTAGTTGTTTTTTATTATTAATCATCAAAATAGGTTTAGAATCACTAATATTTCCTGAATTAAGTTTACCTTCTATACAGGCATTAAATCCTATATTATATAAATGTTCAAGATTATCTGCTTCTATTATTGATACTTCACTCTTATTTGCTTCATTAATAATTTCATTAAAAAAGATATCTTCTATCATATCTTTATTTAACATTTTGAGCCTTCTTTAGAGCATCGTGAGCTGCTTCTTGTTCAGCTTCTTTTTTAGAATGAGCAACTCCTTTGCCATATACTATACCATCTATCTTAACAACTACTGTAAATACTTTATTGTGACTAGGTCCTTCTTCATCAATAACGTCATATTCTAAACTACGACGATCTGTTTGAACATACTCCTGTAGAATTGATTTATAATCACTAAAAAACTCAACTTGCTTATTTTCAATAAGGGGAATAACATTTTTATAAATAAAGTCTTTAACATAATTAATTCCTTGATCTAAAAAAAGAGCACCTGTAAATGATTCAAATATATCCGCTACAATAGCTTTTCTAGTTCTTCCACCAGTTGTTTCTTCACCGTGTCCAAGCAAAAGAAACTCGTTTAGACCTAAACGCATTGAATACTCGTAAAGGGCATTTTCACATACATAATGTGAACGTAACTTAGTCATCATTCCTTCTTCATATTCAGTATTTTTATATAAATATTCACTCATTATAAGTTCTAATACAGCATCACCTAAGTATTCTAAACGTTCATAACTTACCAAGTTATGTTCATTAGCGTAAGAAGTATGCGTAAATGCTTCTTCATACAAAGATTTATGTTTAGTATCTATATTAAACTTTTCTAGTACTGTCATAAAATTCACCTGTAAACATTATATCAAAATTTAAATATATAAGTACACATATTTTACTTTTTTTTTAAAATTTAGTATAATGATATCGATGATTATGAAAAGAGTTTTAATTGGACTAATAAAAATCTATCAAAAAGTACCAGGGCCTTGGCACCATTCTTGTCGCCACTTACCTACTTGTTCACAATATGGTATTGACGCTATTAACGAATATGGAAGCATTAAAGGTTCTATTCTAACAATTAAAAGAATATTAAAATGTAACCCTTGGGGTACAAGTGGATATGATCCAGTAAAGAAGGAGAAATAAAATGAAAAAAATTCTAGCTATTTTAATGACCGCTATGATATTTATAACTACAGGATGTTTAAAAAGAGATACTATGGAAGATATTTTAATTTACACCTCTGCTTATCCTATAAAATATATTACTGAAGAATTATATGGTAAAAACGCTACTATTGAAAGTATATATCCAACTGGTATTGTTATTAATAAATATAACTTAACAGATAAACAGTTAGAAGATTATAGTGATTGTGATTTATTTATATTTAATGGTTTAAGTAATGAAAAAAATTATATTAAACCAATGCTAACATATAATAAAAATTTAAAAATAATTGATGCTTCTTCTAGTATTGAATATACTTATCGTATGGAAGAAATGTGGTTAGACCCTGCCAACTTCTTGATGACTGCACAAAATATTAAAAATGGCTTTGAAGAGTATGTTACAAATCAATATTTAATAAAAGAAATAGAAGACAATTACAATCAATTAAAAATAAATGTATCACAAATAGACGCTAAAACACAATTAATGATTCAAAATGCTAATAGTAAAACTATTGTAGTATCTAATGATTTATTAAAGTATTTAACTAAATATGGCTTAGATGTAATATCATTAGAAGGAACTGATAATTCTGCAGACAAAAATATTGAGACTGTAAAAGAAATGATTAAAAGTGGAAAACTAAAATATATCTATACTTTAAAGAATGAAGATGTTAGTGATTCGATTAACGAATTAATTAAAGATACTAAAGTTGATTTAGTTGAATTCCATACGCTTTCTAGTTTAGATGAAACAGAAATTAAAGCTGGTAAAGATTATATAACTATTATGAATGAAAATATTGATTCATTAAAACAACAATTATATGAATAAAGAGACTATTAATTTAGCCTCTTTTTAAATGTTTTTAATTATAAAATTAATGATAAGGACAATAATAATTATTTTATAGTGTTTACCTAACCTATTTTCAAAATTAATTAAAGGGTTATCATCTTTTTTTATAATACTAATAAGTGTAATACTTATATAATAGATAAAAAATATTAGACATGGAATACATAATATATTGTAAGATAACGCCTCTAACAAATTACCTTCAAGTAAATTTAAAAATGCTCTAGTCATACCACAAGTTGGACAATTTATATTTAATAAACTTTTAAATATACAAGGAATTCTATTTAAAAATAAAGCAATCATCATAAAAACTATGATGATTACAATTATAATACTGTTTATTAATCTTTTAATGGTACACCATCAGCATCAACAGAAATAGAACCTGTTAAAATCATAATTCCTTCAACTAAGCCCCAAATTCCAGATACAAAAGAAAGTACTCCACAACTTAGAACTGTCAATAGTAATTGTCCTAAAGCTTTACCATTATATCCTAAGTAAAAATTATGAATACCAAAGGCTCCTAAAAATATTCCAAGTATACCCGCTGCTATTTTAGATCTTTGATTAGTATTGTTTGAATAGTTATTATTAGTATTATTATAATTATTTATTTTTAGTGGTTGACCGCAATTAGAACAATTATTATCTGTTTCTCTTACTTCCTTACCACAGTTTGGACAAAATTTTGCCATATGTACGCCTCCTACTAAAATTATAACACCAAAAACCATATTTGTCTATTAAGAAAAATTATGCAAATTATATTGACAATCATTAGTAGATAATGTAAAATTATACATGTAGTCCGGAGTAGTACTCAAGAGGCTGAAGAGGCGCCCCTGCTAAGGGTGTAGATCGGGGAAACCTGGTGCGAGGGTTCAAATCCCTCCTGCTCCGCCATTATGA